>CALFRN010000290.1 GCA_937919085.1 uncultured Reyranella sp.
GATGAACAGCGTCATCGCCACCACCAAGTCGGCGATTTACCTGGCCATCAAGCACATCTTCCCTGAAGTGCCGATCAATGCCGGTACCTTCGAGCCTCTGAAGATCGTCGAGCCGGAAGGCACGTTCCTTTACGCGAAGTATCCGCGGCCGGTATCGGGCTGCGCGGCCGAAGTGAGCCAGCGCATCGCCGAGGCGGTGTTCGCGGCGCTGACCCACGCCATTCCCGATATTCTGTTCGCCGCGCCGGCCGGCACGTCGGGTAATCTCGGTGTCGGCGGCTACGATCCCGAACGTGGCCGCAGTTACATAATGTATCTCTTCACCGGTGGCGGGTATGGCGGTTTCCTGGGAGGCGATGGCCTCAGTAATGGCTGCTCGACCATCGGCATCTCCAAGATGCCGCCGGTCGAGGTGCTGGAGCAGTTCTATCCGATCCTGTTCGAGGAGTTCTCCCTGCGCGAGGGTTCCGGCGGCGCCGGCGAGTTCCGCGGCGGCTTCGGCATCAACTATGCCATCAAGCTTCGACGCGGCGAGGCGCGGGTTTCCATGGTGATGGACCATGGCCGCACCGGCCCGCAGGGTGCGCTGGGCGGCGCCGCGGGCGGCGTCAACACCGTGGCGGTGACCCAGGGCGGCAAGACCTACCGTCCGCCGCATCTTTCCAAGGACCAGGATATCGAGATCGGCGTCGGCGACGTGGTGCATGTTTCGACGCCGGGCGGCGGCGGTTACGGCGATCCTGCCAGGCGCGATGCCGCTTCGATCGCTCGCGATGTGGCGCGCGGTTATTACACTGCAGAGCAGGCACGCGAAAAATTCGGTCTCCGGTCCTCCACGATATGAGCCTGCTCAGACGACAGGTCCTCGCTGTCCCGCTGGCGGTGGCCGCGGCGGGCGATGCCGATGCCCAGACCGGATGGATTGTCGTACGCGACGTCGACAATGTCTTTCTGGTCGATATGCCGGGCACGCCAACCTACAAGGTGATCGATACCACAACGCCGGCCGGCACGGCCTTCGTCTATCATTCCTACAGTCTCGAATACCGCCGACTCGCGTTCGTGGCGCAGACCGCACTCTTTCCTGCAGGGTTCGATGTCTCGCAGCCGCGCCTCAATCTGCAGGGCGTGCTCGACGACCGCGCCCAGCGTCTCGAGGGCGGCAAGTGGAGCAAGACCGACTGGCGTCAAGTGCAGGGTGCCCCGGGTGTCGAGTCGATCGGCCCGATTGCCGGCGGCAAGGCGTTGCGCCAGCTCGTGCTGTTGAAGGGCCACCGCTATGTGTCGCTCGGCTATCTCGCACCGGCCGATGCCATGCGGGCGCCTGAAGCCGAACGCTTCTTCCGTTCGCTGAGGCTGCTCGCATGATCAAGCCGCGTATAAACATACTGGCGCTGGGCGGCACCATCGCCACACGGCCCGATGCCTCGGGTGCCATGCAGATGGGACTGGGCGCCGACGATCTCGTGGCGGCCGTTCCCGAACTTGCGGCACTTGCCGATATCACCGCCGAGACTGTGTCGAAGGTCGGCAGTCATTCGCTGGGCTTCGACCAGATCCATGCGTTGGCGGTCAGGATCGCGGGGCTCGATACCGACGGCGTGATCGTGACGCAGGGCACAGATACGCTCGAGGAGACGGCGTTTTTGCTCGATCTGCTGCTCGTTCGCGACATTCCGGTGATCGTGACGGCGGCGATGCGCAACCCCGCGCTCACCTCGCCCGATGGGCCGGGTAATCTTCTCGCCGCCGTGCGCGTTGCGTGCGACCCGTGGATCCGGGCGCACGCCAGAGTGCTGGGCGTGATGGCGGTGATGCTGGACGAGGTCTACGCCGCTGCCGACGTGGTCAAGGCCCATCCGACGCGCCTCAATGCCTTCGCGGCGCCGCAGTCCGGACCGCTGGCTGCGCTGGTGGAGGACCGCATCGTGCCGCTGTCGCGGCCGGTGCGCGAGCCCATCACCCTGGCGCAGGCGCGGCTTGGCGACGCATCCCATGGCAAGGCGCAACCCGTGGCGCTTCTCTGGCTCGGTCTCGATGAGCCTGGCTTCCTCGTGCAGGCGCTGCTCGATGGCCGCGACCATTTGGGTTATCGCGGTGTTGTGCTGGGCGCGATGGGCGGCGGGCATGTGCCTGAGCGCATGGCGCCATTGGCGACGCGGCTCGCGGAAGTGCTGCCTGTGGTCATGTCCGCCCGGGCGGGCGCTGGTGGGCCACTGCTGCGACAGACTTACGGTGGCCCCAGCTCCGAGATCGCGCTACGCAAGGCAGGCCTGATCTGGGGCGGGCGGTTGCAGCCGCTCAAGGCGCGTGTGCTGCTGGAAACCTGCCTGCGGGCCGGTCTCGGACGTGCAGCCATCGCCGAGGTGTTCGACGCCTTCGGATAGCGTCGCGATGTCGTAACCTTTGTGCGGGGTGGAGGCCATGTTCGAGTCCTTCGACGCAGTGCTGCTGGCGCGGCTGCAGTTTGCCTTCACCGTCTCGTTCCACTTCATCTTCCCGTCGTTCTCGATCGGCCTGGCGAGCTATCTCGCGGTGCTGGAGGGGCTGTGGCTGTGGACCGGCCGCCAGATCTATCTCGACCTGTTCAAGTACTGGCTGAAGATATTCGCCCTCGTCTTCGGCATGGGCGTGGTTTCGGGAATCGTGATGTCCTACCAGTTCGGCACCAACTGGTCGGTCTTCTCCGACAAGGTCGGGCCGGTCATCGGCCCGCTGATGGCCTACGAAGTCCTGACCGCCTTCTTCCTCGAGGCCGGCTTCCTGGGCGTCATGCTGTTCGGCCTGAACCGGGTCGGCCGCACGCTGCACTTCACGGCCACGCTTGCCGTCGCCGTCGGCACGTTCATCTCTGCCTTCTGGATCCTGGCGGCGAACAGCTGGATGCATACGCCGACCGGCTATGTCATCAGTGCCGGCGGCCAGTTCGTTCCGGCCGACTGGCTTGCCGTCATTTTCAACCCGTCCTTTCCCTACCGACTCGTCCATACGGTTTTCGCGGCCTATCTCACTACCGCGCTGGTGGTGGGGGCGGTGGGCGCCTGGCATCTGCTGCACGATCGCCTCAACGACGGTGCGCGCGTGATGTTTTCCATGGCCATGGGCATGATCGCCGTGGTCGCGCCGCTGCAGATCCTGGCAGGCGACCAGCAGGGCTTGAACACCCTCGAGCATCAGCCGGTCAAGGTCATGGCCATGGAAGGGCACTTCAAGAGCTACGCCGATGGTGCGCCGCTGATCCTGTTCGGCTGGCCCGACCAGGCGGCCGGCGTGACGCGCTACGCCGTCGAGATTCCCAAAGCCTCGTCGCTGATCCTGAAGCACGCGCTCGACGCGCCGCTCGCGGGACTCGAATCGGTCGACCGTACGGAATGGCCGCCGGTCGCGGTGGTGTTCTGGTCGTTCCGGGTCATGGTGGGCCTCGGTTTCCTGATTCTGGGGCTTGCCGCATTCGGCTTGCTCGCGCGCCTCAGGAAGCATCTCTACGACTGGCCGCTGCTGCACCGCTTCGCCCTGGTGATGGGCCCGGCGGGCTTCGTTGCCGTGATCGCCGGCTGGGTGACGACGGAAGTCGGGCGCCAGCCCTATACGGTGTATGGCCTGTTGCGCACGGTCGATTCGGTGTCGCGGCTGGATGCGCCGGCTGTTGCGGTGTCGTTGCTGGCCTTCGTCGTGGTCTATTTCATCGTGTTCGGCGCCGGCGTCTTCTACATCCTGAAGCTGATGGGCCAGCCTCCGCACCGCGGGGAGGCCGGTCCGGAGCGCGGCGAGCCGGTCCGCGCGGCCGGCCTCACGGCCGGTCCGGCCATGGCGCAGCCTGGCTCCGGATCTCGCGACAGGGAGGCCTGATCTTGCCCTTCAATATCGATCTGCCCACCGTCTTCGCCTTTGTCATCGCCTTCGCGATCTTCGCCTATGTCGTCATGGACGGCTTCGATCTCGGCATCGGCATCCTGTTCCCGGTGCTTCCCGCCGGTCGCGAACGCGACAGCGCCATGAACTCCATCGCGCCGGTATGGGACGGCAACGAAACCTGGCTGGTGCTGGGCGGCGGCGGCCTGCTGGCGGCCTTTCCGCTGGCCTACGGCATGATCCTGTCGGCGCTCTATGCTCCGATCATCGCCATGCTGCTGGCGTTGATCTTTCGCGGCGTCGCCTTCGAGTTCCGCTGGCGCGCTCCCGGCCACCGCGCCATCTGGGACATTGCCTTCAACGTCGGCTCGGTCGTCGCCGCGTTCGCGCAGGGCATCACGTTGGGGGCGCTGCTGCAGGGTATCGCCGTCCAGGACCGCGGCTACGCCGGGGGCTGGTTCGACTGGCTCACCCCGTTCAGCCTGCTGGTGGGCGTCAGCCTGGTGTGCGGCTATGCGCTGCTCGGTGCCGCATGGTTGATCATGAAGAGCGAAGGGGCGCTTCAGGACCGTTGCTACCGGCTGGCGCTTCGCGTCGGCATCGCCACCATAGTCGCCATGGCGGCGGTGAGTGCCTGGACGCCGTTCCTGCGCGAGGCCTACTGGCAGCGCTGGTTCGCCTGGCCGCAGGTCCTGTTCACCGCCCAGGTGCCGCTGCTGGTGGTCATCGTTTCGGCGACGTTCCTGTTCGGTCTCCGCCGACGCCACCACTACACGCCGTTCCTGATGGCGCTCGCGTTGTTCGCGCTGGGCCTCGCGGGGCTCGGGATCAGCCTCTATCCCAACGTCGTGCCGCCTTCGGTTTCGATCTGGGACGCTGCCGCACCCGACTTCAGTCTGGCGTTCATGCTGCCGGGCGTTCTGGTGATGGTGCCGATCATCCTCGCCTACACCGGCTATTCTTACTGGGTGTTTCGCGGCAAGACCGGCCATGAAGGCTACCACTGAGGTGAAGCCGACGGCGCGGCAGCTCCTGTGGTTCGTCGCCCTGTGGGCCGGCGGGGTCAGTGCCACCGCGTTGGTCGGTTACGGCATCAAGCTCTGGCTGCGCTGATCCCGGGTCAGGTCGTGCGCCGCGTCGGTCGGCAATTGAAAGCGAGCGGCCGGCTGCCGCTGCCGTTCTCGCGCAGCGTGGCAAGATCGTCGCGGCCGGCCCACTCGTTTGTCCCGTCGACGTAGCGGAAGCCCTGGTCGGTCGGCTGGTATTCCAGACGCCATGTCCTGCCGTCGAGGGTTACCGAGGCACGGTTCTTGGCATAGACCACGGCCACTTCCTTGCGACCGTCGCAGATATAGGCGATGCCCTGGGGAGTCGGGTCATCGGGCGCTGGCCGCGGAATCACGTTGGTCTGGGGTTGCCGTTCGGCGGCACAGCCGCTCAACAGGACAATTGCTAATATCGACAGGCGCTTCATCCTGCGCTTTCCTTCCTTGGTCGGCACCTTAAGGAAATCGGGGGAACGTGCAAATGCCACACTTCAAACTGCGCGATGGCGCGGAGCTTTACTACGAGAAGACCGGCAGTGGCCCGCCTTTGTTTCTCGTGCCGGGTCTGGGCGGCGATGGCCGGTTCTGGGAGTCGAACGTCGCCGAACTCGCGCGGTCCTTCACGGTTATCGTGCACGACCACCGCGGCACCGCACGCAGTACCCTGTCCCGGCTCGCCTATAGCGTCGAGCAGATGGCCGACGACGCGCTGCAGCTCATAGAAGGATTGGGATACGAACGGGTGCACTGGTGTGGTCACTCGACCGGCGGTGCCATGGGCCAGGTACTGGCGATCGACCATCCAGGCCGCATCGACCGGTTGGTTCTGAGTTCGACCTGGGCCAGGACAGACGCATTCTTCCGCCGCCTGTTCGAGGTCCGTGCCCTGATGCTGCGCGAACTGGGGCCGGCCGCCTATCTGAAGTCGAGCGCGCTGGCGCTCAACATGCCGTCCTGGGTACGCGATCACGATGCCGACCTGGTCGCCGCCGAGGCCGTGGCCGCCGAGACCATCCCGGTTCCGGAGATCGTGCTGTCGCGCATCGCTGCCATCGTGGCCCATGATCGCCGCGAACAATTGCAGAAGGTGAGGGTGCCCACCCTTGCCCTCTGCGCCCGCGACGACACCGTGACGCCGCTCTATTTCACGGAAGAACTGGTGCGGCTGATTCCGGGCGCACGGGCCTATGTGCTGGCCGACGGCGGCCATGCATATCCGAACGTGCACGGCGCCGAGTTTCGTCGTGTAATGACGTCCTTCCTGTTGGAGTCCTGACGACCATGAATATCGAACCCAAGATCGCCGCCGCAGCCGCCGAGCTCACCGCCATCCGGCGCGATATCCACGCCCATCCGGAGCTGGGCTTCGAGGAGGAGCGCACCAGCACCATCGTCGCCCAGAAGCTCAAGGAGTGGGGGCTGGAGGTCACGACCGGAATCGGCAAGACCGGCGTCGTCGGCACGATCCGGGTCGGCAACAATCCCCGCGCCATCGGCCTCCGCGCCGACATGGACGCGCTGCCGATGGACGAACTCAACACCTTCGACCATCGCAGCCAGCACAAGGGCCGCATGCATGCCTGCGGCCACGACGGCCACACCACCATGCTGCTGGGAGCCGCCAAGTACCTTTCGGCGACACGTAACTTCGACGGCACAGTGCATCTCATCTTCCAGCCCGCCGAAGAAGGCCGTGGTGGCGCCGAGGCGATGGTCAAGGATGGGCTGTTCGACAAGTTTCCCTGCGAACAGATCTTCGGCATGCACAACCGGCCGAAGCTCGATGTCGGCAAGTTCGCCATCCGCTCCGGCCCGCAGATGGCCGGCGGCGGGCTGTTCGATGTCCACATCACCGGCAAGGGCGCGCACGGCGCCCGCCCGGAAACCGGCATCGACCCGGTGATCATCGCCACCCAGATCATCTCGGCGCTGCAGAGCGTCGTGTCGCGCAACGTGGCGCCGCTCGATTCGGCGGTGATCTCGGTGACCCAGATGCATTCCGGCGATGCCTACAATGTCATTCCGCAGGAGGCGGTGCTGCGTGGCACCATCCGCGCCTTCCGCAAGGAGACGATGGCACTGGTCAAGGAACGCATCGAAACCATTTCGGAGGGTATTGCCCGCACTCTTGGCGGCACAGCCAAGGCCGACGTGCGCGTCGTCTTCCCACCGCTGGTCAATGACCGTGACGCCGTGAAGTTCATCGCCGATGTCGCCGCCGAGATCGTCGGCGCGGAGAACATGAACCGCGAGGGCCCCTACGTCATGGCGTCGGAGGACTTCTCCTACATGCTGGAAAAAGTCCCCGGCGCCTTCATCAACATCGGCAACGGCGGCGGCGAGGGTGGTTGCGAGGTCCACAATCCCAGCTACGACTTCAACGACGAGATCATTACCCTCGGCGCCACCCTGTGGTCGCGCGTGGTGGAGAAGAAGCTGGCGAAGGATGCTCGTTGATCGTTCTGTGGAGCGACTATGTGAGTCCCTATGCCTTCGTCGCCAAGGCATGGGCCTATGCGCTCGAGGCCGACTACGACATCCCGGTCGTGTGGCGGCCCTATACGCTCGACATTGCCTCGTTCCAGGGCGCGGTGGCCGAGCGCGATGCCCATCACTGGCGGCGGGTGCGCTACGCCTACATGGATGCGCGCCGCTACGCCAACAAGCAGGGCCTCGTGCTGATGGGGCCGAAGAAGATCTTTTATGCCCGGCCGATCAATACCGGCATGCTCTATGCCCAGAGGCATGGCGTCTTCCGCGGCTATAACGACGTCGCCTTCGACCGCTTCTGGCGCCGCGAACTCGATCCGGAGAATCCTGAGGCCGTTGCCGCGGTGCTCATCGACACGGGGGCACCGCCGGGTTTCGAAGACTTCCTCGCAGGCGAAGGCGGTGCCGAGCACGATCGCTTGCGCAGCGACGCCGAGGCATCGGGCGTTTTCGGCGTGCCGACCTTTGCCTTTGACGGCGAGCTGTTCTGGGGCGGTGACCGTATCGGCCTGTTGCGCGAACGGCTCGACGAGAAGGGCGTGAAGCGGCGGTAGGCGGTCCGCTCAGAGGTCGGGCGGCTGATCGAGCGTGCGGTCGATGCGCTCGTGGAGCGCCTTCACGTCGCCGCGCTGCCGGCGTGTCCGGTCCTTGAGCAGGCGCTTGGCCCGGCGGAACGCGTCGTTGACGGCGAATTGCGGGCTGGAGAACCGGTCGTCGGCTTGCGGCGTGTGGTCGATATTGATGTCGATGCCGCCTGGCAGGGTCAGATGGATGTTGGCGCTGTACAGGTCACCGGTGCGGTGGTGCCGGCCGGGAACCCTGATCACCACGTGGCACGCCGTCAGGCGGCCGTACAACGTCTCCAGAACGTCAACGTGCCCGGCGATCAACTGACTCAGGGCCAAGCTTGTTTCGCCGCCCTGAAAGCTGATCCTCAGAGGTGTTTCCAT
>CALFRN010000291.1 GCA_937919085.1 uncultured Reyranella sp.
CTTCAAACCAAGGTCGTGACACAGATTGAGAGGATCTATGCCGCCCCCGTCACTCGTGCGTGCGCTGACAGTCCTGCCATGCGCGCTGCTACTATCGGCGTGCGGGACATCATTTCTGGCGATCGACCGCCAGCCGGACGCCAGCCTCCTGCTCCCCTGCACTGATCCTGTTCTCGCGGCCGACGACGGCAGCGACAACGACATCGGCGCCGAGCGCATCCGGGTTGCCCAGGCCTATGCTGCCTGCAAGCTGCACCACGGCGCCCTGGCGACATTTGTCCGGGGCCGCAAGTGAGCTGGCTGTCGCGCCTGGTGGCGGCGATCCGGCGATGGCTGGGCCTCGCGCGCGACGACCGGCCGACGGTCGGCTGGCGCACGATCGACGATCCGCTTGCCTTCATCGTGCAGCGCCACCGCGAAGGCAGGCTGGCTACGGTCCACGATCTTCTGACCGAGCGCCGCCACGACTGGCCGCTGCCGATCGGCTGGGAGGCGTCCGAGTCCGTGCTCATGGACGACGGCCGGGTGCTGCAGACGTTTGATTTCGTGCGCCCGGAGCACGACGCCGGCGACGGCGGGCAAATCCTCGAGGTCGGCGCCGACGGCTTTGTGCGCGCGATCGCGACGCGCGACGGCGGTACGCCTTACATGCAGTATTTTGTCGGCCAGGCGTATGGCGGCACAGGCTGGATATTCTTTGGCGCCGATGCGCCGACCGGGCGCTGGCGCGAGTTGGTGGCGACGCTTGCTATCAGCAGCTGGTCCGACGCCCGGACGCCGCTCGGCAAGGCTTTCACGCGCTACCGCCTCGAGATGGTGTCGTTCCCGTTCGCGCACGACGGGCAGCTTGAGCGCCGCTCACTGCGGGCGGTCATCTGCGAACACTACGACCGTGACACCATCGCGGGATCGCAGGCGCTCGAGCGCAGCTGGTTTGCCGAGGGCTATGGCCTGGTGCGGTGGGAGGCGTGGGGCCGCACGCCGGAGGCGCCGGTCGCCGATCTGCACGAGCGCTACAATTGGGTAGCCTACAGCGATCCTCCGGCGCCGGGATGGTTCATGGACGATGTGCGAACCTACACGAACATCGTGCCGTGCGCGCCGACGGCCGTCTCGGTGATGTCGTGACCCGTGCCGACAGGTTCCTGGTCGCGTGTCTGCTAGGAGGGCTTGTGCTGGGCTGGGTGGTAACCGAGGTCTTCGGCTAACGATCCGTCCCCGCCGGTATTTGTAAAGGCCGTAGGCTGTCACCTTCCGGGTTGGGTGGGGTGAGGGCGTCGGTTTCGTTGGCCGCTCGCATGAGCCGCAGCGCCATAGATCGCGCTTGCGCCGGGGTGAAATGGACCTCGTTGGTGCAAGATGGGTGGTGCAAATCCTCAAAGTGCGCCCGGACCATGCCGACCGGAGAATTTGAGTGGATGTAATGGCGCGGCGTCCGTACCTTCGTCTTGCTTGCCATCTAGTGCTCCTGTGCCGCGGTCACAGCGGCCCCTCTGGAATGTCGCCGTTGATTTTGGTGCGGTGCGCGTTCATCAAAATACCCCCTTATCGTTGAACGCCTTGAACACGGTGCGAGCGTGCTCCGGCTCGTCGACCATGATGGCGTTGATGGCGGCGCGGTTCCGGTCGAGCGCGGCCTTCAGCTTCTCGACGTCGTCCTGACCGGCGATGCCCTTCGTCACCAGCGCCGCCCATTCCGCCGCTGTCTTGGCCGACAGTTCGCGGCCGTCCGGCACCTTCCAGACCAGCGCCGGCTTGGGTCGCGCCGCCGCGGTCAGATCCTCGGCGTCGGTCACGTTGGGCTGGCGCTCGGGATACAGCGGCTCGGGTTCCGGCTCGATCACCTGACCGTGACCTTCCTGGTTCAGCCATGACACCTTGCCCATGTCATGCATCGTCTCAAGCCAGTTGGACTGCCGCAGCTGGTCGTTCGGGATGTCCTTGGCGAGCAGTCGCTTCGGCGTCTTGATCATCATGGCTTCGAGGTTCGTGATCCACGGGTGCGAGCGGCCCTTGGCCTTGGCCTGCTGGTAGCCCTTCGAGCTATCGCGGGCGGCGAGCAGCTGGTCGATCGTCATGATCGGCGAGAACAGCGTCGGCATCTGCTTCGACCGGGCGACGGCATAGGCACCGATGACCTTGCCCTTCTTGTCGGCGGCCGGCGTGTGGTCGATGCCGGGATCGCTGCCCGCGCGCTCGGCGTACTTGTCGCCTTCGCGGATCAGCGTGCCCTGCAGCGTGTAGCCACCGCGCGCCGCGATCACGGTGTAGCCCTGCACCATGATGATGGGCTGGGCCTTGCCGGCGAACGGCACGAGGCAGCTTTGCCCGGTGGCCTTGTCGATGCGCAGGCCCAGGACGGCGATCGTCATGGCGCCGTTCATGGTGCTGGTCAGGTCCATGTAGTTGAGGACGCCGGGATCCTGCTCATAGGTGGCGACGAGGCCCGCGCGCCAGGCTTCGATCGGCAGCTTGTAGGGGGCGAGCACATCGCGGAAGGCCTGCACCCTGGCGGTGCTGTGCATTTCGTCCTTGATGGCTACGAGGTTGGTTCCCATGGTCGTGCGCTCCTAAGCCAGTTCAATCGTTTCGGTCAGCACGGTGTGCTGGACGCCGGTGTCGTGCTCGATGGCCTCGACCACGCGGCCCTTGCCGTGCGGTCGCTGCTTGATGATGTGGCCCGGGACGTAGGCGATCGACGCATCGCCCAGCGCGTCGAGCAGCTTGACCTTGCACTCCTTCAGGGTCCGCTCGCTCGAATAGTGCTGCGCGTGGGAATAGACGAACATCTGGCAAATCTCGCCGATGCGGTTGTCCGGTATGGTGATCGCCTTCTGCGGGTCGATCTTCGGGTAGAGCTCCTTGAGCGCTTCCCATTCGTCGGGCGTGCCGCTCACGTCGGGCGCCTTGGCCTCGGCGATCGACTGCCAGAACGCCTCGACGCGCCGCTCGATCTCGCCGATTACGCGCGGGTCAGCCTTGCGCTCGTAGATTTTGAGCGTGGCGGCCTGCCCGATGAACACGGCGATGGCGCCCCAACTGCACTCCGTGGTGGCCAACTGGTGCTGCAACTGGATCTCGATGCCGGCCGGGGCCCGCTTCTCGGTCCAGTCGTTCTTCCAGGTCGCATACTCCGCCACGAATTTGATTTCGACGATGCCCGGCCCGTCGGCGTGGTCGATCACGTCGTAGTCGTTGGTGCAGCCCATGCCCTTGATGCGGTCGTGGGTGTGATAGTCGTGGCTCTTGCGCAGCATCCAGCGCATGTCGGCCGCGACGCCTTCGGCAATGCCGGCCTCGAGGCGCTTGCCCCAGTCGGTGCGGCTGTTGCCCTCGTTGTCCTCTGTCACGTTGCCGGCCTTCTCGTGCCAGAGCGTGAACTTGGTCTTGTAGGGCGACACGTCGAAGAGGGAAGCGATGTCGCTTCCGCCCACGTTCTGCTTGCGCATGCTGTGCCAGTGTTCATCTGAAAGGATGGGCGTCTTCACGGTCTACTCCTTGCCCATGTCGAGCAGGTCGCCCAGCGCTACATCCTTGGCCTCGGGCGCGTGCTTGATGTGGCCGTCCTCAAGGACGAAGCCGACCTTGCCGCTGGTGTCGACACGCTCAATCCAGACCTGGAAGCCGTGCTCTGCGGCCATATTGTAGATCAGCTTCATCCCGTTCTCGTCGAGCAGGCTGCCGTCCCTGACGCGGATCACATGCAGCCGGGGGTTCTCGGCCATGGCAATGGCCATGCTGGTGCGCAGGCGCTGGGCGTCGCTGGCCTGGTCGAACGGCTGGCCGTCGAGCAGGATCATGCCGTCGCCGAGTTCCAAACCGTCGACCGGCAATTCGGCCTCGGCGATCGCCGTCTGCTTGGCCTTAGCGCGGGTCTCCATGGCCTCGGTGAGCGCGGCCGCCTCCTTGGCCAACTCGTCCGCGTCGTGCTGCAGCTGCTCGCGCTGGGCCACCATGTTGACCAGCAGGTTGTTCTCCTTGGCCTTGGCGAGCCGCGCGGTGACTTCGACCGCGCTCTTCTTCTCAGGCAGCGGCTCGGCAGCATCCAGTTTGGCCTGCAGATCGGCGGCGCGCTTTTCACACTCGACCGCGTCGGCATCCCACGAATCAGCCTGCGCCCGTAGGTCGAGCGCCTTGTCGCGCGCCTTCTCGGCATCGCTCTTGTGCGCTGCGATCTGGTTGGTTGCGGCGACGCGGTTCTCCGCGCGACGATCAATGCCGGCGTTGAACTCGCCCACGCTGCCAATCTCGGCAACGATGGCCGCCTCGTCGATCTTCCCGGTCGGCAGCGTGGCCGGCAGGGCGATCGCGTTGACCTGGGCGAGCTTCTCCTTCGCGCGCCGCTTCACGTCGGTGCGCTTGTCGTAGTCGGCCTTGTCGAGCCGCGCCATGGCGTCGAAGTCGTAGCCCGGCACCATGGACTTCAGCGCGTCGAACTGCTCGGCCGGCTTCTTGCGCGCGAATTCCAGCGGGTCGAGGGACAGACTGCCGAGCCAGCCGTCGACCATCGTCGTGGGGCTGCTGTGCTTGCCGCCGTCGGGGCTGCTCACCGTCAGCGCGGTGGTGAAGGTCTCGTCGTCCTTCAGCTTGAAGGTGCGCTCGACGATGTATTCGCCCATGTCGAGCCTGATCTTGCCGGCCTTCTGGCCCTTGCGGATCGGCTTGGAGGTGATGCCGCTGGCGCCCTCGAGGGCCCACCAGATGCAATCGAGGACGCTCGACTTGCCGGCGCCGTTCGCGCCTGTGATTTCGACGACGTCGCCCGCGGGCGTGATGTTGACGGCGACGAGCCGCTTAATGTTCTCCGCCTGCAGGTTGATGATGCGCAGCGGGGTCTTCTTGTCGGTAGCCATGGATCGGTCCTTCCAGGTGTTGAGAGTGTAGAGATTATCGCAGCGGGTTGCATTGCAGTTTGGCGCCCGAAAGGTGGACGCGGACGCGGGTGATGGCGATGTCGCAGGCCACCTTGCTTTCGTAGACGACGGGCGGCTGACCCAGCGTGAAATGCGTGCGCTGGACGTGGTCGTAGTCCTTGCCGTGGTAGACCACGGTGATGACGTAGGGGCGCGCGGGCTCGTCGGCGCGTGCGATGCCGATGGCCAGCAGGCACAGGCCCGGCAACACGAACGCGAGCCAGATCGGGCACGCCTTCATGCTGCGCCTCCCTGCCGACGGGCCCACTCGATCGCCGAGGCCTGGTGCGCGAGCAGGATCGCGTGGTTGCGGATGGCCTGCCGCTGGCTCTGGCAGAGCTGCCGGAGTGTCTCGACGAACGTCTGGTTGAACTGGCCGGCGGTGAGAGCGCGTCGGGCGGCGAAGATCGCGGCCTCTTCTGCGTTCTCGCGGGTGATGGCCCGGTCGGCGGCGTACTGCTGGGCGGTGACGGTTGGATACATGTTTAGGCTCCCACTCCAAGTTGGCCGTTGTCACGCTTGCGCTGCTCCTCGTCTTCCTCGTCGGCGGTGCAGCAACCGAGGTTGTAGGTGTCCGACTCCTCGGTCCACTCCGAGCCGCAGCTTTCGCAGGTGGCGCTGATCTGCGGCTCGATGTCGATGTTGCTCCAGATGCCGGCGACCTTGTCGGCGATCTTCTTCTTGAGCAGAACGGCAATCTCAAGGGCTTCAGTCGGGCTGATGTCGACGTTGCGCCCGTTGCTGGCGTTGGTGAACCGGCCCGTCGGCACGAACACGATCACGCTGTAGCCTTCGATCTCGGTTTTCTTCGCCATCACCAGTCTCCCCTTCGATCTTCGGCGCGCTGCTCGGCCCGGTCATCCGCGGCCGAGTCCTCGGCGGCCTGCAGTTCGTCGAGCGCGTGCTCGATCGCCTGACACTGCCCCTCGTCGCTCTCCAGCCACGCCTCGCAGGTCGCGTCGAACGACGACTTCTCCATGTCGTGAAAGACGCCGTCGAACGGGCGCGGCTCGCCATTGACGAGCCGCTCGGCGCTGACCCATTCGGCGTGCGCAGGCTCGGCAGGCTGGCCGCCGCTGGCATAGCTGGGCCCCTGCTCCGGCACGTTCGGTTGGAACGTGAAGGTGATGCGGGCCTCGACTTCGGCGCCAAGGTCGGGATCGCCGACCGGGATCGTGGCGTCGATCTTGTGGGTGCTGCTCATGTGCCGAGCCCCAGGTCGTCGCCGGTCGCCTCGCGCGGCCAGCTGTCCAGCGCCTCCCGCAGGCGGACGATCAGCTTCTCGGCCTCGGGCCGGCTGATGTAGCCGTGCAGGCTGATGCCGCTGCGGTTGTTCGTGCTGCTGCAGACGAACAGGGCGATGAGGTCGTCGGCGTGGTGCGGGGTGACGCCGGTCGTCACGATTTGCGGGCGTGCCACTATGCGGTCTCCTTGTTGTAGTCGGCGATGAGTTGCAGTGCCCGCTGCCAGGCACGGCGGCGGCGCTGGATCAGGGTGGCCAGATCGGCGGCCGTGTCGCTGGCTCTGGCGGACCAGTCGGCGCGGTAGACGTCGCTCTGGGTGGCGTCGGTGCCGGCGGCCAGTTGCCTCCGCAGCCGCTGGATGTCCTCACGGATCAGCCGGGTCTGGATGCTGGCGTGGGTCAGGGCGTTAAGGGCGGCCGAGGCCAACCGCTCGCGCGGGAGCAGGTAGGCCTCGGAGAGGTGGCGGTCGCCGCCGTCCCGGTCGCCGAAGGCGGTGTGCCAGAAATCCTCGCGACCGTGCTTCACCTCGGCCTCCAGCGCGACCTGCAGGTCGGCACAGGCCTGCGGGCGGCGGGCGGGCGACCAGGAGGCCCAGGACCGGCGAGCCTTCTCCACGGCCAAATTTATGACCGTGGCGTCGATGGGGCGGCGGGCGACGGGGGCGGCGATGGCGGTCATGGTCAGCCCACCGTGATGAAGTAGGTGTCGCCCTCGAAGAGGGACGCGGCGATGCAAACGATCCAGTCGCAGCCGGCGAAGATGGCGCGGAAGTCTTCGGCGATCTTGAGGGCTTCGGCGTAGGTGGCGGCAGTGGCGATCATGTTCCCGGTCCCCTTGTTGATGTTCGCCCATCCCATTTACACGGATTGTGTGGGATCAACAAGGGAATAATTCACGGCGCGTGTTGACCGCTCCCGCCGTTTAGGATTACCCTGCGTCGCATGACCGACCTTGAAGCCATTGATTTCCTTGTCGCAAAGCTCGGCAGTGCCGTGGTTTTGGCGGCCTCCCTGCAAGTAACGCCATCCGCCGTCACTAACTGGCGCTTTCGCGGTATCAGCTCCGACAAGCGCCCCGAGGTGTGGATGATGGTCAACGATCATGGCGGCAACCTTCCCCGGGAATGGCTGAAAAAGCCCGCAAACCCTAACGAAAAGGCCGCCTGATGCGCTCGGACAAAGACATCGAGGCCGACATCGCGGCCACCAAGAAGGCCCTCTACAAGCTGAACGACGAGCGCCGCGCCCGCATCGCGGTGCGGATCGCCGCGGTCTGCACCGACTTCGATCTCAAAATCCCGACGCGCGAGATAGCCCGGGCCCACAAGATCACCGTGGCCGCAGTCATCGCGATCACCTGGCGCACCGGTCGGTTGCGAACGTATCAGCGGTCAATGCGTGAGCGCCTCAAAGCCCTCGAAGCCCTCGAGTCCCACACGTCGCCGGCATAGTGCTTCCATCCGAACCGACGACGTCGCCCGGCCGGTACCCCTAGAGCCGGCCGGGCACCCCCCCGAAACCTACGAAGATAGGACCGCCCCGATGGCCCCTAAGTTAAAAACAAACAAGAACTCCGATCACGCCGACTTCGCCGGCCCCGATCACGACAAGGCGAACATGGATAAGCTGACGGAGCAGAAGGCGGCTGAGAACGCAGCAAATGGCATGGGCCACAACTCCGGCGATCCCCCCGACGAGGTCATCCAGCGCAACGCCAACGCCATCGAGGTCGCGCTGATCGAGATCGAGACGGCCATGCGCGTTGTCCAGAAGGCGCGCGCCGATCTGGGCGCGGCCCTCAAGACGGCGAAGACCGACATGGGCAGCAAGGAGTGGGCAACGGAGGTCATGGAGTCGGTGAAGCTGAAGCGGGCAGCGGCAAAAGGGGGCGCCGGTTCGATCGTCTCCAGCCATCGGATGAAGGGCCGCATCCTGCGCCTGCTCGATACGCCGCTTGGCACGCAGTTTGGGTTGTTCGACATGCCGGCCGCGACCGCGACCAGCGCGGACGGAAAGCCCGAGGCCAGCGAGAACGAGGCCGAGCTGCGCGGCGAGCAGGACTACAAGGCCGGCCTGAAGATCACCGACAACAACTACATGCCCGGCACGCCGCAATTCGCCGCTTGGGCTGCCGGTTGGGTGCGCGCCCAGAAGGCCAACGTCGCGGGC
>CALFRN010000292.1 GCA_937919085.1 uncultured Reyranella sp.
CCGCGCTCGTGGTCGAAGAGTGCGACGTCGCCGCCGGCCGTGTGCTGGTGGCGACGGACACCGTCGACCGTCTGCTGGGCGTGGCGGTTGTGCCGGGCGCGGGCGATACGGTCGACCTCGATGCGCTGTTCGTCGATCCGCCGGCGATTGGCTCGGGTGCGGGGCGGGCGCTGTTCGGCGCTGCCGCCCGCCTGGCGCGCGGCCTCGGGGCGCGGCGGATGACGGTGCTGGCCGATCCCAACGCTGTCCCCTTCTACCGGCGCATGGGCACGCGCTTTCTGCGAAACGCGCCGTCCGACGCCATTCCCGGCCGCACCTTGCCACTCTATGAATACCACCTCACATCCGGGGAACAATCATGACCGCACTCGCACCTCCCGCCACCATCGCGTTCCTCGGGCTCGGCATGATGGGCCGACCGATGGCCAGGCGACTCGTCGAAGCAGGATTCAAGCTGCGCGTGTTCGACGTGTCGCAGAAGGCGGTGTCGGATTTCGTCGGCGCCCACCCCTCGGCATTGGCGACCGCCTCGGCCAAGGCCGCCGCCGAAGGCGCCGACGCGCTGATCACCATGCTGCCCGACGGCAAGATCGTGCGGCAGGCCGTCCTCGAAGGCCGTGACGCCGCGGTCGAAGGCCTCCAGGCCGGCGCTCTCGTACTCGACATGAGCTCGTCCAATCCGGTCGACACGCAGAAGCTGGTGCGGGACCTCGCCGGCCGCGGTGTGGCGTTGCTCGATGCGCCGGTATCCGGTGGCGTGCGGCGCGCGGTCGATGGTTCGCTCAGCATCATGGTGGGCGGCGCGGCGGCCGATCTCGAACGGGTGCGGCCGATCTTCGGTGCCATGGGCAAGACCATCACGCTGTGCGGCCCGGCCGGTGCGGGGCATGCGCTGAAGGCACTCAACAACTACCTTTCGGCGGCCGGCCTGGTCGCCATGTGTGAGGCGCTGGTTGTCGGCGAGGCCTTCGGTCTCGATCCCGGCGTCATGGTCGACGTGTTCAACAGCTCGACCGGCAAGAGCAACGCCACGGAAGTGAAGGGTCGGCAGTTCGTCGTGCCGCGCAACTTCGCGGCCGGCTTCACGACCGCGCTAATGGTCAAGGACCTGCGCACTGCCGGCGATCTCGCCACTCACCTCAAGCTCCAAGTGCCCAATCTCGCGCAGGCCGTGGCCTACTGGACGGCCGCCGACGGCAAGCTGGGCAAGGGTGCCGACCACACCGAGATATTCCGTTACGCCGAGATGCTGGCTGAGGAAAGCTGACGACTGGGACCTCCTGGTCCGGCGGCACGCACCGCCACCGCCGGCCAATCAATGCTTTGGCCGGCGCCCCTTTGACATGGTGCAGTCGTCGCTGTAAACAGCCACCACCTAGGGTCCTTGGCGCCGCCTCCCGGCGGTGATCGACGGGGCCCATCTCAAGTACGACACAGCGCCTTCTCTCGTAGTGACCGCTCCCAGCGGGCTCGGCGTGTGCGTCATTTCCCAATCCGGAACGAAGACCCATGAATCTCCAAGACCTCAAAAAGAAAAAGCCCCCCGAACTTCTCGCCTTCGCCGAAGAGCAGGGTGTCGAGGGCGCGGCAATGATGCGCCGCCAGGAACTGATGTTCGCCATCCTTCAGAAGCTGGCGGCGGCCGACCAGGCCATCTTCGGTGTCGGCACCGCCGAGGTGCTGCCCGACGGCTTCGGCTACCTGCGGTCGATGGAAGCCAACTACCTGCCCGGCGCCGACGACATCTACGTCAGCCCGACCCAAGTGCGCCGCTTCGGCCTGCGCACCGGCGACACCGTGGAAGGCGAAATCCGTGCGCCCAAGGACGGCGAGCGCTATTTCGCCATGGTCCAGATCAACAAGATCAACTTCGACGATCCCGAGGCGCTGCGTCACCGCATCAACTTCGACAGCCTGACGCCGCTCTATCCCGACGAGAAGCTGAAGCTCGAGATGGACGGCGGCGCGGCCGCCATGGCGCCGGCCGTCAAGGAAGAAGAGGGTGGCGCGCGCGCCACCTCGTCGGGCCGCGTCAGCTCGCGGCGCACGGGCACGCTCACCAAGAAGGCCGGAACGACGGCGCAGCAGCAGCTCGATATTTCGACCCGCGTGATCGACCTGATCGCGCCGATTGGCAAAGGCCAGCGCGCGCTCATCGTATCGCCGCCGCGCACCGGCAAGACGGTGCTGCTGCAGAACATCGCTCACGCGATCACCGCCAACAATCCCGAGGTCTTCCTCATGGTGCTGCTCGTCGACGAGCGGCCCGAGGAAGTCACCGACATGCAGCGCACGGTGAAGGGCGAGGTCGTGAGTTCGACCTTCGACGAACCGGCCAGCCGCCACGTCGCCGTCGCGGAAATGGTGATCGAGAAGGCCAAGCGCCTGGTCGAGCACAAGAAGGACGTGGTGATCCTGCTCGATTCGATCACCCGGCTCGGCCGCGCCTACAACACGGTCGTTCCCAGCTCCGGCAAGGTCTTGACCGGTGGTGTTGATGCCAACGCCCTGCAGCGGCCGAAGCGTTTCTTCGGTGCCGCACGCAATATCGAGGAGGGTGGTTCGCTCACCATCATCGCCACGGCGCTGATCGACACCGGCAGCCGCATGGACGAGGTGATCTTCGAGGAATTCAAAGGTACGGGTAATTCGGAAATCATTCTCGACCGCAAGGTCTCCGACAAGCGCACCTTCCCGGCGATCGACATCACCAAGTCGGGCACCCGCAAGGAAGAACTGCTGGTCGATCGCGCCACGCTCAGCAAGATGTGGGTGCTGCGTCGCATCCTGATGCCCATGGGCGCTGTCGACGCCATCGAGTTCCTGCTCGACAAGCTGCGTACTTCCAAGACGAACAACGACTTCTTCGGGTCGATGAACCAGTAGGGCGCTCTTCGCGCCCGCACGGTTCAGAAAAGGCAAGGATCTGGGTCCCGCAGAAGCGTAGCCTTCTGCGGCTCTCTGACCCCTTCGTCGCCTGGCGGCTTGGTTACAAGCCGCGAGACGGCGACACTTCCCCTTCGCGGATTCCGCGAAGGGGAAGGATCATGAAGTTGGCCGGTCGCCGCTGCGCGAGAACACAGCGCTTGCATGCACGATGCGCTGGCCGTTGCAGACGAGGTAACAGTTGGCGAAAGCCAGCCGCCCACCTACCCGCTGCACTTCGACATGCGCCTCGATCCAGTCGCCGACTTTGGCCGAGCCGGCGAAGTCGGTGGTGACGCTGGCCGTGGTCAGCATCGGCGAGGGGGTCTGGCTGCGCGTCGTGCGGTAACCAAGCGCGATGTCGCACATGGTCATCAGGAGCCCGCCATGGGCCCCGCCCCGGCCATTTGCATGTTTGGGCAGCACGCGCAGGCCGACCACGAACGTGCCGTCGTCGTTGGGCCGCGAGAAGAACGGGCCGTTGTGGTCGAGGAACGGACTGGAGCGAAACAGCGGCTCGAAGCCCGGAGGCGGGTCGGTGTCCATCGTCATGCTCCGAGGTCGGCGGCGACGGCGCGGCGTTGCTCGGCGCTGACATCGACCTTCTGTCCGAACCATGCCTCGAAACCCACCCGCGCCTGGTGCAGCAGCATGCCGAGTCCGTCGACACAGCAATTGCCACGTGCGCGTGCGGCGGCGAGCAGGCCGGTTTCGAGCGGCACATAGACGATATCGCAGACCGTGGCGTCGCGCGGCACCAGCTCGAGGTCGAGGTCGAGCGGCGGCTGGCCCTTCATGCCGAGTGAGGTGGTGTTGACCAGCAGCGTCGTGCCCTTGAGCATGCGGCTGCGGTCGTCCCAGGGGCCGACGATGAGGCGCCGTCCATCGTCTGGAGCGAAGGCAGCACCAAGATCCAGCGCCGCCTTATGCGTGCGATTGAGCAGCCTGAGCTCGGGCACGTTCGCATCCATCAGCGTGGCGACAACGGCGCGCGCCGCACCGCCGGATCCCAGCACCACGACGGGTCCTGCCTCGGCTCGCCATGCCGGGGCGCCCTGCTTCAACGCTTCGAGGAAGCCGAAGCCGTCGGCGTTGCGGCCCTCAAGCGTACCGTCCGGCTGCTTGATGACGGTGTTCACGGCGCCGATGCGCGCAGCACCAGGATCGATGCGATCGAGGAGCGGCATGATCTCGATCTTGTGCGGCAGGGTGAGGTTGCAGCCGCGGGCATTGGGCGTGCGCCTGAGAAAGGCCACGAGCTCTTCCAGCGCCTGCCGCTTGGGCTCGACCGGCAGGCGGCCATAGTGGCCATCGATGCCATGCTGCTTCAGCCAGAAGCCATGCAGTGCCGGTGAACGCGAATGTTCGACCGGCCAGCCGACGATGGCCGCAAACGGCCGGTCCCGTGCCTCCGCCAGGAGCTGCTCGTACGGGTTCACGTCGCCTGCTCCAGCCCGATACCGTGGCTCGACAGGAACGACAGCAGCGGCAGCAATGGCAGGCCGAGGATGGTGAAGTAGTCGCCGTCGACCCGGCTGAAGAGATGCGCTCCAAGGCTCTCGAGCTGGTAGGCGCCGACCGAAGTCGTCACCGGCTCGCCGGCCCGCGCCAGGTAGGCATCGAGGAACGATTCGGTGAACGGCCGCATGGTCAGCCGGGCGCGCTCGTTCCAGTGCCACAGACGCACACCGGCGCGGGCCACGACGACCGACGAGAACAGCTCGTGCGTCTGGCCGCTCAGCGTCAGAAGCTGCTGGCGCGCGGCGGCGAGTGTCGGCGGCTTGTCGAACTGGCGGCCGTTGCAGGCCAGCGTCGAATCGGCGCCGATGACCAGGGCTTTTTCATTGCCGGTCGAAACCTTTGTCGCCTTGAGCTCGGCCAGTGTCTCCGCGACATCCTGCGGCGCGGCGCGTTCTCCGAGCAGGCTGCGCTTGATCTCTTCCTCGTCGATACCCGAGGGCTCGATGCTGAAGGAGAGGCCGGCATTGGCAAGAAGCTGGCGGCGGGAGGCGCTGGCGGAGGCAAGAATGAGCACGGGTGCGGGCATGACCGGTCAAGTTTACGCGGGTTCGAGGCGGAACAGCCCGCCGTCGTCGCTGTGGGTGACGAGATAGAGGAGCCCATCGGGGCCCTGACGCACGTCGCGGATATAGGGAAGACGGCCGACGAGCAACCGCTCTTCGCTTCGGTAGCGCGGGCCGTCGAGTTCGATGCGGAACAGCGCTTCGTTCGACAGCGCGCCGGTAAATGCCGAGCCTCGCCAGCCGGGGAAGCGGTCTCCGGTATAAAAGCAGAGCCCGCAGGGCGAGATCGATGGCACCCAGACACGCACCGGATCTTCCATGCCCGGCAGGTTCTTATGATCGCTGATCTTGGAACCGCTATAGTCGATACCGTGGGTGGCGAGCGGCCAGCCATAGTTGGCGCCTGCGACCAGGCGGTTGAGTTCGTCACCGCCGCGCGGGCCATGTTCGACCAGCCACATCTGACCGCTGTCGGGATTCATGTCCAGGCCCTGCGGATTGCGATGGCCGTAGGTGAAAATCTCTGGTCGGGCGCCAGCCCTGCCGACAAAGGGGTTGTCGGCAGGTACCGATCCGTCGTCGCGCAGGCGCACCACCTTGCCGGCGAGGTCGCCGAGATCCTGGGCCCGGCGCATCTGGTATCGTTCGCCGGTCGTCACATACATCATCCCGGCGCGGTCGAAGGCGATTCGCGATCCGAAGTGAAGACCGCCGCCGGTGCGCGGCAGGGCCTCGAAGATGGGGGTCACATCGCGCAGGCCTCCGTCCGTCAGTTCCGCCCGGGCCACCGCCGTCGCGGCACCGCCGGTTCCCGCCGCCGAATAGGAGAGATACAGCACGCGGTTCTGGGCGAAGCCCGGGTGCAGGCAAACGTCGAGCAATCCGCCTTGACTGCTGGCATAGACCTTGGGAACGCCCGCCAGCGGCGTCCGATCGAGTCGCCCGCTGCCGAATACACGCAGGCGTCCCGGCCGCTCGGTGATCAGAATTCGTCCGTCCGGCAGGAAGGCCAGACCCCAGGGTTGTTCGAGATCGCGGCTGAGCGTCGTCAGGCGGTAGGCCGCCTTGACGCTTCGCGTGACGTTCTGGGCGTGGACGATGGCGGGCGTGGCGAGTCCGGTGGCAATTGCAGTCGGGAAGAAGCGGCGCCGGCGCATTGACCCTCCTTGCAGCAGGGGTGCGCCACTCTAGCTGGGCTGGCGCATGGGAAGGCGGCCACTATACTCGACGAAAGCAACCGCCCCATAACCGCGAGGGGACATTCCTTGAACGATCGCTATCTGCGTACCGGCATCTTTCTCGCGCCGTTTCACGCCCTTGACGAAAACCCGACCCTGGCCATCGAACGCGACATGGCGCTGGTCGAGCATCTCGACCGGCTGAACTACCACGAGGCCTGGATCGGCGAGCATCACTCCGGCGGCTTCGAGATCATTGCCTCGCCCGAAATGTTCGTGGCCGCGGCCGCCGAGCGCACCCGGCACATCCGGCTCGGCACAGGTGTCGTGTCGCTGCCTTACCACAATCCGTTCATGCTGGCCTCGCGCATGACCCAGCTCGATCACATGACGCGCGGGCGCGCCATGTTCGGCGTCGGCCCCGGCGCGCTGGTCCACGATGCCGCCAAGATCGGCGTAAAGGCCGCCGACCAGCGCAGCCGCATGAACGAATCGCTCGATGTGATCGTCGATCTGATGGCGGGCAAGTCGGTGACGAAGAAGACCGACTGGTTCGATCTGACGGCGGCCCAGCTCCAGCTCCCTTCCTACAGCCAGCCCGGCATGGAAATGGCGGTGGCCTGCGCGCGCTCGCCGGTTGGCGCCGTGGCATCCGGTCGCCATGGCATCGGCATGCTGTCGATCGGCGGTACGTCGGACGATGCACTCAAGGCGCATGCTGCCAACTGGCAGACCTACGAAGAACATGCGCGCCAGAACGGCAAAGTGTCGGATCGCTCCAGGTGGCGGATCGTGACTTTCGCCCATGTCGCGCCGACCCGAGAGCAGGCCTTCGCCGAAGTGAACTACGGCATCGACAGCTTCACCAAGTACTTCACCGACGTCGCCACCTTCCCGATCCTGCCGCCCGGCATCACCGATGCGGCGGAGTACCTGACCAAGGAAGGCATTGCCTGCATCGGCACGCCTGACGACTGCATCCGTCACTTCGAGCGTCTGTGGAAGGGTTCGGAAGGCGGCTTTGGCGCCGTGCTTCTGCTCGCCCACAATTGGGCCGACTGGTCGGCAACGCAGCGCTCCTATGAACTGATGGCGCGCTACGTCCACCCGCATTTCCAGCGTGGATCCAACTCGTTGCGGCAGCTCAGCTACGACATTGCCACCGGCAACCGTGAAACCTACTCGGTGCAATCGCAGGCAGCGGTGGCGGGTGAGATCGAGAAGTACCAGGCCGCCAAGTCCAAACGCGCCGCGGAGTAAGCGTCGAATCTTCAGCGAACAATCGTCAGATCCAACCAGGGGAAACACATGTCCAAGTCCATTCTGATCCACGAAAACGGCGGTCCGGAAAAGATGCAGCTTCATGACGTCGAGGTCGGCGCGCCCGGTCCCGGCCAGGTGAAGATCCGCCACACCGCGATCGGCCTCAATTTCATCGACGTCTACACCCGCTCCGGCCTCTATCCGACGCCGATGCCGCACGCGGTCGGGCGCGAGGCCGCTGGCGTGATCGTCGAAGTCGGGCCCAAGGTGAGGGGCTTCAAGAAGGGCGATCGCGTCGCCTATTGCGGCGTGCTGGGGGCCTACTGCCAGGAGCGCCTGATGGGCGTCGACCAACTCGTTCAGGTGCCGAAGGGCGTGAGCGACGAGCAGGCCGCGGCAATCATGCTGAAGGGCATGACCACGGAATATCTCGTCGACCATACCGCCAAGGCGTGGCTGAAGAAGGGCGACACCGTTCTGTTCCATGCCGCCGCCGGCGGCGTCGGCCTGTTGTTCGGCCAGTGGGCCAAGGCGCGCGGCTACAAGGTGATCGGCACCGTGTCGTCGCCCGAGAAGGCAGCACTTGCCAAGAAGAACGGCTACAAGTGGGTGATCAACTACTCCAAGGAAAACATCGTCGAGCAGGTGATGAAAATCACCAAGGGCAAGAAAGTCCCCGCCGTGTTCGACGGCGTCGGCAAGGACACCTGGAACGCCTCGCTCGATTGTTTGCAGCCGCGCGGACTGATGGTTTCGTTCGGCAATGCCTCGGGCGCGGTGCCACCGATCGGGCTCGGCATCCTCAACACCAAGGGCTCGCTCTATCTGACGCGGCCGAGCCTCGGCGCCTACACCGCCACGCGGGCCGATCTCGAAGCCTCCGCCAAGTCGCTGTTCAAGATGGTGAAGAGCGGCAAGGTGAAGATCGCCATCGACCAGCATTATCCGCTGGCCGAGGCCGCGCAGGCGCATATCGACCTCGAGAGCCGCAAGACCACGGGCCAGTCCGTTCTGGTCCCCTAAGTCTCGGATTGGCGTCGCCTTAGATGGTCATCGTCGGGCTGACCGGCTCGATCGGCATGGGTAAATCGACCGCGGCAACGATGTTGCGGCAGATGGGTGTGCCTGTGTACGACGCCGACGCCGCCGTCCATGCACTGCAGGCGCCGGGCGGCGCGTCTTTGCCCGGCATCGAGGCGGCCTTTCCCGGCGTGGTCAAGGACGGCGTGCTCGACCGCCAGGCGCTGGGCGCGCGCGTCTTCGGCAACAAGGCGGCGCTGCGCCGGCTCGAGGCGATCGTTCATCCGCTGGTACAGCGGCGGCAGCGGGCGTTTCTGCGACGTGCCGCTCTAGCCGGCGAGAAACTGGTGGTGCTCGATATCCCGCTGCTGTTCGAGGGGCTGGGTGAGCGTCGCGTCGATGCCACGCTGGTGGTAAGTGCACCGGCCTTCCTGCAGCGTCGCCGCGTCATGGCCCGGCCGGGCATGACGGCGGAAAAGTTCGACGGCATCCTGCGTCAACAGGTGCCGGATGCGCTGAAGCGGCGCAAGGCGAGTCTGGTCATTCCGACCGGGCTCGGGCTCGCGCCGACGCGGGCGGCCCTTGCCTCAGCCGTTGCGGTGCTGAAACAGCGTCCCGGCCGCTTCTGGCCGCCCAATCCGTGGCGGGAGAAATTCACAGCCCAGCTCGCGCGCGCCCGTCGCAAGTGAGATAGAAGGGCGGATGCGCGAAATTGTCCTCGATACCGAGACCACCGGTCTCGATCCGCTCGCCGGTCACCGCCTCGTCGAGGTCGGTTGCATCGAGCTGGTGAACCTGGTTGCTACCGGCGCCTCGTTTCAATGCTACTTCAATCCCCAGCGTGACATGCCGACCGGTGCGCAGGACGTACACGGTCTCAGCGAGGATTTCCTGGCCGACAAGCCGCTGTTCGCCGACAAGGTCGACGAACTGCTGGCCTTTCTGGGTGACGCACAGCTCGTCATCCACAATGCGCAGTTCGATCTCGGCTTTCTCAACGCCGAGCTCGAACGTGCCGGCAAGCCCCGGATCGCCAATCCCTACGTCGATACGGTGTCGATGGCGCGGCGCAAGTTTCCCGGTCAGCGCGCCAGTCTCGATGCCTTGTGCGAGCGTTTCGGCATCGACAACGCCCACCGCACCAAACACGGCGCGTTGCTCGATTCAGAGCTGCTGGCCGAGGTCTATCTCGAACTCAGCGGCGGTCGGCAACGCGACCTCGGCCTCGCGCCGGAAATGTCTGGCACGGCCAACGACGGCACGGCGGCGCCGAACAACCGGCCGGTGCGTCCCGCACGACCGCACGCCCCCAGTGAGGCAGAGCTGGCTGCCCACGCCGAGTTCCTGAACAAGCTCGGCGCCGATGCGCTGTGGCTGAAGGCCTGACGGCTTCCGAAGCCGTTCAGGCGTGGCCGACCGGGCCGTCGCCGATGCCCGGCATGCGGCCGCCATTGGCTTCGAGTTGCTGGCGGTAGAGTGCGACGAAATCGACCGGGGCGATGTTGAGCGGCGGAAACCCCGCCTCGCGCGTGGCGTTGGCAACGACGGCGCGGGCGAACGGAAACAGCAGGCGCGGCGTCTCGATGAACAGCAGCGGCCCGTAGGCCTCCTGCGGCATCTCGCCCAGTGACACGGTGCCGGCATAAACCAGCTCGAGCATGAACAGCGGTTCCTTCTCGGGCGTCTGGGCGCTGGCTTCGATCGTGATCGACACCTCGAAGGTCTTGGGGTCGAACTGGCGGTTGGTCACCTGGACGTTGAGCGTGAGCTGCGGCTGGGTCTGCTCGATCAGGCTCTGCGGCGCACGCGGGTTCTCGAAGCTGAGATCCTTGATGTACTGGCCATGCATGGTGAGCGGGGCGACGGGCTGGGCCGGATCGGCGGCTGGCGGGGTGGACGGAGGGGTTGTCGTCATGGCGCACTATCGCTTTCGTTAGTCGCGGGGCGGGGGTACTGGCCGGGAGGCGCGGGCGGTACCATGCAGGGCTGCACTGCACAAGATGCGGGCAGGGGTGTCGGGCCGGGCAATTGCCAACGCAGCGCCCAGCAGCGATGATAAAACCCTACTTTTCCGGGGTCACGC
>CALFRN010000293.1 GCA_937919085.1 uncultured Reyranella sp.
ACTCCCTCGGAAGAACGACAGCACCAGCGGTCCGCCAGCCAGAAGTTCGGCCGATGAGACGCGGCGGCCGTCGTGGTTGGCCAGTTCGAAGGCCGGCGCGGGTTTGCCGACGGCCACGATGCGGTCGAGGATGCCCGACTTGCGCAGGTCCTCGGTGGCACGATGCATGATCGCCGCCCGTTCCGGCGGAATCCGCCCGGCGCTGGCCGTGCGGGCTGCTTCCAGTTTCTCTGCCAATGACATGATCTATTCCTTCTTCTGGGGGGAGATGAACTTGTTGAAGGTCTCGCGGATTGCGAGAATCGTGTGGGCGGCACAACCGTTCTCGCGTTCGACGTTGGCCCGGGCGTAGTCCGGCGAGGTCATCATGGCGATGAATGCCGCACGGGACGGGTAGCGGACCAGCGCGACGTAATCCCAACGGTTGGTCTCGGCCACGCCGAGTGCCACGGCTTCGGCGGTGCCGGTCCAGACGATCGTTCCGCCCACTGCCTTGATCGTCCTGATGGCCAGCGCGCTGTAGCGCAGATAGGCATCCCAGCCGCTGCCGTTGCCGTCGAGCGAGCGTTCGCGAAACCGCATCAGGTTGAGCATCGTCACCGGCGAATCGTCGGCCAGCGCCGACAGCGCTTCGATGTTGAGATGCTCGATGGTGGGTTCGCGGTCGGTCACGGCGCGGTTCTTCAGCAGCCCAGTCGTTCGGCAAGCTGGCCGAAATCGTCGACAATGATGTCGTGCACCGGGTCCGGGGTGGGATCGGGTGGACCGGCGGTACCCCACTCGTCGGGGCGCCGCACGAACGCCGAGCGATAGCCGGCCTTGCGCGCGGCCAGAAGATCGAAATTGTGGCAGGCCACCATGACGATCTCCTCCGGCCGGTAGCCCAGCCATCTGGCGCAGGTGAGGTAGGCGTCCTGGTTGGGCTTGTAGCTGCCGATCATCTCGCACGACACGACGCAGTCCCAGTCGAGGCCGTTGCGGCGCGACACGTCGACGATCAGCGAGGTGCTGAGGATGGTGAAGGACGCCACGACATGGCGGCGGCGCAGGCGCGCCAGGGCGGCGGGAAAGTCCGGCCAGGCATCGAGCGCGTGCCAGGCGCCATGGATGGCGGCGCGGTCCTCCGCCGTGAAGGCGGACCATCCGGCTTCGGCGATGAGTTCGTCCAGCACGCGGCGATGCACGTCGTCGATGTTGAAGTCGGGGCGGACCTGGCGGGTCATGCCCTTCAGCGCCCGCCGGCGGTATTCGTTGGTCGCCTCTGCCCAGTCGGCGGCGATGCCGCGGCGCTTCCCGGCGGCGGCCAGCGCGGCCGCAACGCCGCGATGCCAGTCGAGGATCGTGCCGCCGGTGTCGAAGGTGAGGGCCTTTACTCCGGGGATCATTTGCGGCCCCGCCTCGGTGTCCTGGCTCTGGGGGTGTCGAGCAGGCGCAGTGCCGGCCGGGCGACAGCCTCCAGCGTCTCGCGATGGGGCTGGGTGCGCGCCAGCACGCGAATTCCCAGCAGCACGCCCAGCAGGTGGCCTGAGGTTTCGTCGGCGTCGACGTCGGCCGGTGCCTGGGAGATCTCCTGCGCGGCCACGATGTTGCGTCGGAAGAAGGCGCGGATCTCGCCCAGGTAACCCGCCACCACCGCGCCGATGCCGGAATCGCGCGGCGCGACGTCGAGTGCAGAATTGACCAGCAGGCAGCCCTTGCGGTCGCGGTCCTTGAGGGACCGGTCGATGATCTCGGCAAGAAAGGCTTCAATCGCCCGTTTCGGTCGCCCCTCGGTTTCCAGTCGCGCTATGCGTTCGCGAAACGAACCGTCGGCGTAGCGCGCCAGGGCCTTGACGAACAGGGCGCGCTTGCCGCCATAGGCATTGTAGAGGCTGGCGCCGCCGATACCCATGTGGTCGGCGAGATCGCGCACCGACGCGCCCTCGTAGCCCCGCGCCCAGAAGCAGGCGACGGCGCCGTCGATGGCCTTGTCCTCGTCGAATTC
>CALFRN010000294.1 GCA_937919085.1 uncultured Reyranella sp.
ACACTTTTACGCTCGGCCGCGCCGACTACCAGCGCCAGTACGAGCCGATCCTGTACGGCTGGAAGGACGGCGCCGATCACTACTGGTGCGGCGCGCGCGACCAGGGCGATGTGTGGTTGTTCGACAAGCCGCACAAGAACGATCTGCACCCGACGATGAAGCCGGTGGCGCTGGTCGAACGCGCGATCCGCAATTCATCGAAGAGCCGCGACATCGTGCTCGATCTGTTTGGCGGTTCGGGTACCACCATGATCGCGGCGGAGCGAACGGGCAGGCGGGCGAGGCTCCTTGAGCTTGATCCTGGGTACTGCGATGTGGTCGTCCAGAGGTGGCAGGAGACGACTGGTGGCAGTGCTTCACATGCAGCTACCGGTAATCGTTTCAAGCCGAGTTGATTTGTTCCTTTCGATTTACTGGTCGATCATCGTACAAGACCGTCAGATGCCAGATGCTCGAAGTAAAACGACCGAATGGATACCAATCTTGGGTTGCGATACCAGCCATACGATGTCTGACGTAGACACGCGCCATGTCGCTCCAGGCTCGTCTCTTGAAAGTGCTGTAAGGAGCTTGTCCGAATGGCAGCGTCGCCACCTGCCGGGCATTGAATCGCCGCCCGGCAAGGCAGTACTGGCGCACTTGATTGAGACTTGGGGCCGGCAGACGTCATTCACCGATCTTCGGAACTCGACCGGATTTCGTGAAACCTCAATCAGGCAAGCTCTAAAGCAGTTCGTCGTTCTCGGTCTTGTCGAAATTGAGAAAGATCGATTTAGCGGGCGCCAACGAGGTATAGCCGCTACTCCAAAGTTGAAAGAGTGCCTGGAGGAATACGCGGCTTTGATTGCGCGCGTTATTGCCTTGCACGGGAGCCGATGATGCTGGACGACGGCTGAAGCGGCGTCACTCACCACTTCGCTTATCGCATAGAGGACTTGATCGCGACCCGCCCCAGAGCCGGTCGTCCGGCGCACGTGCCGACCGCCGAAACCCGCAACCTGGTGGAGTCTCTCTCCGGCTTCGGCAGCCCGCAGGCCTAACGCCAAGATCCGGCTCTTCGCCCCGCAATGGCCCAATAAATTGATCCGGCAAATGCGCCTGACACTGCAAAAAGAGCGACCTCGATTGAACCGATAAGATCGAGACCGCCAATGGTGCGTGGCGAAAGCTCCCAGTAGATGCCGGCACTCAAAAGCGCGGCGGGAATGGCATAGACAGACATGGACCTCCAGGCGAGTGTCTCAGCCAGCACGACAATCAGCAGTATTGGCATTGCACTAAGCACGATGGCCATTGCCACAAGGAAAAGTCCGACGGCGGGTGCGCCAGCAACAATCGCAGGAGAGACCCCAGTCAGAGTCCAGTAGACGGGGGCAAAGGAAGCGAACGAAGCAAGACCGAACAGTATTGTGAGGACAACGAAGAGCCCTATCACGCCACAGAAGTAGGCTGTGATGACTACTACTATCCGCCATAGTACGCGCATAAAAACGGACCTCGTGCCCTTAGCCACGATGGGCTGGCATCAATTTACCAATTTCAAGGCGCAGTGAACGCGCGTAACTCATGACAAGTCTCGCTCGATCACCGTCAGTTTTAGACCGCGCTGTCGCCAGCATCCGCAGGGCGGCGTCAATGTCGGCAACAAGTTTCCGCCGCTGCGCATCGTTGCCGCCAGGATTTTGGTCGTCGGCGATGGTTGGCAGCTGCTGATGCATAAGGGCGCAGAATATCTCTTGGCTTTCAGCGCTTCCGTTAGCGCTGAGCACTTGGGTTGCCGCCTCTTGGATCAGTTCCAACGAGCGAATTAGGGCAGCAGTATCGAACATCTGAATTCTCTCGAATTAACAATGCAGGCCAGGCGCGCCGTTGGCGCCACTCCGTTTGTATCCGACATTGAGGCTTTGCTGCCAGAGCCCG
>CALFRN010000295.1 GCA_937919085.1 uncultured Reyranella sp.
AAATATGTTGTGTGTTCGTATCGACGCGTCGTTGAAGCAGACAGCTCACGCGGGCGTCGTAGAATTGCGCACGTTTGCCCCACTCCGCCTGGCACGGGTTTCTTAGCCGCTTCAGATTTTTAACCCTATGCCGTTCAACTAATGTCTTAGCATGTCAATCTCGGCTTCCAGCCGTGCCTGCGTCCTGAATGGCGAAACCAGGACATGCAGGACGAGGCTCAGGTACGCGATCATAGAGGTTCTGCTTACTCGATTCCGCCCCACACGCCTTTGGATGGAGTATCCGGTAGGGACACGCCCGGTAGGGACCGCGCTCACTCAGATCACGCCGGATGCCTCTAGCCGTTCGAGTTCGGCGGCGTCCAGCCCGAGCAGTCCACCATAGATCTCGCGATTGTGCTGGCGGGGCAACGGCGCCGGAGAATCGTAGCCGGCGTCCGCCGCACCGAACTTGATGGGAAAGCCCGGGGCGCCGACGCCGGCCAGAGGGCCCAGCGTCGGATGATCGAGCGGCAGGTACATCTCGCGCGCGCGCAGATGCTGCCACTCCGCCAGCTCCTTGGGGCCGCGGATGGCCGAGGCAACGCCGCCGGCCTTGAGCATCGTGTCGACGGCCTCCGCCGTCGTGCGAGTCGCGGCCCAGTCGCGCAGCAGCGCGTCGGACTGGTCGTTGTTGGCCACCCGCCAGTCGAGGCTGCTCCAGTTGGGGTCGTCTAATAGGTCTTGGCGCCCGATCGCATTCAGCACGCCTTGCCATTGCCCCCCGGTCGCGGCGCCCAGAACAGCCCAGCCGTCGCGCGTGGCGTAGGTGTTGATCGGTGAGAAGCGCAGAATGCGGTTGCCTTGCCGTACGGGCACGCCCAGTCGTTCGTACCAGTCGATCGGGTCGTCGAACAGCAGGGCAAAGAGGGAATCGACCATCGAGACGTCGACGAACTGGCCGCGTCCCGTCTTCTCGCGATCGAGCAGCGCCGCCAGCACTCCCGACATCGCGAAGGTCCCCGCAATGGCATCTGAAAGCGCCGTCCCGGCTTTGGTCGGCGGCTGGCCGGGCAAGCCGGTCACGCTCATCAGGCCCGCCGCTGCCTGGACGGTCACGTCGTAGGCCTTGAGGCCGCGATCGGGCCCGGTCGAGCCGTGCCCAGTCAGCGCACAATAGACGATGCGCGGATTGGCCGCCGCGAGCCTGGGATAGTCGATCCCCAGCCGTGCGCTGACTCCCACCGAATAGTTCTCGACCACGACGTCGGCACTGTCGAGCAGGCGGAAGAATAGCGCCTTCCCCTCCGGCTTCTTGAGGTCGAGCGAGATCGCCTTCTTGCCGCGCGCGCGCTTGAGGTAGTTGACGCTGAGATCGTCCGGCGAGGTTCGCTCGAACGACACGCCATTGCGGCCGGCATAGGGCGGCGCCACTGCCACGCTCCTGGCGCCTTCCGGCGAATCGATGCGGATCACCTCGGCGCCGAGCCCGGCGAGAAAGAGGGTCGCCTGTGGGCCCGAAAAGAACTGCGTCAGGTCGAGGACGCGCACGCCGGAGAGGATCTTGCGCATCCGTCCGGTCTCAGCGACGGATCAGCAGTCGCTTGACCTGTTCGGCGGCCTGCCGGGCGCGATGGCGCACCTCCTCGTCGGTGCAACTCGACAGCGGATGGTCGACGATCACCGGCTCGAGGCCGGTCATGCCGAGCGCCGCGCGCTGGGTGACGCACTCGCTGACGAATTCCCTGGTGACGATGACTGCGGTGGGCCGGCCGAGGGTCTCGAGTTCGATACCGTCGTGCACACTGCACGATGTGCAGCTTCCTCAATCGCCTATGGCGGTGATCACGACGTCGTTTCCGGCGGCGATCTGCTCGATCATCTCCGGCGTCGCCGTATACGAAAAGCCGCGTTTCACGTAGGTGTTCACCTGGGAAAAAGCGAACTCGTCGTTCAGGATCCCTGCCGTGTAGGTTAGGAGCCTGCCGGCCTTCATCTTGGCGTTGTCGAGCACGCCGAGGCGCAGACCGCGCAGGTCGCCGAGGCGCGGCGAGAGGGAACGCGGCTCGGCTTCGACGAGGCCGCGCGGGTCGTAGCCGTAGAGGGGTGGACGGAAGTCCATGGCGATCTCCTGGAAGCGATGGGGATGGATCAGAGGTAGCAGGTGCCGTCGATGCAGACCGGGCCGCCGCTCGCCATAGCGCCGTCGATGGAACGCAGGACGGGGTTGTTGTAGTGGCCCCAGCCCGGGATGAACGACGAGAAGCGCCCGGCGGTGCCGCCGATCACGAAGAGATGGATATTGTCCGGCGAAGGCACGATGGGAATGTCGGAGTCGAGATCGCGCCGGTACCATCTGGGCAGGTGCCGGTTGTAGGCCTTGCCATACTTGTGATTGTGGACGATGCGGCCGAACTTGTTTGTCGCGTACATTTGCAGGTAGCAGCGCACGTCGTGACGGGTCCAGCCGTGCTTGGCGATCGCCTGCGCGTGCTCGGGCGACAGCGCCACGGTGCAGTGACCACTGGCACGGGCATTGTTGTGGACGACTGTTGTCATCGAGGAAATGACGTCGTCGAGAATGCCCTCGGGATCGTTAGGCAGCGGGCTGTTGATGTTGTGATTGGACTCGGCGCCGATGACGAACACGGTCGAATCCTGCAGGCGGTAGCCCTTCTCGACGTGATAGGGCGCCCACGGGCTTTCTTCCTCGTTCTCGGCGACGCAGTAGGAATATTTTGCCGGCGTGCCCTGCGTGCTCTTGTCGAGAACACCGGGCAGCGCCCCGCCGACATTCAGCAAAACCAGGCGTATGGCGCGGCCGATCGTGGCGTTCGCCCTGTTGCCGGGACCGAAGGCACCGTGGCCGCTATTCATGCCGATCTGCTGGCGTACCGGACCGTTGACGATGGCCAACGGGGCGATGACGTGTGTCGTGGCCTGGATGGCGTTGAGGTTGAAGTGGTTCTCGCACATCGCCCGCAAGGCAGTGCGCAGTACCGGCGCATAGGCGGGCAGGCAACCTGCCATCACCGCATTTATGGCCAGCACGCGGCGGGTTAGGTTTCCCCAGCGTGGCGGCACGCGGGCCTCGAGACAGGCGGGATCGCCGCCTAGCACCCCGACCATCGCCTCGATCTTTTCCGCCGTCGGCGGCACCACCGGCAGCCCGTCGGTATAGCCGTGGTCGAAATACCATTCCTGGGGGTCGGCGCCGTCAAACGGGCTCGCGTCGGCGGCAGCCGCGTCGAGCGCTCTCTCCATGCTTGCCTGCGCCATTGCCGTGCTCCGCGGTGAGGCTTGGGGGCTGTCGCGCGCAGGATAGTAGAATATTCGAACAATTCAATCCGCATGGGATCTGATCGCTACCGCTCCGCGAGATTGCCCCGAAACAGATCGATCGTCTGCTCGAACATCTCCAGGCGATAGTGGAGCTCGGCCGTGGCGATTGCGTCGCCATCCCACCCGAAATAGGTGCGATGCACCACGACGACCGGATGACCGGGCACGACCTTGAGGTGGCTGGCGACCTTCGCGGAGGCCTGACTGCCGGAAAGGTCCTGGCGCACCCGGTGGGCACGGATCTTGCGATGACGTTCGATCTGAACGATCAGCGGTTCGCGCCCGATGCGACTGCGCGGCAGGGACCGGCCGGTCTCGGCGGCAAGAAAATTGAGGGAGAAGAAGGCCGGACCCTGCTTGCCGGCCCGGCTCACCCGTTCGATGAGGAAGAGTTCGCCGCGCGGGTCGACGCCGAACAGCCTGGCCGATCGAGGATGGTCGCGCGCCGGCACGACGCCCGCCGACAGGACGGTTGGCCTTTCGAACAGGTTTCGATCGATCAGGTCCTCGACCGTGCGGATGACCCAGCTGGATTGGATCGGTGTCCGCTCGAGGACTTCCGTCCCGCGCCCGGGATGGCGATGAATCTGGCCATCCATTTCGAGGCGATGCATGGCGCTGCGTACCGCGTAGCGCGACGTCTCGAACTCCGCGATCAGTTCATTTTCGGTGGGAAAGCGCTTCTTGTATTTTCCCGTCGCAACGCGCTCACGCAGTGTATTTGCCAACCGAAAGCCAACCGATGATGTGCCCCGCCCCGCCATCGCCTGATCCTTCAGTCTCTAAACTTCCAACTCCGCACAATCCTACTGAACCACGTAAGCACATCAAGGCGACGAATCGCGATATCAATTCTGTGTACTTCGAGACTACCCCATCGGGACAGCCCAGGGCTGGCGTGGCATTGAAAAGCGAAACGCACTCGTAGCTCTCATGTCGTACTTGTTGGAGCCGTCAAAAGGAAAGAGGCGTCGATAGATAACCGGACATCACAGCGGCGAACTGTTACCTCGGCTAATGGGGGCAATCGACACCGTACTGACCTAGGGGCGAGCTATCTCCGCCAAGCCAGTGCATGACACATCCCACTTCTCTCCAGGTGCTAGTGCCCTGTTCCGGGGTTTGGCGATCCCCGTTCCGGCGTTTCAAATTCCCTGTTTAGAAGCCAGCTGGTTTTGGCCGAACTGACGCAAATTGCGAGAGACCCGGGGATTTCGGAGGCCGGCAGCCCCACACTGGCGAGAAATTCCCAGTTAAATTCCCTGTTAGCAGGGAAATCTCAACTGAGACGGGTTGGCGGCTGACTGCCTCCACTGCCAGCGAGTCACGCTAACTTTTCTCTACGGTTAACCGCCATGGAAAGATCCCCAGACACGACAAAGCCGCCCGGAGGCGGCTTTGCGCCGACTACTGTCGACCC
>CALFRN010000296.1 GCA_937919085.1 uncultured Reyranella sp.
CCAGTAAGACAAGAGACCTTCGAACAAGGGAAAGGCGGCCTGCGGGCCGCCTTTTCTATTGTTTGGTGCCATGGTCTTTGACACACAAAGAAGCGACAACCTACAAGCGGCGCAACGACTAGAGAGGGCGGCGAGTGGATCAGGACGAGCGGCCGGCTGAATTGGTGTCATCGATCATCGCGCGCTTTAACGCCCATACAGCAACGATTGCGGTGATCGGGCTTGGCTATGTGGGGCTACCGCTGGCCTGCACTGTCGCAAGGAAGGGCTTTCCCGTCATCGGTTTCGACATCGATGCGACGAAGGTCGACCAGCTGAACGCCGGCAAGTCCTACATGAGCCATATCGGCGCCAACGAAATTTCAGATCTGCGACAGACCGGCCGCCTCAGTGCCACGGGTGATTTCTCACGCGTTGCCGAGGCTGACGCGATCATTCTCTGCGTGCCGACGCCCTTGACCCGCCAACGTGAGCCAGACCTTTCCTTCGTGGTTCGAACGACGGAAGCGATAGAGCCACATCTGCGTCGAGGTCAACTCATCGTGCTCGAATCGACCACCTATCCAGGCACCTCCCGCGACATCCTGCGGCCGATTCTCGAACGTCGCGGCCTTCGCTCAGGGCACGATTTCTTTCTCGCCTATTCGCCGGAGCGGGAGGATCCTGGCAACGCCCAATTCTCCACCTCGGCGATACCAAAGGTGGTAGGCGGCGATGGGGCCGATGCTTTGCGACTTGCCTGTGCGTTATACGACGAGGTGGTAACCTGCACCGTCCCGGTGTCGTCGCTGGAGGCGGCCGAGGCGGTCAAGCTCACCGAAAATATCTTCCGCTCGGTCAACATTGCCCTCGTCAACGAACTCAAGACAGTGTTCGAGGCGATGGGCATCGACGTTTGGGAGGTCATTGAGGCCGCCAAGACCAAGCCTTTCGGCTACATGCCGTTCTATCCGGGGCCTGGCCTTGGGGGGCACTGCATCCCGATCGACCCCTTTTATCTGACGTGGAAGGCGCGCGAGTTTGGCGTCGTCACTCGCTTCGTTGAGTTGGCGGGCGAGATCAACACCGCCATGCCGCAGCGAGTCGTCGATCGTACGATCGAAGCATTGAACGAGGTCGCCGGCCGTGCCTCAAAAGGCGCGCGCATCCTGGTCCTCGGGGTCGCCTACAAGAAGAATATTGAGGACACGCGCGAGAGCCCAGCCTTCAGGATCATCGAACTGCTTGAGAAACGCGGCGTGGAAGTATCGTTTCACGATCCATTGGTGACCGAGATACCGCCGAGCCGCGAGCATGCCGACCTGGCCGGCAGACGCTCGGTCGAACTCACACAAGCCATCGTGGCCAGCTTCGACGCCACTGTCATATGCACCGACCACGACGCGGTCGACTACCGCCGGCTTGTCGAATGGTCACCTCTTGTCATCGATACCCGAAACGTCTGCTCCCGCCAGGGACTGACACGCGCGCACATCATCAAAGCGTAATTGGCCACGCTGAGGCGGATGTGCGATTGCAGGACGAATAGATCGTAGCGATGCGTTGTCTGGTCACGGGAACCGCGGGCTTCATCGGATTTCATCTCGCCAGGCGCCTTCTTGAGCAGGGCCATGAAGTGACGGGCGTCGACGGAATGACTCCGTACTACGACGTCAAGCTCAAGGAGGCTCGCAACGCCCTGCTTGAAAGGCATGCCGGCTTCACTGCCCATCTCTGCATGCTGCAGGATGCCGGCAAGCTCCGAGCGGTCTTTGAGGATGTTGCCCCTGAACTGGTCTTTCATTTGGCCGGGCAGGCCGGCGTGCGACACAGCCTCGAGAACCCCCGAGCCTATATCGATTCGAACATTGTCGGCAGCTTCAACATCCTCGAACTGTGCCGGGAGCTGCGGCCGCGGCACTTGCTGATCGCCTCGACCAGCTCGGTCTATGGAGCGAGGAACCGACTTTCCCATGGCCGAGACCGATCGGTCCGACCGCCCCCTGACCGTCTATGCCGCGACCAAGAAATCGATCGAGACGATCGCTCACTGCTACGCGCATTTCTGGGATATGCCGACCACGCTTTTGCGCTTTTTTACCGCTTGTGGGCCGTGGGGGCGCCCGGACATGGCGCCGTTCAAGTTCGTCCAGAACATTTTGGAAGGGCGTCCGATCGACGTCTACAACCACGGCAACATGCAGCGTGACTTCACCTATATCGACGATCTTGTCGAAGCCGTCGTTCGCCTGGGCGACCGGATACCGACACGCGCCGACCACACGAACGTTGACGAAGATTCATCGAGTACCGTCGCGCCGTACCGCGTCGTGAACATCGGCGGCGGCCATCCGGTGAGCCTGCTGCGGTTCATCGAGGAAATCGAGAATGCGCTCAGCCGCAAGGCCGATCGCAACTACATGACCATGCAGCCCGGGGATGTCCCGCGCACCGAGGCCTCGACGGAATTCCTAAAGGCATTGATCGGCTACCTGCCCGAGACCCCGATAGCGGTCGGCGTTCGGGAGTTCGTGCGCTGGTATCGTGAATACTACCAGGTCTGAGGGTTTTGACGGGGCGCGCGTCCGGCTAGGAGTCCAGCGCCTTGAGCAGGTCCGAGATCGGGCGGAAATGGCTTTCCCAAGGGGTGGCTCGCCAGCCTGCGAGCCTGTCCAATTGCGCCTGACGGCGGGGTGAGTCGCCGGTGGCATAGTCGCAGATGGCCGACCGCCAGCCGGGGCCATCGAGCGGATCGAGGAACTCCGGAACGGCGCCGCCGACCTCGCGAAGCACCGGGATGTCGCTGCACAGGGCCGGTACGCCGAGCGCCAGCGCTTCGGCCAGGGGCAGTCCATAGCCTTCGGCGAACGAGGGCATGAGCAGGGCGCGGGCGTCGGCCAGGGTCCGGGACATATCTTCGTCGGAAACCCGAACGCGTTCCTCGACGAACCCGCGCAGACCGGGGCTGCGCTCCAGCATGTCGATGGTATTTTCATTTTCCCACCCGCGGCCGCCGATCAGGATCAACCGGGGTGTCTCGGCGCCCCGTTCGGCATGCAGTCTGCGCCACAGGTTGAGAAGCAGGAGATGATTCTTCCTCGGTTCGATCGTGCCGACCATGACGAAGTAGGGCCTTGCCGGGCCATCGACCGATCTCGTGGCAGGGGACACCCTCGGGGGAGGGGGCGCCGGGGTGACGCCGAGGGGTGCAATCACGATCGAAGTGTCGGGCCGATCCTTGCCGAACATCTTGCGGAAGCTCTCCGCCGTAGCCCGTGAATTGAAGACGATGGCGTCGGCCAGGCGCGCGGCGGTATCCATCCGGCGCCGGTTCCGGTTCTCGGCATCAGGGGGAAAATACTCCGGAAACAGGCTCGGAAGGATATCGTGAACGAAGTAGACCAGCTTTAGGTCGCCGGCGGCCTTGAGGCGCTCGATGGCCTGGGTTCGCTCCAGGTGCAGGTGCGACGGGATGATGTAGATGCTTCGACCGGCGGTGCCGGCGACTGAGCGAACGAGGCTGCCGCCCGGCCGGAACAGCAGGGCGGCATGGATGTACTGGGCCCGCAGCACGATGCGCGCGTAGGCCCGGTCGGAAGCCACTCCCCGGCGCCAATAGTCCGCAATCTCACCCACGAACGCCCTTGCCTGGCGACCGTTCACGATGCGCAGTCGGCCGATCGCATCGAGAACCACGAAGGTCAGCCTGTCCTGGGCGGCCGAGATGAGGTGCTCGGCATATGCAAGCTCCACGCGCGGAATTCCTGTGGGCGTCCGGCTGTAGACCGCGTAGAGCAGGCGGGAGAGATCCAGGAACAGCCGTGCCGGGGGGCGCACCGGATCCATGTCACGGCTCACCGCGGCCTCCGGGTGACAGGGTAGACGCCGACAGTCATTGCTCGTTCAGGGGAGGACGTTGTTTTCGAGGACGGGCCAATGACATCGGGTTGCATGCCTGCGAACGGACAAATCTCTCGGCGCCGTAGACCTGAACGACGATCAAGTGGGACGGCACTGTAGCACGACCCGGCGCACAGGAGACGAAAATGCCCTCGCTGATACCGGATCGCCCTTGGGCGCGCCGTCTCGTCTACGAACTGATCTATGCCTGGCCGGGCAGCCGTCGAACCGCCGCTTTCAACGTGGGCTTCGCGCCCGTGCTGCCGGACATCCGCAACGATCCGGTCTTTGCCGATGAACCGCACCAGATTCAGCTTTATGCCGAATTGTTCGCCCTGGCGCCGCTCGACGCCGCGGCGTGGCGTCGGAGCTCCGTCCTCGAGGTGGCGGCCGGGGTGGGCGGCGGTCTGTTGTATCTGCAGACGCGCTACCGGCCCGGCGAGGTGATTGGCATCGACGCCTCGATCGTCGCGGTGCGTCGGAGCCGGCGGCTGGGCGTCGATTCGCGCCGCGGCAACGCCACCAGCCTCGCCTTCGAGGATTGCCGCTTCGATTGTGTCGTCTGTGTCGACGCTTTGGACTACTTCCCCGAAGCGGCCTTCGCCCGGGAGGCCTACCGGGTTCTCAGGCCCGGTGGCCTGTTGCTGCTCGGCGCGAGCGCCGGCACCTTTTCCGAGGCGGAGGATCGCTTTCGGCGGCTTGCGGGCAGGGGCCGGTTTGAGCTTGAGCGCAGCCGGGATGTCTCCGGCGGCGCGCGCCTCGCCATCGAGGAAAGAAGCCGGCGTCGTGCTCCTGGCATGGCGTGGCTGCCGGCCCTTGTCCGTGACCGGCTGAAGGAGACATTGATTCGCGAGGGCAGCGAGCGCTATCGGCGCTGGCAGTCCGGTGAGGCCTGCTTCGCCTTGGCTGCCCTGCGGCGCCTGCCGTTCGCGGATGTGGGACGCCAGTCCTTTGCTGACGGCTCATTTTAGTGTCAAAAGGCTGTGGCGCGGATGGAGCGCGTGTGGAGGAAGGAACGAATGGCCGGAGGCTGCCTCACAGCAAGATGATTACGGCCATATTGCAATCCCATGGTCGCCGGCGCGGCGCCGGTCGACACCTCCCGTTTGTCGTTTGCCGGCTTGCCGCCGGGGATGTCCCGCTCTTTGTTGAAAATCGCTTAGCAGGCGTGCTCAGTTT
>CALFRN010000297.1 GCA_937919085.1 uncultured Reyranella sp.
CCGGCAAGACGAACGCCAAGGTCGAAGGCTATTCCTGCGACGTCTCCAAGGCGGCACCAATCGCCGATACCTTCAAGAAGGTCGTGGCCGACTTCGGCAAGGTCGACATTGTGGTCAACAACGCCGGTATCAGCCACGCCAAAGCCTTCGATACCGTGACCGACGAGGACTGGCAGGGCGATCTCGACCTGAAGCTGTTTGCCGCCATCCGTCTCTGCCGCCTGGCGTTGCCCGGCATGCGCGAGCGCAAGTGGGGCCGCATCGTTAATGTGCTCAACATTGGCGCCAAGGCGCCGGGTGCCGACTCGACGCCGACCAGCGTCAGCCGCGCCGCGGGCCTGGCGCTTACCAAGGCACTGTCCAAGGAAAACGCCCCGCACAATGTTCTGGTGAATGCCATGCTGGTCGGCCTGATCGACAGCGACCAGTGGCAGCGCCGGCACAAGGCGATCGGCAAAGGCGAGACCTACGAGCAGTTCCTGGCCGGCATGTCCAAGGGCCGCATCCCGCTTGGCCGCATGGGCAAGGCCGAGGAATTCGCCCGCATGGCCTGTTTCCTGTGCTCGGACGCCGGCTCCTTCATCACCGGCGTCGCCATCAATGTCGATGGCGGCGCGAGTCCGGTAGTGTAGGTCGAATTTCGGAAGGCGCTTGCTGGTGGGTCAGTGGCCTCGGCTTGCCCCTGATGAACCGATGATTTGACCTCAGGCCAAGCTCGGGAACACCACGTCGGTCAGGACCGCGACATTGATGCGGTTCTGTTCGATGCCGGGTTTGCGAAAGTTGCCGCAGTTCATTGCCACGACGAGGTCGAGGCCCGGAAACACATAGAGTTTCTGGCCGCCCCAGCCGATGCCGCCAAACCAGTAGCGGCGTTGGCCATCGACCATGTTGTCATGGATGTACCAGTGATAGCCGTAGCTGCGCGCGCCCTCGATCCTGACGGTGGGTGTGGTGATGCGTTCCACCCATTCGGCGGGCACGATCTGCTTGTCCTGCCAGGCACCTCCGGCAAGCGCGAGCTGGCCCAGCTTGAGCATGTCCCGCGGCAGCAGCCGGCAGCCTGACGCAGCGCGCGGCTCGCCATCGGCGCCGCCCCGCCATTGACTGGAGCCGAAGTCCATCGGGTCGAACAGCACGCGGCGGACATAGGCCGGCAGTTTCTCGCCCGTACCGCTGGCGATCAGCCGTCCGAGAATCGCGGTCGCACCGCCGCAATAGGTCCACTTGACGCCCGGCTCGCCCACGATCGGCAGCCCGAGGATGAAGCGAAAGCGGTCGGGTGCCGCCTCCATGGCGATCTCACTGTTACGGAGATCACTACCATAGGGAACGGTAAGTTCGTCCCATTCCAGGCCAAGCGTCATGCTGAGTGCGTGGCCGACGGTAATTTTCTCACGGCCGGGTTGGCGGGCAAGATCGGCATATTCGGGGAACTGTTCGTAGAGCCCGGCCTCGGGCGGCGGGACTTTGCCTTGGGACAGCGCGATGCCATAGGCCAGACCAACGACGCTCTTGGACACCGACCGAAGATCATGCAGCACCTCGGGTCCGAAATTGACCGTATCCCGCGCGGAGCCCCCGATCTCGTCCACGCCATTTCCGTAGTGCTCGAACAGCAGCTTGCCGCCCTGGCTGACCAGCAGTGCGTGCAGGCCGCTTATCTTGCCGCTCTGCTCGGCGGCTGCGAGGCGCTGCGCGAAATCACCGGCCGCAAAGGCGCGGCGCGCGGGGAGGGCCAGGCAGGGGGCTGCGACGAGACCAGTCCCCAGGACGGTCAACAGATGGCGACGATCGAGCAGTGGCATCGCATTGATCTCCCATGAGGTGATGCGAGCCTGCAGATCCCGGCCGGTGACTAAGCGTTGCCGCATCCCGCGGCCGGGATGTGAACCAGCGCGGTTTCGTCGTCGTTTCGACTGGGTAAAGTTCTGTAAAGACCTTCACCCGCCAGACTCGACGGGCGGCGCGCCGGCGGCCCGCTCGTTGGCGCTCAGCGTGGAACGCCCGGTGGCGAGACGTTCCAGCCGCGCCGCAGTTCGTCGAGGTCGTGCTCGACCCAGTCCCAGACGTTCCACTTGGGATCGAAGATGTCGACGGTCATTTCCTCGCCGCGCGCCCAGGCGTGCCAGAACTCGTCAGGGTCGAGGCCGCCCTTGCCGGCGTGGCCGACGTCGTTCATGTGCTCGCCGAAGTGGAAGAAGAAGATCACCGGCAGGATGTGTCCACTCATCGGATTGATCGGGTGCATGCTGGCGGTGAAGGTGGAAACGAGGAGCTCGCCGCGCGCGCTGGTGTCGTAGCCCGAGATCACGTGGGTCGAATCGTGCGGCGTCCCGAACGCAGCGTTGAGTGCCGTCGGGTCGCCGGGGAACGGATAGCCGTTCTTCTTGTCGAAGTCCCAAAGCGCCTTGCCGAAGGTGTTCTGCGGCAGCCTGCCCAGCGCCTCGTAGCGGCCGACCAGCGCAGGATCGGCATTCGCACCATCATAGGGTCGGATCCACACAGCGGGATCGAGGCCCTCGGAGGAGCGGCTGAGGATGCTGTCGAAGTTCTTGCGCCACATGTCGGCCGTGGCCCAGGCAAGATGGCCGGAAGCCGCCTCGACGAGATCGGTGAGGTAGTCGGCCTCGATGTCGAGCGCGCGGGAATACTCCAGAACGCGCCTCAGCTTGTCGTGGTCCAGCGCGCCATCGACCATCGCCATGATGGCGAGGTATTTCAACGCCTCCTCGGCGATCGCGAGGTCCTTCAGGATGCCGACCAGGTCGGCGGGCTCTGCGGCGGGCAGGGTGCTGATGTCCTGAAGCTCCGGCCGGCGCAGCAGATAGCGGCCGGCCGCCAGGATGCTCGCCGTGTCGGCGTGGCTGATCGCGTGGCCACCGGCCAGCGCCACCTGGCGCATCGCGCCCAGGATGGCGTCACTCTCGCGGCGGCCAATCTCGCGCATGCGTTCAGCGCAGCGGCTCGAGGATGCTCACGTAGTTGGCGACGGCGGCGCCACCCATGTTGAACACGCCGCCGACGCTGGCCTTCGGGAGCTGCAGGCCTTCGGGCGCGGTGCCGCTGAGCTGCATGGCCGACATCACGTGCATGGAGACGCCGGTGGCGCCGACCGGATGGCCCTTGGCCTTCAATCCGCCTGAGACGTTGACCGGCAGCTTGCCGTCGCGCTCGACCCAGCCCTCGTGGATGGCGCGTTCGCCTTCGCCCGGGGCGGTGAGGCCCATTGCCTCGTATTCGATCAGCTCGGCCGAGGTAAAGCAGTCGTGGCTCTCGACGAAGGAGAGATCAAGGAGGTCGAGCCGCGCCGACTTGAGTGCGCGCTGCCAGGCAAGCTGCGGACCTTCGAACTTGATGATGTCGCGCTTACTCATGGGCAGGAAGTCATTGACGTGTTCAGCGGCGCGAAAGGCGATCGCCTGCTTCATGCCGAGCGCCGTGCCGACATCGGCCAGCACCACTGCGGCGGCACCGTCGGTGACGGGCGAGCAGTCGGTGCGCTTCAGCGGGCCGGCGACGAACGGGTTCTTGTCCGACGGCGTGCGACAAAACTCGTAGGCGAACTCCTTCTGGAAGTGCGCATAGGGATTCCTGGAGCCGTTCCTGTGCGCCTTGACCGCGATCTTGGCGAGTGCGTCGGACTTGTCGCCGTAGCGCTGGAAGTAAGTCGAGGTAATCTTGCCGAAGATACCGGCGAAGCCCGCCTCGATAGCGGCCTCTTCGGCCACATAGGATGCCTTGATCAGCACCTCGCCCGCCTGTGTCGAGTTGAGCTCGGTCATCTTCTCGACACCGACGACCAGTACGAAGCGCGCCTTGCCGGCGGCCAGCGTATTCAACCCCATGTGGATGGCGGCCGAGCCGGTCGCGCAGGCATTCTCGACGCGCGTGCTGGGCTTGAAGCGCAGGTCAGGGTGGGTTTGCAGGGCCAGAGAGGAGTGGAATTCCTGGCGTACGAAGCCACCATTCATGTTTCCGACATAAATGACGTCAATGTCCTTCGGTTCGATGCCGGCATGGGCAATCGCGTCCGACGCTGCCTTGACGATCAGCGATTCGCTGGTCTCGCCGTCGAGTTTGCCGAACTTGCCGTGGGACCATCCGACGATGCAGGCTGTCATTGCCAATCTCCTCGATTTGCAGTGAATTTAGGCTGTCGCGGAAGTAGCGCAAGACCGCCGCAATTCGGCCGCCAGCGGAGTGTCTGCTAGGATTACATCTTCCTCTGAGGAACCATGTCCGATCCCGCTTCTCAAGATCGTCCTACTCGGGAGCAGTCACGGCCTAGCTGGCCGTGGATCCTGGGCGGCCTCGTCGGCGGTTTTCTGCTCGTCGCCGTCGGCCTCGGCCTCGGCTGGTACCTTTTCTACCGCCCGATCGTGAACGTCGCGGTTCAACTTCCGGCGCCGCTGCCGCCGGCTGCTCCGCCGGGCCCCGATGCTGCGCAGGTCAAGGCGCTTGAAGACCAGATCGACAAGCAGAAGACTGCCAACAAGCAGATCGAGGATCAGATCGCGGCGCTGAAGGATCGATTGCGCGCCGATGTCTGCACGATCAAGGACCCACAGGGCAAGCCGCCAGCCACGGCGCC
>CALFRN010000298.1 GCA_937919085.1 uncultured Reyranella sp.
GCGAGGTCATGATCGCGCGCATCGCACCGGTCAGCGAGCAGTTGATCCTTTGCTATGTCGCCGAGCGCGTGCTGGGCCTGCCCAAGAGCTACTGAGTGCGAGGCGGAAGCTCCTGCACCCGCTTGCCTCGCAGCACCTCTTCGCGACCCACCGCGGCGGGAACAGAGAAGGTCTGACAGTTCACCACCCAACGTCCCGGATAGACGCCAATCTTAACGAAGGCAAACTCACCTGCCTCCAGCACCACGTACTCCTGAGAGTGATGTCGTCTCCACCTTCGCAGCCCGCGTCGTAGTTTCCCGGAGGCAAGTCCACCCTGAGCCATGTGATTTCGTCCAGAACACCAAGTCTGCGACGTTCGCCCTTAACCGGCTGAACGAACATACGGAACCTGGACGTTTGATCCAAATAGGTCTTGCCTTCGCGGTAGATGTAGATCGCACCTTGCCCTGCCGGAGGCGGGTCGAACCGCTTTCCGGCTGCATCGCTTTGCGGGCCAGCCATACGCAATGCGCAAGCGGCGGCTGCCAAGAATCCTGTCAAACTCCAATAGGTCGCATTCACTTCTCCTAGCTCGTCGAGTGGCCGCATCTGCCGGTCAACGCACAACTCATGCGCCGCTCGACATAAGCGACAAGGAGCGCCTCGCGCGCTGGGTCTGCCCCAGAGCTACTGACCCGGGCTATCGGGCAGGCGCGTTCCCGCCCGTGTCGGCCCAGCCTGTCACTTCGCGTTCGAGATCGCTCAGATGCTCGCCCATCTGCGTCAGCGCGAAGCCGATGGCGTAGTAGTGTTCGGCCTCACGATCCGACAGATCGTTGGCCGGCCGGCCGCTACGGATGGCGGAGAATTCGGCGGCAGAGGCTTCGAGCTTGAGGTGGAGCGGCCCCGCAGCGGGCGGCGGCCGGGCCGCGACCAGCGCTTTCCCGCATCCCCGCAGATATCCGCTCACCGCCCCGGCCACGTCGGCAAGCACCGGTCCCAGTCGCGCGGCCAGCGCCGCGGGCAGGGGCTGCGTCGCCGCCCGCCCGATCATCAGCAGGTCGGTGCGCAACCGGAAGAGCGTGCGCTCCAGCGGCGCGCTGTCAGGTGCCGAGGAGAGCCGTGCCAGCCGCTCGTGGCCGGCTTCGATGCCGACCCTGTGCAGCTGGTCGAGCGGAACGCCGATCCGGTCGTGCATGTGGCTCAGTTCATCGCGGTCCAGTCCGCGCGTGACGCCGGCCAGCCCCTTGCCCAAGGCATCCGCCAGCAGATCGAGTGTCCGCTCGGCCTCCTGGCGCACCTGGCGCTGGGCGCTCACGGGCAGGACGAGGAAGGAGACGACCAGGCCCGAGACCGCACCGATCACGACCTCGAGCACGCGCAGGATCGCCGCGTCGAATGGATTGTCGCTGCCGGTGGCCGGCACCAGCAGCACGATGATAGCCGTGATCGGCAGCACGTTGCGATTGGGACGGAAGGCGGCGAATAGCGCGAGCGGCGCCACGGCGACAAAGAGAACACCCAGCAAGGTCGCTTCGCTCGTATGTGGGATCGCCACCGCGATGGCGCCGCCATAGGCCGCGCCGGCGAGCGTGCCCACCAGGTAATCGAACGACGCCTTGGGCGAAAGACCGACGCTCAACTGCGAGACGATCACCGCGGTCAGCACCGCCCACAACGGCAGCGGCAATCCCACGATCTGGGCCGCAACGAGCGCCACCAGCGCCGAGACCGTGACCCTGACACCCAACGCCAGCGGTGCACGGTTACCGCGTATCCAGACGTGCAGCCGAGAAAAGAGGGGATCGTTCTTCACGCCGGCAGGGAACCACGGGAAGGGCCGGCCCGAAAGCCCATCCCCTACCGATTGTGGCTGGCACTGGAGCAACCGAAGGCAACCGCGATGCGTTCCCATCCTGTCGACTCGTTCATTCTGGAATCGGGAGAAATCCATGACTCGCAGCCAGATCCACGCCAGCATCGCGCTCGGCTGCACGCTCGCCTTGGCCGTTGTCGCGGCGATCATCGTGCCGCCGGTGCCGTCGGTGTCTGCGGCCGAACACGCAGAGCGCATCTGCCGTGGCAACGACATCAGACCAAATTCGGTGGGGTATGAATATTGTATGTCTCAGGCCGTCCAAGCCCTGGATGGCGGCGAGCCCGAGATGGCCTATATGCTGGGCCGCGTCGCCGCAGCCGCACGCGAGGCCTGCCAGTCCTACGGCCTGCAGCCGCAGAGTACGGCCTTCCAGGCGTGCTTCGACCGCGAGACCCAGGCACGTCGTCTGCTCATCTTCACCGATCAGAATCTTGATGTCGGCCCGCAGCTCGCCAAACCGTAAGGCAGCCGGTCAGCGCGGAGTGCGCGTCTCGTAGTCCTGCTCGATATCGCCGAACACCGTCCAGAAAGCATTCGGCACCCGGCCGTTGGCACGCTCGACCAGAATGTCGAGATGGGTATGCCAGCCGCCGGAGGTCTGGACCATGTCGGCGCGCGTTGGAAGGTTACGGTGCGTCAGTATCAGCCGTACGCTCTTTCCTTCGGGCAACAATTCGAATGTCACCTCCGATTTGCCCCACGACATCACCAGCAGCCGCGGCGGCGCAACGCGCTCTATCCGCTCGCGACTGATATGGCCCTTCTCGTCCATTTCCCTGTAGCGGTCTGGCGGCGACACCTTGTGTGGTGACAGATCGCGATGCTGGAAGCGCAGTTCGACCGCGCCACCCTCCTTCAGCTCCATCGGACCGCTGGCCAGCCATTGGCCGCGCTTGTCGGAATCGACCAGGAACTGCCACACCGTCTCGATCGGTCCCGGCAACAGGCGTTCGAAGCGCACCTCGGCGGGCGCGGTGATGCGGCCATAAGCGGTGTCGGTCATTGGCGGCTCCTCTTTTCCCTGTGGGCATGGCGCAACAGCGCGGTTTCGAGATCGTCGAGGCGGCCCATCCAGAAGCGCTGGTAATAGGCGATCCAGCGGTCGGCTTCGGCCAGCGCTTGTGCCTTGAGGCGGCAACGATGGGTGCGGCCCTCGATCGTGCGACCGAGCAGCCCCGCCGCCTCCAGCACCTTCACGTGCTTGGCGGCGGCAGCGAAGGACATGTCGAAAGGCTCCGCCAGCTCTCCCACGCTGTGTTCGCCCGCCGCCAGTTTCCGCAGCATGGCGCGGCGGGTCGGATCGGCCAGGGCGTGAAAGATGCGATCGAGAGTGGCAGCGTTTTGTTCAACCATGTGGTTTAATATATCGAAAGCCAGGAGGACATTCAACCATATTGTTGAATTAATACCGATCGGCGCCGCACCACTCCGGCCGCGGAATCACCTCATTCCGGCAGGCAACCGCCGATCGCGGCCGACCGTTCTGCCCGGACGAG
>CALFRN010000299.1 GCA_937919085.1 uncultured Reyranella sp.
GGGTCGTCCTCGATGGCGGCGCGGATGCGGCTGACATGGACGTCGACCGAGCGGTCGAAGGCTTCCAGTTTCTCGCCTTTCAGCAGGTCCATCAGCGCGTCGCGCGACAGCACGCGGCCGGCGCGCTCGGCCAGCGCCAGCAGCAGCGCGAACTGATAGGAGGTGATGGCGCGCTCCTCGCCGTCGATGCGCACGACGCGGGCGCCCTTGTCGATCTCCAGCCGCCCGAAGCGCAGGATCTCGGACACCGCCGGCCCGCCCCTGCGGCGCAGGATGGCGCGCAGCCGGGCCTGGAGCTCGCGCGGCTCGAAGGGTTTGGCGAGATAATCGTCGGCGCCGATTTCGAGGCCGACCACCTTGTCCATCGGCTCGCCGCGCGCCGTCAGCATCAGGATCGGCACGTCAGTCGAGGCGCGGAGCCGGCGGCAGAGGTCGAGACCGTCGGCGTCGGGCAGCATGAGGTCGAGGATCACCACGTCGAAGGCTTCGCGCTTGAGCAGCGCCTCGCCGTCGCGGGCGGTGCCGGCGACGGTCACACGAAAGCCCGCCCCGCCGAGATAGTCTGAAACCATCCCGGCGAGGCGGCCGTCGTCGTCGATCATCAGGATGCGCTCGGCCATTGGTTCAGTATCGGTCGGTCGCCGCCCTGATGTCACTCGTCACGCTCAGCCGTGGCGCTTGCCGTGGCCGCGCTCGTTCCACTTCTTGAAGAAGGCCTGGCGCTGTTCGGCGTTCAGCACGTTGCCGGCGTCGATCAGAGCCTTGGTGAAGCGCTTCGAGCCTTCGTCCATCAGCTTCATCTGTTCGGCGCGGATCTGCTCGATCTTTGCCGGGTCGATGGTCGGGGCCTGCATGGCCGCTTCCATCGCCTTGCGGGTCTCGACCCGCTTCTCGTGCATCGGCTTCATGTCCTTGAACGCGCCCTGGAGGATTTCCGAGATCTTCTTCTTCTGCTCCTCGGTGGCGTCGGTGCCTTTCAGCGCCTTGTCGATGCGCTTCTCCATGTGCTCCTGGGCCTTGGCCGGATCGAAGCCGGGGCCGTCGCCGCGGGCGAAGGCCGTGCCGCCGGCGGTCATCGCGAGGCTGCCGGCGAGAAGGGCCGCGATCACTGTCTTGATGCTGAGGGTGGTCATGTCTGGTCTCCATCTGTTTCGGGTCACTGTCCCCGTTCCAGCGATATGGAGGTCTGCGGTTTCGCCGCCGTCTCGCCTGTGCAAAGTTATGTAAAGATGACGACGCTCGAGACCGACCGCCTGACGCTGCGGCCGCTGACCGCGGAGGACGCCGGGCCCTATGCCGCCATGCGCGGCCATCCCGAGGTGGCCAGGTGGCTGTCGCCCCTCGCCGGCGATCCGATCGGCCGGTTCGCCGAGGGCTGGCGGGAGCACGGCTATGCGCCGTGGGGCATTTTTCTCGACGGCCGGCTGATCGGCCAGGGCGGGCTGAACTACGTGCCCGAGTTCGGTGAGACCGAGGTGCTGTGGGCGCTGCATCCCGATTTCCAGGGCCGGGGCTATGCCACCGAGGTGGCGCAGGCGGCCCTGGCCCATGGCTTCGGCACACTGGGGCTGAAGCTGATTTTCGCCATCACGCTCGTGGACAATCTGGCGTCGCAGGCGGTGATGAAGCGGATCGGCCTCACTTGGCGCAAGCGCGTCGACTACAAGGGATTCAGCGATCTTCTGTGGTTCGACATGGACAGGGATTTGTGGACACGAGCGCTACATGCAGGTGTCCACAAATCAGCCCGCTAGGACATCCCGTGCGGCGCGGTGGACCGCCGGATCGCCCGCCGCCAGCACCGAACCGTCGGAGGCCATGTCGAGGTCGCCGCCCCGCCAGTCGGTGATCAGCCCGCCAGCGCCCTTGATCACCGGCACCAGGGCCGCGAAATCGTAGAGTTTCAGGCTCGCCTCGACCACCAGGTCGACATGGCCCGAAGCCAGCAGGCCGTAGGCATAGCAGTCGCCGCCCCAGCGGAAGAGCTTTACCTGGTGGGTCAGCGCCTCGTGCGGCTTTTCATAGGCACCGGGAAACATGATCGGCGCAGTAGAATACATGTAGGCGCGGTCGAGCGCGGGGCAGGCGCGCACCGAGATCGGTTGGCCGTTGAAGGTCGAGCATTCGCCGTCGACGCCCAGCCAGCGCTCCTTAAGGATCGGCTGGTCGATGATCCCCAGCACGGGCCTGCCGCGATGGAGCAGCGCCACCAGCGTGCCGAAGATCGGCAGGCCGGTGATGAAGGCCTTGGTGCCGTCGATCGGATCCAGCACCCAGACATATTCGGCATCGGTCCTGACGGCGCCGTGCTCCTCGCCGAACACGCCGTGTTCGGGCACATGGCGTGTCAGCAGGTCGCGCATCGCCGTTTCGGCCTCGCGATCGGCGATGGTGACGGGGCTGTTGTCGGTCTTGTCGTCGATGGCGACGGCGGTGCGGAAATAGCGGGCCGCGATCGGCCGTGCCGCGTCGGCCAGCGCGTTGGCCAGCTGGACGAAGCGGGGCTCGACCACCTAGGGCAGCGGCTTGGGGGAGTCGGCCATGGTGCGCAGGTACGCGATCACGTCGGCGCGCTGCTGCTCCTTGGGAAGACCGGCGAACGCCATCTTGGTGCCCTTGACGAACGCCGTGGGCTTGGCGATCAGGTGATTGATGTCTTCATAGGTCCAGTCGCCACCCTTGGCCTGCATCGCCGACGAGTAGCTGAAGCCCTCGTGGCTCGCCTTCTTGCGGCCGACGATGTCCCACAGATTGGGGCCGACCTTGTTGGCGCCGCCCTTGTCGGGGGTGTGGCAGGTGAAGCACTGCTTCATGAACAGTGCCTTGCCGGCTTCGACATTGGCGCCAGCCAGCAATGGGCCGATCGGCGGAAGTTCCGCCGGTGCGGCTGCGGCTACCTGGGTGGGCGCCTCGTCGACAACGGCGATCGCCGGCTTGTCGAGCTTGTGCGGATGGACCACGGCGTTGGAGACCTTGCCAACCACCATCGCGAAGAGGGCCGAGGCCAGAACGCAGCCCGCAACCGTGTTGAAATTGGCCATAGTCGGATCCCGGATCAGCAATATTTCGGACGTTGCTGTAGCACGCCCTTACCGGCGCCAGTAGTATCCGATCGCGCCACCGGGCTCGCGCGGCGGAACGTCGCAAGTCTCGGATTTTACGGGGTTTTTCGCCCATCGGTGCGTGCAGGGAGTTCGAGAGATGGCGAAGGCGCGCGGCGGCAAGATCAAGGCCAGCAACATCATTGCTTTCCAGGGCGAGCCCGGGGCGAATTCCGACATGGCCTGCCGGGCGGCATTTCCCTACATGGCGACCCTGCCGTGTCCGACCTTTGAGACGGCAATGGGTGCCGTGCAGGCCGGGCGAGCCGAACTGGCGATCATTCCGGTCGAGAACTCCATTGCCGGCCGCGTCGCCGATCTCCACAGCCTGCTGCCGCACACCAAACTGAAGATCGTGGCCGAGCATTTCCAGCGGGTCGAGCATTGCCTGGTCGCCCTGCCAGGCGCTTCCCTCAAGTCCATCCGGTCGGTCAAGAGCCACGTCCAGGCGCTGGCGCAGTGCCGCAATTTCCTGAAGAAGCATCGCTTTCAGCCGACCGTCCATGGCGATACGGCGGGCGCCGCGCGCGAGATCGCCGAGATCGGCGACAAGAGCGTCGGCGCCATCGCCTCGTCGCTGGCGGCCAGCATCTACGATCTCAAGGTGCTCGCCCGCAATATCGAGGATGCCGACCACAACACGACGCGCATGCTGGTGTTTTCGCGCGAGGGCGTCACGCCCAACTGGCGCAACGAGCAGTGCATGACGGCATTCCTGTTCCGGGTGAAGAGCCGGCCCGCGGCCCTCTACAAGGCGCTGGGCGGCTTTGCGACCAATGGCGTCAACATCGTGAAGCTGGAAAGCTATCTCTCCGGCGCGCGCTTCGAGCAGGCGCAGTTCTATGCCGAAGTCGAGGGCCATCCAGACCAACGCGAGGTGCTTCTTGCCTTCGAGGAACTCGGGTTCTTCTCCGAGGAGGTCAAGCTGTTCGGCACCTTTCCCGTCAGTCCCTTCCGGCGAAAGGGCTGGGAAGCCCCGACCCGTCCCGGAACCTGAGGCCCGCCATGCCGCAACAACCCGTCCGCATCGCCCCCTCCATCCTGTCGGCCGATTTCGCCACGCTCGGCCGCGAGATCGAAGCAGTGACCGCAGCCGGCGCCGACTGGATTCATGTCGATGTGATGGACGGCCACTTCGTGCCCAATCTCACAATCGGCCCGATGGTCGTGAAGGCGTTGCGCAAACACAGCAAGCAGCCTTTCGACGTCCATCTCATGATCTCGCCCGTCGATCCGCTGGTCCCCGCCTTCGCCGAAGCCGGCGCCGACGTGATGTCGTTCCATCCCGAGGCGGGACCGCACGTTCATCGCACGATTCAGCTCATCAAGAGCCTGGGCAAGAAGGCCGGCGTCGTCCTCAATCCGGCGACACCGCTTTCGGCCATCGAGACCGTTCTGGGCGACCTCGACCTCGTTCTGGTGATGAGCGTCAATCCGGGTTTTGGCGGGCAGGCCTTCATCGAGAGCCAACTCACCAAGATCGCGGCGCTGCGCAAGGCGATCGACGCGCTTGGCAAGCCGATCGACCTCGAGGTCGATGGCGGCGTCAATCCGGAGACGGCACGGCGCTGCATAAAGGCCGGCGCCGATGTCCTGGTGGCCGGCACCGCTGTGTTCAGTGACGGCCCCGACAGGTACGAAGCCAATATCGAGGCCCTGAGGTCATGACCGACATCATCCTGCACCACTACGCCCTGTCGCCTTTCGCGGAAAAGGTGCGCATCGGCTTCGGCCTCAAGCAGGCGGCGTGGAAGTCCGTCGACATTCCCAACGTCATGCCGAAGCCCGACCTGATGCCGCTCACCGGCGGCTATCGCAAGACACCGGTGATGCAGGTCGGCGCCGACATCTACTGCGACACGCAACTCATCATGCTGGAGCTCGACCGACGCCTGCCGTCGCCCGCGTTCCTGCCCAAGGGCCGCGAAGGCGAGGCGCGCGCGATCACCATGTGGGCGGATCGGCTGATCTTCTCGCCGGCGGTCGGCGTGGTCATGAGCCAGGTCGCCGACAAGTTCGGCGAGACCTTCAAGAAGGACCGTAGCGAATTCTCCGGCCGCACGTTCGATCCCGAGCGGCTGCGTGCGGCGCTGCCGTTCGTGCGTGACCAGACGTATGCGTTGCTCTCGCTGGCGGAAACCATGCTTGCCGACGGCCGCAGGTTCCTGCTGGGCGGCGAGCCGGGCCTGGCGGACTGCGCGCTCTACAATCCGGTGTGGTTCATCCGTCAGCATCTCGGCCCTGCCGCGGCGCCGCTCGACCGGCTTCCGAAGATTGTCGCCTGGATGGAGCGCATGGGCGCGCTGGGCCACGGCAAGCGCGCCGACTTCACGGCAGGCGACGCCCTCGAAATCGCCAGGGCGGCGACACCCGGCCAGACGAGTGTCGACGGCAGCGATCCCAGCGGCCTGAAGGCCGGTCAGAAGCTGTCGGTGATGCCGGACGATACCGGCAAGGTGCCGGTTGCGGGAACGCTGGTCGGGTTGACGGCCGACCGTATCTCTCTCGCGCGCCACGACGAGCGCGTGGGCGACGTCGTCGTCCATTTCCCGCGTGCGGGTTTCATCGTCCAGCCGCTATAGCGAGACTTCGCCCTTCAGGACCGGCACGCAACCGCCGCCCACGCTGGCGCGGATACCGTCGGCCGCCCGGTGTGCCGAGGCAAGCAACAGGCTCGGACGGCCCATTTCGACTCCTTGGACGATGTCGTAGTGGCGCTTGCGTTCGCCGGTCAAGGACAGCAGCAGTGCGGCCAGCGGCGTCGCAGCGCTTCCCGTCGCGGCGTCCTCCACGGTGCCCGAAAGGGGCGAGAACATGCGGGCGTGCAGACTGGTGCGCTCTCCGCGTCGACCGGAATGGGCATAGAGGTAGAGCGGCAGGCGCCGTGGTCCCAGTGCGGGATAAGCGGTGACGGCTCGCCGGAATTGCGCGATGTCGGGCGCGGCCCGGGTCAAGGCGTCGGGGGTCACTTCGGCCACCACGAAGGAATTGCCGACCGACGCCATGACCGGCCGGTGCGAAGTCACGACGACCTCGTCGGGGGCGATGCCGACACAGCCTGACAGCAGGTCGACCGGCATCTCGGCGCCAAGCGACAGCGGCTGAGGTGCCGCGATCGTGACGCCGTCGTCTTCGACCTTCACTTCGACCAGGCCGGCAATCTCCTCGAAGTGCAACACGCCGTTCCTCGCCCGGCCACGGCTGGCGAGAACCCAGCCTGTGCCGACGTTGGGATGGCCGGCGAACGGCATTTCGGCGGTGCGGTTGAAGATGCGTACGCGGGCGGTGTGAGCGGTATCGTCCGGCGGAAGGACGAAAGTGGTCTCGCTCAGGTTGAATTCGGCCGCCAGGGACTGCATATCCGCATCCGACAGGCCATACGCATCGGGAAAGACGGCAAGAGGATTGCCCCCGAAGCGTCGGTCGGTGAACACATCGACCGTGACGAACTCGTACGTCTTCATCGTCGTCCCGCTAGACGACCGTTACGCCGATCTCGCCGGCAATGCGCCGAAGCGCTGCAATGGAACGCGCGGTCGCATTGCGCCCGTCGTGCGGGCAATGCGTCTCGATGCTGGCGAGGACTTCAGGCACCTTCACGTCGCGTAGCAGCCGCTTCAGTTCGTCGGCCCAGGGAATATCGCCGTCGCCCAACGGTACCGTCCGGTTCGCCGTCATGTCGCGATCCTTGAGATGAATGGCGTCGACCTGCCCGGCAAGGGCGGCAATCTCGGCATCGGTCGGGCGGCTGCCCATCGACCAGCTGTTCGCGATATCGACCAGAGGTTTCAGGATCGGCGAACGCGGTTCGGGAAAGACGCCGAAGAAATCGACGAGCTCGCCGACGGTACCGACATTGCAGACCGGTTCGTTCTCGAGTTCCAGGTCGATGCTGTAGCTATGCGCCATATCGAGCAGCCCCTCGAACCGCGCCACAAGGTCATCCGGCTTGTAGCCCGGATACCTCAGGTGACTGAACACGCGCAGGCGACGGGCATCGAGCACAACGGCGATATCGAACGCATGCGCCAGCGGATCGTCGACCGGGCACGTCGCCGGATCGAAGGCGAAGTCCACTTTCCCGGTCGTCGCGCCCTTGCCCGCCGCCGGCCACTTCAGCACTGGCGAGACGAACATGGGGACCTTGAGGCCAGCCTTCTCGATGGTACGGGCAATGACGGCGACTTCCTTGAGCGTCATGCCCATCAGGCTGCGGCCCTCGAGGGTGCGCATGTCGAGGCGGCGGACATCGTGCTCGGCGCAGAACGAGATCATTTCATCGAGGGTTGGGCCGATTTCATCGCCGATAACGGCCAGGGCGAGGTGGGGCAGGGTCATGCGGGCACCCTACTATCGGTCACGGTCATTGGCTAAGGTCCTGTTGATGATCGAGGGGGTGGCATGAGCGGAGAAGCGGCGATTTTCGTCGGGGCGAGCGATACCGACCAGTATCTGCTCCTGAAATATGCCAACCGGCACGGACTGATCGCCGGCGCGACCGGCACCGGCAAGACCGTCACGCTGCAGACCATCGCCGAGGGCTTCTCCGCCAATGGCGTGCCGGTGTTCATGGCCGACGTGAAGGGCGACCTTTCGGGCGTCAGCCAGCGCGGTGGCGACAATCCGCGGGCGATCGAGCGCGCCAAGCTTCTGAAGATGCGCGACTTTGCCGGCCGGGCCTGTCCTGCTGTGTTCTGGGACCTGTTCGGCGAGAAGGGCCATCCGATCCGCACCACGGTCAGCGAGGTCGGTCCCGTGCTGATGGCCCGCCTGCTGCAGCTCAACGAAGTCCAGGAAGGCGTGCTCAACATCGTCTTCAGGCTGGCCGATGAGCGGGGCTTGCTGCTGCTCGACCTTAAGGACCTGCAGGCGATGCTGCAGTGGGTGGCGGAGAACGCCGGCACGCTCACGACCGGGTACGGCAACGTGAGCAAGCAGACCGTCGGCACCATCCAGCGCCAACTGCTGGTGCTCGAGCAGCAGGGCGGTAAGGGCTTTTTCGGCGAGCCGGCGCTCGACCTCGCCGACATGATCCGCGTCGACGCCCTGGGACAGGGTATCGTCAACGTACTGGCGGCCGAGCGATTGATGCAAAGCCCGAGACTCTATTCGACATTCCTGCTGTGGCTGCTGTCTGAGCTGTTCGAAGCGCTGCCCGAAGTTGGTGATATCGACAAGCCCAAGTTCGTGTTCTTCTTCGACGAGGCGCACCTGCTGTTCGACGATGCGCCCAAGGCGTTGCTCGGGCGCATCGAGCAGGTGGTGCGGCTGATCCGTTCCAAAGGCGTCGGCATATACTTCATCACCCAGAACCCGCTCGATGTGCCGGAGACGGTGCTGGGTCAACTCGGCAATCGAGTGCAGCATGCATTGCGTGCCTTCACGCCCAGGGACCAGAAGGCGGTGAAGGTGGCGGCCGAGACGTTCCGGCCCAATCCGAAGTTCGACGCGGTCGAAGCGATCGTCGCGCTGGGCGTCGGCGAGGCCCTGCTGTCGTTCCTCGACGCCAAGGGCGTGCCGACGCCGGTCGAGCGCTGCTTCATTGCGCCACCGCGCAGCCGTATCGGGCCGGTCATGGATGCTGAACGTGGTGCCACGACGGCGTCGAGCACGCTCGCTGGCAAGTACGAGACGGCAGTCGACCGTGAATCGGCCTACGAAAAGCTGACCGGTCGGACCGCGACGGCCGGAGCGGCTCCTGAAACAATACCGCCACCTGCTCCGGAGCCGCGGCTCAAGAAGGCGCAACCGCCGACGCCCGCTCCGACACCGAAGGCTCCCGCCGGCCGTCAGCGCGACTCGATCGGCGTGACCGTGGCCAAGGCGGCCAGCCGCAGCATGGCCACCATCGCCGCGCGCGAGGCGGCCAAGGCCATTTTCGGCAAGGGCAAGGCGGGCAGCATCGGCGCCAGCGTCGGTGGTGCCGTGCTGCGGGGTATCCTGGGCTCGATCCTGCGCTAAGCCGTTTAAACCAGCCGATCGAGTTCCTTGACGATGGCGTCGCCCATTTCCTGGGTGCCGACCTTCTTGATGCCGTCGGTCTTGCCGCCGACCAGCAGGTCGCCGGTGCGGTAGCCCGCCGCCAGGACGTTCTCGACCGCCTTCTCGACCAGGTCGGCCTCGTTGCCGAGGTCGAACGAGTAGCGAAGCATCATGCCGTAGCTGAGCGTCTGGGCGATCGGATTGGCGAGGCCCTTGCCCGCGATGTCCGGGGCGCTGCCGTGGATCGGCTCGTACAGCGCCTTGCGCCGGCCCGTCGCATCGGGCGCGCCGAGCGAGGCCGACGGCAGGAGGCCCAGCGAACCAGTCAGCATCGACGCCTCGTCCGACAGGATGTCGCCGAACAGATTGTCGGTGACGATGACGTCGAAGTCCTTGGGCGAGCGCAGGAGCTGCATGGCGAGCGCGTCGGCATACATGTGGCTCAGCGCCACGTCGCTGTAGCTCTCCTTGTGCAGCTTGGTCGCTTCCTCGCGCCACAGCACGCCGGTGTACATGACGTTGGCCTTTTCCGCCGACAGGACCTTGTTCTTGCGCTTGCGCGCCAGCTCGAAGGCGACGGCGCAGACGCGGCGGATCTCGGGGGCCGTGTAGCGCTGGGTGTCGAAGGCCTCGACTTCGCCCCGGGCGTTGGTATGGCGGCCGCGCGGCTCGCCGAAATACACACCGCTGGTCAGCTCGCGGATGATCATGAGGTCGAGACCTTTGATGATCTCGGGCTTGAGCGAGCTGGCGTCGACCAGCGCGTCGAACACCTTGGCTGGCCGCAGGTTGGCGAACAGGTCCATTTCCTTGCGCAGCCGCAGCAGGCCGCGTTCCGGCTTCTTGCTGAAGTCGGCCGTGTCCCACTTCGGGCCGCCGACCGAGCCGAACAGCACGGCATCGGCCTCGAGTGCCGCCTTCATGGCGTCGTCTGAGAGCGGCACGCCGTGCTTGTCGAGAGCGGCGCCGCCCACAAGGTCTTCCTTGATGTCGAAGCCGACCGCACGCTTCTTGCCCATCCAGGCGATGATCTTGCGGACTTCGTTCATCACTTCGGGGCCGATGCCGTCGCCGGGCAGCATCAGCAGATTGCGGTTGGACGCCAT
>CALFRN010000300.1 GCA_937919085.1 uncultured Reyranella sp.
AGGCCGACCACGACGACTACTCGGACATCCTGCTGAAGGCGCTGGCCGACCGCCTGGCCGAGGCCTTTGCCGAGCGCCTGCACGAGCGCGTGCGCAAGACGCTTTGGGGCTACGCCTCCGACGAGGCGCTCACCAACGAGGAGCTGACACGCGAGAAATACCGCGGCATTCGCCCCGCGCCAGGTTATCCCGCCTGCCCCGACCACAGCCAGAAACCCGAGCTGTTCCGGCTGCTGAACGCAGGCCAGAATGCCGGCATCACGCTCACCGAAAGCTTCGCGATGATGCCGACGTCGGCGGTGTCGGGCTACTATTTCGCCCATCCCGACGCGCAGTACTTCGGCGTCGCCCGCATCGGCCGCGACCAGGTCGAGGACTATGCCAGGCGCCGCGGTGTGTCGGTCGAACAGGCGGAGAAGTGGCTCCGGCCCAACATTGGTTACTGACCCTCTCCTCGTCTACGTCCTCGTGCTCGTCGTCGGCTTTGCCGCCGGCGTCGTGAGCGGCATCGTTGGAACCGGCGCCACCATCATCCTGCTGCCGGTCCTGGTCCTGGCGTTCGGGCCGCGCGAGGCGGTGCCGATCATGGCCGTCGTCGCCCTGATGTCGAATTTTGCCAAGATCACCTCGTGGTGGAAAGAGATCGACTGGCGCGCCTGCGCCGCCTACGCGATCGGCGGCGTTCCGGCAGCAGCACTGGGCGCGCGGACGCTTCTGGTCTTGCCCGAGAAGTTCGTCGATGTAGCGCTCGGCCTCTTCTTCCTGGCGATGGTGCCCGGCCGCCGCTGGCTGGCGACCCGGAACCTCAGGTTCGGCTTCTGGCATCTCGCCATGGCCGGTGCCGTCATCGGCTTCCTGACCGGGATCGTCGTGTCGACCGGCCCACTCAGCGTGCCCGCATTTGCCGCCTACGGCCTGGTCAAGGGCGCCTTCATCGCCACCGAGGCCGCAGGCTCGCTGGCCCTCTACATCAGCAAGGCTCTGGTCTTCCGGGAGTTCGGCGCGTTGCCCCTCGACATCGTGCTCAAGGGACTGATATCCGGCTCGTCGGTAATGGCCGGCACCTACACGGCACGCCTTATCGTCGAGCGACTGAGCGTCGCCACCTTCCAGCGTCTGCTGGATGGTGTGATGGTGATCGCCGGGCTGGCGCTTTTGTGGGCAGCCGCTCGCTAAACCGGTTGTGGCATAGTGGCTCCGTAAGTCTGCACAAATGGAGCAGTCTGGATGCCGAAGCTTGTTTCGGCCGCCGCGGTGGCCACTCTCGCCCTCTCCGGGGTGACTGCCTACACCAGTCAACCCCGCAGCAACTCAACGCCACCACCGCCAATTCCCACATCTACATCGGGTCGCTGACCTGCAACATCGCCGCCGTCACCGGCTACGTCGTGGCGTTGAGCAAGAGCATGGATTGCGTCTTCCTCGGCAAGGACGGAGTGGCGATGGCGCAATACGCCGGGACCATCACCAAGGTAGGCGTCGATGCCGGCTACAACCTCGCGATCGGTGTCGCCGAGATGTACCTGAAGCTCCGTCGGTAGGACGGACCGCCTAAGCCGTCGCCGCCTGCAACGCGCAGCCGGCGACGGTGATGCGGTGCATCAATCGGCGCTCACCCTGGTAGTCGTTGGCCGCATAGTGCCAGGTGGCGCGATTGTCCCAGAAGGCGATCGAACCCTCGCGCCAGCGGAAGCGGCAGGTGAATTCCGGCCGTGACGCGTGGCGGTAGAGATGGTCGAGCAGCGGCTTGCTGTCCTCGACCGACCAATCCTCGAAACGCAGCGTGAAGGCCGGATTGACGTAGAGTGCCTTGCGGCCGCTCAGCGGATGGCGAATCACGACCGGATGCAGGACATCCTCGCCGACCAGCTGCTGGTTGCCGTAGCGGCTGGCGCCCTCGGGATTCTTGTCGTTGACGCCGCCCTTGCCGAAGATGTGCGCCGAGCCGTGAACGGCCCGCATGCCCTCGAGCGTGCGTTGCAAGCCGGGAGAAAGTGTCTCGAAGGCGCGGTACATGTTGGCGAACAACGTGTCGCCACCCTCCTCCGGCAGCTCGCGCGCCAGCAGGATGGAGCCCATCGCTGGCTCCTGGTCGTAGCTGTGGTCAGTGTGCCAGCCACCGCCGATGTTGGTCTTCTGTTCCGGCTCCTTGCGCACCTCGGCGATCTCCGGATGGCCCGGCGCGGCCTTGAAGAAGCGGTTGACGTCGACCGGCGCCCAGCGCCGCGCGAACGCGAGATGCTGCTCGGGCGTCAGCGTCTGCTCGCGGAAAAAGATGACGCCATGGTCGGCGAAGGCCTGCTGGATCTCGTCCCACTGCCGGTTGCTCATCGTCGTCACATCGACGCCGAGAATCTCCGCGCCGCAGCCACCGGTGAGCTTCCGTACCTGAATCGCTTCCTGGGCCATGAACCTACCTCCGGACGGAAATTCTAGCGCGTCTGCACGCCGAGCAACAATAGCGCGATCGACAGCGTGAAGATGCTGGCCGCCGTCGAGATCACCACGGCGTTAGTCGCCCGCGCCACGCCGACGCCGTATATCTGCGCGACCAGATAGACGTTGGCGCCCGCCGGCAGGGCGGCGTTGAGCGTCGCCACCGTGAGCCACAATGGATCGAGCGGGAAGACATAGCGCCCGATCGCCCACACCAGGACGGGTAGCGCCGCCAGCTTGAAGATCGAAGCGATCGCGCCCGACTGCCAGTGCCCCTTGAGGCCCACGTGGGCGAGCGAGGCACCGACCATGATCAACCCGCAGGGGGGTGCCGCAGCGGCGAGCGCCTGCAGGATGCGGTCGATCACGACCGGCGTCGCGAGCCAGGGCACATGCCTCGTCAGCTCGCCCCACAGCAGACCGGCGAAGATCGACGGGATGATGGGATGCTTCAGCATGTTGAGCGCCGCCCCGCCCAGCCGGCCGAGCAGCCGGCGGCGCGCACCGCCCTGGACATCCATCTCCATCAGGAACGACGAGAAGGTGAGCAGGATCAGCGAGTGCACGCTGATGATCATCAGGAGCGGCACCAGTCCCTTCTCGCCGAAGGCATAGGTGATGAAGGGGATGCCGATGCCGACGCCGTTGGAAAAGACGCCGGACAGCGCCAGCACGGCACGGTCGCCCAGCCTCAGCCCCATCAACCGGCCCAGCACCATCAGTACGCCATAGAGCAGCACAACGGCGCTGAAGAAGACCAGCAGGATGTCCGGCTCCAGCGTCTCCAGCCGCACCTTGGCCATCGACCGGAACAGCAGCGCCGGAAACAACGCGTAGAAGGTGACGCCGGTGAAGCCGCGCAGGCCCTCGGCACTCAGGAGCGGCGAGCGGCCGATCAGCCAGCCGACCAGCACCATGCCGAACACCGGCACGATGATGTCGGCGATCGCACTCATATCGAACGCGCCTCCCCCGGCGGGGGAGGAACCATCACGCCGCCATCGCGAGGTTGCTGTAGCGGGTCAGGTGATGCTGCTGGTTGCCGAACATCAGGTCGATCATGGTCAGGCGCTTGAAATAGTGGCTGACCGAAAGCTCGTCCGTGACGCCCATGCCGCCGTGCATCTGCACCGCGCTCTGGCCGCAGAACCTGCCCGATTTGCCGATCTGGACCTTGGCACCCGACGCCGCCTTGGCGCGCACGACCGAATCCTTGTCGTCGATCTTGAGCGACGCCATCAGCGTCATCGAGCGGGCTTCCTGGGCGTTGGTAAAGCAGTCGACCATGCGGTGCTGCAGCACCTGGAACTTGCCGATCGCCACGCCGAACTGCTTGCGCGTCTTGATGTATTCCAGCGTGGCGGCGTTGATCGCGTCCATGCAGCCGGTGGCCTCGGCGCAGAGCGCCACGATGGCGCGGTCGACGCCGTCCTCCACGACCCCAAAACCTTCATCGACCTTGCCCAGCACCGCGTCGGCGCCGACCGAGACCTTGTCGAAGGTGAGTTCCGAGGCGCGCAGCGAATCCTGGGTCGGGTAGTCGCGGCGAGAAAGTCCCTTGGCCTTGCCGTCGACGATGAACAGGGTGAGGCCCTTGGGTTCGCGGGCGCTGCCGGCGGTGCGGGCGAGCACGATGATGTGGTCGGCGGAGGCGGCGTTGTAGACCACGCCCTTGTGGCCGGAGAGCGACCAGCCGGCGCCTTCCTTGGTCGCCTTGAGCGAAACATCGGCCAGGTTGTAGCGGCTTTGCCGCTCGAGCCAGGCCAGCGCGAACTGCTTCTTGCCCTCGATCATCGGCGCCAGCAGCGCTTCCTTCTGGGCCTTGGAGCCCGAGCGGGCGATCATGCCGCCGCCCAGCACCACCGTCGGCAGGAACGGCTCCAGCACCAGGCCTTTGCCGAACTGTTCCATGACGATCATGGTCTCGATCGGGCCGCCGCCGTAGCCGCCGTCGTCTTCCGAAAACGACATGCCGAGCCAGCCCAGCTCGGCGAACTGCGCCCAGTTCTCCGGCAGCCAGCCGCGATCCGTCGCCGCGATCTTGCGGCGGGCATCGAACGCGTACTTGTCGCGCACGAAACGCTCGGCCTGCTCCTGCAGCTGCTTCTGCTCGTCGGAAAGGGACAGATCCATGGTTCTCCTCCGGAATTCTCAGTCGGCCTTATAACCCAAAGCGCTACAGGCCAAGCACCATCTTGGACACGATATTCTTCTGAATCTCGGTGCTGCCGCCGTAGATACTGGTCTTGCGCATGTTGAAGTAGCGCGGCGCCGCCGGCGGCGCGTGGTCGGGACCGACCGGCGTCTCGTTGGTGTCGTGAAACAGCATGCCCGGCTGGTAGGGCGCTGCGTATTCGCCGACCGCCTCCATGGCCAGTTCTGCGATGCGCTGCTGGATCTCCGAGCCGCGGACCTTCAGCGTCGAGACCTCGGGCCCCGGCGCGCCGCCCAGCGCCATGGTCGAGAGCGCGCGCAGCTCGCTCATCTCCAGCGCCTGCACCTGCAGATCTATGTCGGCGATCCTCTCGGCCATCGACGGATCGTCGCTCAGCGCGCGCAGCATGCCGACGCCGCGCTTGGAAGCCGGCACCTCGGCGATCCCCAGCCGCTCGTTGGCGAGCAGGAACTTGGCGCAGGTCCAGCCCTCGTTCTCCTTGCCGATCAGGTTGGCGACCGGAACCTTCACGTTGTCCAGGAACACGTCGTTCACCGCATGGGCGCCATCGAGCATGATGATCGGCCGCACGGTGACGCCTGGCGTCTTCATGTCGATCAGCAGGAACGAAATGCCTTCCTGCGGCTTGGCCTCGGTGTTGGTCCGCACCAGGCAAAAGATCCAGTCGCCCCAATGGGCGTACGAGGTCCAGGTCTTCTGACCGTTCACGATGTAGTGGTCGCCCTCGCGCACGGCCCTCGTGCGGAGATTGGCAAGATCCGATCCGGCACCCGGCTCGGAATAGCCCTGGCACCACGCCACGGTCGACGCGGCGATGCCCGGCAGGAAGCGCTCCTTCTGCTCGGCGGTGCCGAAAGTGTAGATCACCGGCCCGACCATCTTTACGCCGAACGGAATGATGCGCGGCGCACCCTCTTCGGCCAGCACGTTCTCGAACAGATAGCGCTCGGTCACGCCCCAGCCCGGGCCGCCGTATTTTTTCGGCCACGTGTAGGTAAGCCAACCCTGCCTGCCGAGCGCCTGCTGCCACACGACATGGTCGTCGCGATCGTAGTGCTTGCCGGAGAGGGTCTTCTCCTTGGTGGCGGGCGACAGGTTCTTCCGCGCAAACTCGCGGACCTCGTCGGCGAAGGCCTGATGCTCGGGCTTGAGGGCAAGGTCCATGTTAGAGCCCCCTCATCAAAGTCCAAGGACCATCTTGCTGATGATGCCTTTCTGGATCTCGTTGCTGCCGCCGTAGATCGTGGTCTTGCGGGTATTGAAATAGCGCGGCGCGGCCAGATGGGCATATTCGGGCCCGACCGGCGCCTCGTTGGTGCCTTGCCACAGCAGGCCCGGCAGGTAGGGCGCGGAATATTCGCCGACCGCCTCCATCGTGAGTTCGGTCAGCCGCTGCTGGATCTCCGAGCCGCGGATTTTCAGGCCCGACACTTCCGGTCCCGGCTGGCCGCCGTGCGCCATCTGCGACAGCACACGCAGTTCGGTGTACTCGAGCGCCGTCACCTGGATTTCCAGGTCGGCAATCTTCTCGGCGAAGCTCTGGTTCTCGATCAGCGGCCGGCCGTTGTCCTGCTCGGCACGCGCAATGTCCTTCAATGCCTCGACGCCGCGCTTGGACTGCGGCACCGCGGCGATGCCCAGCCGCTCGTTGGCAAGCAGGAACTTGGCGCAGGTCCAGCCCTCGTTCTCCTTGCCCACCAGGTTGGCGACAGGAACCTTCACGTTGTCGAAGAAGACCTCGTTCACCTCGTGACCGCCGTCGGCCATGATGATGGGTTTCACCGTGATGCCCGGCGTCTTCATGTCGATCAGCAGGAAGGAGATGCCTTCCTGCGGCTTCGACCTGGAGTCGGTCCGCACCAGGCAGAAGATCCAGTCGGCCCAGTGGCCCATCGTGTTCCAGGTCTTGGACCCGTTCACGATGTAGTGGTCATCGTCCTTCTCGGCCCTGGTCCTGAGCGACGCCAGATCGGAGCCCGAGCCCGGCTCGGAATAGCCCTGGCACCACCACACCGTGCTCTCGCGGATCGCCGGCAGGTACCTGGCCTTCTGCTCCTCGCTGCCGAAGGTGTAGATCACCGGCCCGACCATCTTGGTGCCGAACGGGATGATGCCGGGGGCGTATTCCTCGGCACAGATGTTCTCGAAGATGTAGCGCTGGGCCGGCGTGAAGCCCGGGCCGCCGTGCTTCCTGGGCCATGTGTAGACCAGCCAGCCCTTCTTCCCGAGCGCCTGCTGCCAGCGCATGTAGTCGTCGCGGTCGAGGTGCTTGCCGTTCTTCACCTTGTCGCGCACGTCGGCGGGCAGATTGGCTTTGACGAAGGCGCGGACATCGTCGGCGAACTTCTGTTCTTCGGGCGTGAAAGCGAGGTCCATGTGTCCCTCCCGGGCCGGGTTTTCGAATTGGCCGGAGTTTAGCCGCGAGGCCGCGCCCGACAAGCACTCCGGCGTCGCGTCGCGGCTGAAGGCGCCGCGAAGCGGAACGAATTTACGTGACTTCAGGGTTACGTCAGGGGACCAGAAGAACCTTTTCCGCCTTGAGTTTCTCGATGTCGGCGTCGCTTACGCCGGCTTCGCGCAGGACCTCCACCCCGTCGCCGCCGATGCGCGGTGCATGGCGGCGGAACTCGACCTTGGTCTTCTCGAAATCGAGCGGGCTGGCGAAAGTCGTGACCGGACCTTCGGTCGGATGCTCGCGCTCGGTGAAGAAGCCCGTGGCCTTGAGATGCGGGTCTTCCAGCAGTTCCTCGAGGGTACGCACCGGCATCGCCGGGATGTCGGCCTTGTCGAAAACCTCCAGCCACTCCTCGGTGGCGCGATGCTTCAGCAGGTCGCCCAGCACCTGGTAGAGCGCGCTGAAGTGCTTGGCGCGCTCCATGCGGTCGATGAAGCGCTTGTCCTGGGCGAGATCGGGCCGCTCGGCCAGTTCGAAGAAAGTGATCCAGTGCTGGTCGGTATAGGGCAGCGCGCAGATGTAGCCGTCGCTGGTCGGGAAAGGATGGCGGAACTTGTTGATGATGCGGTCGTAGCCCATGGCGCCGCGCGCCGGCCTCCAGGTTTCGCCGAACAGGTGCTCGGTCAGCCAGAACGACGCCATCGTCTCCAGCATCGGCACCTCGATCATCTGGCCCTCGCCGGTGCGCTGACGGTGATAGAGCGCACCCAGCACCGCGATACACAGATGCAGCCCCGTCGTCTTGTCGGCGATCAGGCTCGGCACGAAGCGCGGCGGCAGGCCGTCGACCCTCGACTGCAGCGATGCCGCTCCCGAGACGCCCTGCACCAGGTCGTCGAACGCGGGCTTGTGGCCGTAGGGACCCTTGCGGGCATAACCCAGCGAGTAGGCATAGATGATCGACGGGTTGATCTTCTTAAGTTCGTCGTAGCCCAGCCCCAGCCGCTCGACCGCCGCCGGCCGGTTGTTGTGGATGAACAGGTCGGCCGTCCCGATCATGTCCTTCAGCACCGCAACCGCCTGGGGCTTCTTGAGATCGAGGCAGATCGAACGCTTGTTGCGGTTGGCCGCCATGTAGATCGGGCCCATGCCCTTTTCGTGGCCGAGGCTGCCACCCGAGGCACGCAGAAGGTCGCCCTCCGGCGGCTCGACCTTGATCACATCGGCACCCATGTCGGCCAGATGCTGCGTGGCGAACGGCCCCAGCAACACGGCCGTCAGATCGATCACGCGTACGCCCTGCAACGGTCCCGGCATTTCTTCCCTTTCGTCGTATTCTCTTTGCGCTGCGCACTATGGCATAGGCCGGCGGGCTGAGGCATGTTGCCGGCCCCGAACAATAGAGAAGAGCTGCAATGTCTGGAGCGCTGGACGGTCTGCTGGTGGTGAGTATCGAACAGGCGGTGGCAGCGCCCTACTGCGCGGCGCGGCTGGCCGATGCCGGCGCCCGCGTCCTCAAGATCGAACGCCCCGAGGGCGACTTCGCCCGTGCCTACGATGGCTATGTCCACGGCGAGTCGAGCTATTTCGTCTGGCTGAACCGCGGCAAGCAGTCGGTGACGCTCGATTTCAAGCAGGCCGACGATCTCGCCCTGTTGCACCGCCTGATCGCCAGGGCCGACGTGCTGATCCAGAACCTGGCGCCGGGTGCCGCCGAACGCGCCGGCTTCGGCTCGGCCGCCATGCGCGCCAGGCACAAAAAACTGATCACCGTCGACGTCTCGGGCTACGGCGACCACGGCCCCTACAAGAACCGCCGCGCCTACGATCTGCTGGTCCAGGCCGAAAGCGGCCTTGCCTCGATCACCGGCACCGAACACGCGCCCGGCCGTGTCGGCATTTCGGCCACCGATATCGGCACCGGCATGTATGCCCACGCCGCCGTGCTGGAAGCGCTGCTGGCGCGCCACAAGACCGGCGAAGGCCGCGCCATCTCGGTGTCGCTGTTCTCGTCGATGGCCGAGTGGATGACGGTGCCGCTGCTCGCCATGGACTACGCCGCCTACGAATGGCCGCGCCTTGGCCTCACGCATCCGTTCATCGCGCCCTACGGCGTCTACCCGAGCGCCGACAAGGTGCCGCTGCTGATCTCGATCCAGAACGACCGCGAGTTCGAGCGCCTCTGCCATGGCGTGATCGACCGGCCGGGCCTGGAGAAGGATCCCGACTACGCCACCAACAAGGTGCGCAATTCGCGGCGCGACGACACCAACGCCATCGTCCAGGCGAGTTTTGGCGCGCAGAGCTTCGAGGCGCTGGCCGCGAAGCTCGATGCCGCCCAGATCGCCTGGGCGCGCGTCAGTTCGGTCGGCGACCTGTCGAAGCATCCGCAACTCCGCCGCACCGCCTTCGTCTCGGGCAAGGGCGAGGTCTCGATCCCGGCGCTGGCCGCCTCCTGGGAAGGCGAGCCCGAACGGCTGGGCGACGTGCCCGCGCTCGGCCAGCATACGGAAGAAGTTCGCCGCGAGTTCTCCACTTGATGATGCGCCCGTCCGTGAGCCCGCGGCGCGCCGCGCGCCGGGAGTTCGCCACCTGATGTCGAAGTGGCTGACGGGCCTGCGGCTTGCGGGCTACGGCGGCGCCTACTTCTTCGCCGCCGGCGCCTTCATGAGCTACTGGCCGGTGTGGCTGCGCGACCGCGGCGTCACCGACACCGAGATCGGCACGCTCTTCATGTCGCGCCAGCTCATCTCGGTGATCGCCACTCTCTCGGTCGGCTGGATCGCCCACCGCCTCGCCGGCACGCGCGGCGTGATGGTGGCGCTCGGACTGGGCGCGACGGTGATGGTCATCGCCTACGACTTCTCCCACTCCTTCCTCGCGATCTTCGTCGTCACGATGATCTGGGGCTTCCTGTGGTCACCACCCATGCCGCTCTACGACGGCGTGCTGGTGACCGAGACCAGGCGCCACGGCCTCGACTACGCCCGCGTGCGCATGTGGAGTTCGGTCGCCTTCATCGGCGGCACCTTCGTCGCCGGCATCGCCGTCGACCGCTACGGCCCGCCCTGGGTACTCTATGTCGGACTCGCCAGCATTGTGCTGCTGGCGCCGTGCGCCCTGCTGCTGCCCGCCGCGCCCGCCCGCGCCGCCGGCGCCGGGCACGGCCAC
>CALFRN010000301.1 GCA_937919085.1 uncultured Reyranella sp.
GCGGTCACACCGGATTCGCATCGTAAAAACCGGGCGCCTGGAATCCGCAGGAGATTGTGGGCATGCCTGATGTGCCAGAGCAAAATATCCATCCCCGACTCCGCTTCAAGACAATACGAGAGGCCTGCAACGTATGCATCGGGAGCAGTAGGCACTGTAATTTGAGAACGGCGGTGCAAAAGTCTGCCACGGTAGCGGCGGGATAATTCCGCCGCGGTCGGCGTAAAAGTCGGCCACTTTGGCTCTTTCTGGCGACAGGGAGGGCGGGGGTATTTTCACCGTGGAGATTTATCGTCGGGTGCGGATAGCGCACTTCAAAGAAGGCAAGAGCCTTCGTCAGATATCGCGGGATTTTGGGATATCGCGGGATAGCGTATCCAAGATGCTGGCCTTTGCGATCCCGCCCGGGTATCGGCGAACGGCGCCGATCAGTCGTCCGAAGCTGGATGGGTTCACCGAGATCATCGACGGGTGGCTGCGCGAGGATCAAGGTCGGAACCGCAAACAGCGTCACACGGCCAAACGGGTGCTCGAACGGCTGCGGGACGAACACGGTTTTACCGGCGGCTATACGATCATCAAGGATTACATGCGCGAGCATGAGCGGCGTGGACGAGAGATGTTCGTGCCGCTGCATCATGCACCGGGGCATGCGCAGGCCGATTTTGGCGAAGCGCTGGTGGTCATCGGTGGGGTCGAACAGAAGGCGCACTTCTTCGCGCTGGATCTGCCGCACAGCGATGCCTGTTACATCCGGGCCTATCCGGCGGCGACGTCGGAAGCCTGGGTTGATGGCCACGTTCACGCCTTTGCCTTCTTCGGGCGTGTGCCCCAGTCGGTTCTCTATGACAATGACAAGTGCCTGGTGGCGCGCATCCTGCCGGACGGGACACGCAAACGGGCCCGGCTGTTCAGCGGGTTCCTGTCGCATTACCTGATCCGCGATCGCTATGGCCGCCTGGGCAAGGGAAACGACAAAGGCAGCGTCGAGGGGTTGGTCGGTTACGCGCGGCGCAACTTCATGGTGCCGGTGCCGAGCTTCCCGACGTGGGATGCGTTCAATCTCTGGCTTGAAGATCAATGCCGTAAGCGCCAAGGGGACATCCTGCGCGGGCATGCGGAGACGATCGGACAGCGTCTTGAGCGCGATCTCGATGCCATGACCGAACTTCCGGCCGCCCCCTTCGATGCCTGCGACCAGGCTACCGGGCAGGTCAGTTCCCAGGCGCTGGTACGCTACAAGACCAACGATTACTCCGTGCCGGTTGCCTATGGCCACCGCGACGTCTGGGTGCGCGGTTATGTCGATCGGGTTGTCATCGGCTGCGGTGGAGAGACCATCGCCCGCCATCCCCGCTGCTATGAACGCGAGGACATGGTCTTCGACCCGGTGCATTACCTGCCTCTGCTGGAGAAGAAGATCAACGCCCTCGATCAGGCCGCGCCGTTGGCGGAATGGGACCTGCCGCCCGAGTTCCAGACGCTGCGCCGGCTGATGGAGGCCCGGATGATCAAGGCGGGCCGGCGGGAGTATGTGCAGGTCCTGCGGCTTCTGGAGAGCTTCGATCTGGGCGACCTGCATGTCGCGATCAAGAATGCGCTGCGCATGGGCGCGATCGGGTTCGATGCGGTGAAGCATCTGGTCCTGTGCCAGGTCGAGAAGCGACCACCGAAGCTCGACCTTGATTGCTATCCTTATCTGCCCCGGGCCAATGTCGGCGCCACCTCGGCGGCCAGCTACATGTGCCTGATGGCAGGTGGCGCGTCATGAGCGAGGTGCCGCAACTTCTTCTCGACCATCACCTCAAGACGCTGAAGCTGCCGACCTTCCTGAGGGAATACAGCAAGGTCGCCCGGCAATGCGCCGCCGAGGGGCTGGATCATGTCCAGTTCCTTGCCAGACTGGTCGAACTGGAGCTGATTGATCGTGAGCGGCGGATGATCGAGCGGCGGATCAAGGCCGCCAGGTTCCCGGCAGTCAAAAGTCTCGACAGCTTTGACTTCAAGGCGATCCCGGCCCTCAACAAGATGCAGGTGCTGGAACTGGCCCGCTGCGAGTGGATCGAGCGGCGCGAGAACGTCATCGCCCTTGGTCCGAGCGGCACCGGCAAGACCCACATCGCCCTGGGCCTTGGCCTGGCCGCGTGCCAGAAAGGGCTCGCTGTCGGCTTCACCACCGCAGCGGCCCTCGTCCACGAATTGATGGAAGCCCGCGATGAGCGGCGGCTTCTGCGGCTCCAGAAGCAACTCGTCAGGCACAAGCTGCTGATCATCGACGAACTCGGCTTCGTGCCCCTCTCGAAAACCGGCGCCGAATTGCTCTTCGAGACGATCTCACAGCGCTATGAGCAAGGGGCGATCCTGATCACCAGCAATCTGCCCTTCGACGAATGGACCGAGACCTTCGGATCCGAACGCCTGACCGGCGCGCTTCTCGACAGGTTGACCCACCACGTCAACATCCTCGAGATGAACGGCGAGAGTTACCGCCTCAGCCAAAGCCGTTCCCGTAAGAAAAACGCCGCGGAATAATCCTGCCATCTGCAGATTGGCCCCGATGGGCCAAAGCGCCTTGGCTCGCGCCTACTATCTGGAAAGCGCGCGCGCCAAGGCGCTAACCCCAAATCAACCGCCGCAGATCAGATAGCCAAAGTGGCCGACTTTTGCGCCGCCCAATGGCAGGTTTTTACTCCGGCGTTGACATCGGGTGTTCGATTTCTCTATCAATGTGTGCGTAATGGCGTTCCATCATCGACAGGGACGTGCCCACCCA
>CALFRN010000302.1 GCA_937919085.1 uncultured Reyranella sp.
AACCGATATCAACGACCGCTTCACGTATTTCTCCATCGCGACGTCGCAGATGGGGATGGACTTGACGGGGTGGATTGGCCGGTCACGCGCCGATTTCGCCTTCGCCGATCCTGACAACTTCGCGCGACTTGCGGCGCTGGAATCCATCACTCGCGCGCGCCGGCCCTTCCGGGACGTGATCTACCGAGCCCTCAATGGCGACGAACCGGCGCGGTGGTGTTCGATCGGCGGCGATCCGAAATTCAGTCCCGAGGCGATTTTTGAGGGCTATCGCGGCGTGGGTCGCGACGTCACCGCACTGTTCGAGGCGCAGGCCGAACTCCGGATCAAGAGCCGCGCACTCGACGCCATCCTTGCCGCCATCCCCGACGGCGTACAGGTGATCGACAGTGCGAGCCGGACGCTGGCCGTCAACGACCAGCTCTTCCAAATCCTCGATGCACCCAACCAGGCGCAAACCGGAGAGGCCGATGTAACGTTCCAGGTCTTGCTCACTATGGCGAAGCGCGGCGAGTATGGGCCAGGCGATCCGCAGGCGCAGGCCAGCGAGCGCGCACGCGGCATGGGCGAGCTCTTGCGTACCCAGCGCCAAATTACCTACGAAAAGCAGCTCACCACTGGGCGCTGGATCGAAGGACGCCTGCGGGCACTCGACGATCAGGGCTATCTGGCGATCTACCGTGACATCACCGAGGATAAGAAGCGCAAGGCTGAACTGGAACGCCAGTCGGCCCTGCTGTCGACCGTCATTTCCAATATCGATGGCGGCATCGCTGTCTACGACAAGGACATGCGACTCGTAGCCTGGAACGACCGGTTCGCCGATCTGCTCGGCATCGAACCATCTCTCGTTCGGCATGGCGTGTCAGCACGTGAACTCATGATGTCGCAGGCGATGGCGGGGGAGTTCGGTCCCGGCGACCCCAAGGCGGCCGTCGAGCGCCGCCTCGAGGGATTTCTCGTCGGGTCGACCGTGAGCGAGCGTACGCGCCCCAACGGGCGGACTATCGAGTTGCGGCGCAACCCGATTCCGGACGGCGGCACAGTGACGATTTACATCGACATCACCGATCGCAAGCGCATTGAGCAGGGTCTGCAGGAGTTCAACGCCACGCTGGAGCGGCGCATTATCGAGCGTACCGGGGAACTGGCCGAGACGGAGCGCTTCCAGAGATCGCTGGTCGCCAGTGTGCCAGGCATGGTCTACCGCTCGAAATACGATGGCTACTGGCAGATCGATTTCGCGAGCGAGGGTGCCCGAGAATTATTGGGCGTAGAGCCGGAGCAACTCACCGATGGGACGGTGGTCTACCTTGGATTGATCCATCCCGATGATCGCGCGCGGATTTGGCAGGAGTGGCGGGAAGATTCCGCGGCGGGGCGGATGTTTGAGCTGGAGTACCGCGTGCGACACGCCGACGGGTCATGGCGTTGGGTGCTCGACCGCGCGCATGGCGTTCGCGATGCGTCCGGCGAAATTGTCCGGCTTGAGGGCTTGGTGATGGACGTCACCGCGCGCAAGGTGGCCGAGAGCGAGCTGGCTCGAGCGCGCGACAATCTTTCGGACGCCATCGAAAGTCTCGACCAGAATATGATTCTCTACGACAGCGAAGACAGGCTGGTTCTGATGACGCACCATATTCAGGATCACTATGCCAACGCGGACTTGCACTTCGTCCCGGGGCGTACCTTCGGAGAGATATTCCGAAGCACTGTCGAAAGTGGTGTCACGACGATTCCACCGGACCTGACGAAGGAACAGTTCATAGCCGATCGTCTCGAAGCCCACCGGCGAGCCGACGGCAGCGTGACGGTCCGCAAGCTTCCCGACGGCCGCGTCCTGCACATTTCCGAACATCGATCGCGAAGTGGAGGGATCGTTGCAACCGGCCGCGACGTGACTGAAAGGCTCAAGCTCGAACAGAAGCTGCATGAAGCCAAGCGTATGGAATCGATCGGCCAGATTTCCGCTGGCGTGGCGCACGACCTCAACAACTATCTTGCCATCATCATGGGCAATCTCGACTTGCTGGCTGAATGCCCGCGCGTCGACAAGCAGATGAGCCAGCTGATCGAATCGGCGCTTGCCGGTGTGCAGCGCAGCGCCGATTTGACAGGCAATCTGCTCGCCTTCTCGCGACGCCAGCCGCTCAATCCCGGAGTGCTGGATGTCGGTGAGCGCATCGCCCACGTGGTACGACGTCTGAATCGTACGATCGGCGAGACGATCACCATCGTGGTCGATATCGCGCCGGACATTTGGCCCGTGGAGATAGACGGTGTGCAGTTCGACAGCGCCATGGCCAAACTGATCGACAATGCGCGTGAGGGCATGCCCGAATGCGGCACGCTAACCATCGGGGTGCGCAACATCCCAAAGGACGTCGCAGGAAGCGCGGGGTCGGGCAATGTTCTCATCGAAGTCGCCGACACCGGCACCGGCATGGACGAGCAGACGATGGCGCTGGCCTTCGAACCGTTCTTCTCGACCAAGGGGGAACGCCACGGCGTCGGGCTCGGCCTCAGCATGGTTCATGGCTTCGTGAACCAGTCGGGGGGCGAGATCGACCTCCAGAGTGCTCCGGGCAAGGGTACGATCGTGCGGCTCCTGCTGCCCCGCACTCTGAAACGGCCGCGCGTCACTGCACCGCCCGCGGCCGGCGAGAGCGTGCCCAGCGGGACCGAGAGCATCCTCCTGGTCGAAGACAACGACTATGTTCGCGAGGCCGTGCTCGGACAGTTGAAGTCGTTGGGATATCGGGTGGCCGTTGCTGAAAGCTGTGATGCAGCTCTGTTGGTGCTCGAAGAGCGCGCCGGCGAATTCGACCTGGTACTTAGCGATGTCGTGATGCCTGGCAAGGTCGACGGCGTGGCGCTGGCCAAGATAGTGCATGAGCGCTGGCCGGTGATGCGTTTGCTGCTGACGTCCGGTTTCTCGGCCGATGCGGTCGGCGGTCAGGATTTCAACTTCCTGAGCAAGCCCTATCGCAAGGCCGACCTGGCACGTGCGGTTCGTGCGGCCCTGGTGTAAGGCTCTTCCCTATCGCGCCGGAGGCGCCAGCGTGAGCGTGCCGATGGCGGTGTGGGCGGCGGCGGCGCGGGTACCGAAAATCTCGATGTAGCGCAGCGACTGCCAGCGGTCGACGAAGTTGCGGGCCCATGGCGACAGCATGTTGCCGGATTGCCCCAGCGGAATGGCAAAGCGGCTGTTGTCGAGATCGGCGAAATCATAGACCGCGCGGTAGCCGGCGCCATGCACGGCATCGAACGGGCGCGCACCGCGATAGGAGGGTTGAGCGCGATTCAGGGTTCGCGCGCCACCGTCGGACGGAAAGCGCACCGAGGCCAGATCGCGGAGCAGGGGAATGCCGTCGAACAGTGGATGGCGGTGTACGGCCAGGTGATCGCGGCCCCACTGCCAGGTCTCGATGGTGCCGCCCTGCCGGCGCGCGATGCCGTTGAGCGCACGCTCAAGCGCGAGTGCGATCGCGTCATCGCAGGTTTCGGTGACGCGGGTGCCGCCGTCGTCGCACCAGCCCGGCTGCTCGCGCAGGACGCGCATCATCAGGGGCACATTGGGAATGGCGAGTGATTCGTAAAGTTCGTCGCCCAGTTCGTCGGCAAGCGCGCCGCGCTGCAGTTCGGTGAGCCAGGCCGTATAGATCAGCGGCTCCGGTCGGCTCGCCAGCATGAAGTGGTTCCAGCGACTCATCAGTTCGCGCACCCTGGCGGCGCGCGGATTGCGTGGCGCTGGCTTCAGCAGGAGTGGGACCATGTCGACGGCGTCGAGCGTGAGATTGTCGGCCTGGATGGCGATCATGCCATAAACTGGATGACGTTCGACCTCGCGCAGAAGCTGGTTGGCGCGGCGCTGGCGGTAAGGCTCGGCCCAGTCGCGACTGATGAAGTGGCGGTAGTCGTCCGGCACCAGTCGGGCATTGGCGTTGACCACGACGCCGCCGGCCGGATTGAAGACGCGCGGCAGTTCGTCGAACGGCACGAACCCGGCCCAGTCATATTCACCGGTCCAGCCCGGCACCGGCATCGAGCCATCGCCCTTGCGCCGGATCGGCACGCGGGCGGGCGAGATCAGCCCGGTATTTCCGGCGGTGTCGGCGTAGACGATGTTCTGCATCGGAGAGACGATCTTGCGCGTGGCGGCGAGGAAATCGTCCCAGTTCTGCGCTACCCCGATGCGGCTGAAGCCCTCGGCCGAGGTGTCCGAGCCATCGAGTGCGGTTGCCTGCAGCGCCAGGACATGGCCGGTCGGCGTGAGGTCGTCCGCGCGGCGCATGAAGTCGTCGACCACCACGCCGTGACGGGTCTGGCGCACCTTGAGCGATACGGGATCGCCCCACAGGACGTTGATGGTCTCTTCACGCACGGCGAATGGGCGGGCGCCGTCAGGCGTGATGTAACGGCCGGGATCGGTCGGGTCGACGCGCTCGATGAACAGGTCCTGGCTGTCAAGGTTGGTAGTAGTGAAGCCCCAGCCGATGGTGCCGTTATGGCCGAGCACGATGGCGGGTGAGCCCGGCGAGGAGGCGCCGCGGATATCGAAACCCGGCCCGACGAGGCGCGCGAGATACCAGACGCCTGGAAAGGTGAGGGCAAGGTGCGGGTCGTTGGCGAGCAGCGGCATGCCGGAAATCGCATGCGCGCCCGACAGAACCCATTCATTGGAAGCCTCGCGCTTGCGAGTCGCGGCATTGTCGGTGAAGCGGTAGAGGCGGTCGAGATCGATGCCCTGAGTGACCTCGCGCGCCAGTGTGAGCGTCGAGTCCTGACTGCTGCCCGACGGTTCGATCAGGAATTTGACACCGTCCTCGCCGATTTTCTGTGCCAGCCGCAGGCGCAACAGCTCGGCGCGCCAGTTGCCATCGAGACCCAGCGCCATGAGCTTGCCCCACGCTAACGAATCGGCGGGCTGCCACGGCTCGGGCCGGTAGTGGCCGCCCGACAGAAGCTTGATGACGGTGAGCTCGAGACCGTACTGCTGATTGTCGTTCTTCAGCCAGGCATTCACGCCGGTGGCATAGGAATCGATCGTGGCGCGCGTGCCCGGCGACAGGGCGTTCAAGCTCTCCCTGGCCTGACGGTAGAGGCCGAGCCCGCGCAGCGTGCGGTCGGTGTCGACGATGCTGCCGCCGACCAGCATCGGCGGCAGTATTTCGGCGAGACGTCCCTGCGCCAGCCGCCGCATCAGCTCCATCTGCCAGAAGCGGTCCTGGGCGTGAACATAGCCCAGGCCAAAGGCGGCATCCTCGAGCGAACCGGCGATGATGTGGGGTACCGCATTGCGGTCGCGCAGGATCTCGACCGGACCTTTCAGCCCGGCAGCGTCGATGTGACCGCTGTAGGGCGGCAGGGCGCCGCGCACCTGGAAATACGCACCCGTCAGGAAAACCAGGATCGCCAGTGCGGCGCACGCCGCGAATTTCGCCAGGCCGGTGCCGAGCCTGATGGCAAATGCGGCGGCGGGTGCCGGCACGTTCTAGCCGCCGAGGTAGGAGAGTATGGCGTCGCGGTCGCTGTCGAGATCGGGCGCCGGCGGCCGCGTCGGCGGGTCGGTGAAGGCCGACATCTTCAGCGGATTGCCGGCGAGTTTCAGCATACCGCCGCTGCCGTCGGGAACCTCCACGACCATATTTCGCGCGGCGACCTGCGGATGGGCCAGCGCCTGGGCAATGTTGTTGATCGGGCCGCAGGGCACGCCAGCCTTGCCGACGACGGCGATCCAGTGGGCTGTCGTGTTGGCTTTCAGCACGTCTTCCATTTCCTGTTCGAGCCTGCCGTGATGTTTCTGGCGCAGCGCGTTGGTCTTGTAATCGGCATTCGCGGCCATATCGGGGCGGCCCAGCGCCTCGCAGGTCTTGACGAAAAGTCCGTCGTTGCCGGCCGCGATGATGATGGCGCCGTCGGAAGTCTTGAAAGCCTGGAACGGCGTGATGGTGGGGTGGCGGGCGCCGAGCGGGCCGGGGATTTCGCCCTCGACGGTGTAGCGCATGATGGCGTTCTCGAGCAGTGCGAGCTGGCAGTCGAACATGCCGATATCGACCTTGGTCGATTCGCCGGTCTTGAGGCGATGAACCAGCGCGGCATTGACGGCCACGGCGGTATAAAGCCCGGCGCCGATATCGCCGATCGACATGCCGACTCGCGATGGCGGCTGCCCTTCATTGCCGGTAATGCTCATGATGCCGCCCATGCCCTGCATGACCATGTCGTAGGCGGGGTCCTTCGAGTTGGGACCGCTGTGGCCGAAGCCGGACGCCGCGGCATAGATCAGTTTGGGGTATTTCGCGTGCAGTGCATCCCAACCGTAGCCGAGCTTCTCCATGGTGCCGGGGCGGAAGTTTTCGACCACTACGTCGGCCTTGGCGAGAAGCTTCTCGAAGGTGGCGCGGTCGGCATCGTTCTTGAGGTCGAGGGCGATGCTTTCCTTGCCGCGATTGACCGAGGCGAAGTACGTCGACTTGCCGTTGATGAAGGGGCCGTAAGCGCGCGCGTCGTCGCCACCCTTGGGCGGTTCGACCTTGATCACCCGCGCGCCCATTTCGGCCATCAGAAGGGTGCAGTAGGGGCCGGCCAGGATGCGGGAGAGGTCGACGACGACGATGCCCGACAGGGGGCCTTTGGTGCCATTTTGGGTCATATGCGGTTCTTAGCCAGTGGGCCGCCGTGAATCCAGCCGTACGTTGGTGGCGGTTCACCGCACCGGAAGGTTGAAGGCCTGACGCAAAAAGGTCGCCACGTCGGCCTCGGCGCGCGCCAGGGCTGCGGGATTGCCGCCCATGGTGGCGCCGCGCTGCATGCAAGCGCGGAAGTAGGCCGAGATCACGGCCGGATCGCGCAGCCGTTCGCCGGTGTCGAGCCGGCGCACGGCGCCGTTGTCGACATCGACTTCGGCGTTGCATCCACGGGCGCTCTGAAGGGCGGGCAGGAAGCGCGGCGGGTCGGCGATGTCGAAATCATGGTGCGCGCCGTTGTAGGCAACGACGCGGACCGGAGCGCCCTTGGCGACAAACCAGTCGGCGTAGGCGTGGCAGGCGGCTGCGGGCGTGTAGTCGTCGGCGCCGCCCAGCAGCATGAGGATCGGTGCACCGCTCACCTCTGCCGCCCGATAGGGAATGCTGCAGGAGGGATAGAGCGCCACATGGGCCGCGAAGCGGAGGCCGCCATCGACGACACCGCGGCGCAGGGCATCCAGCGCACTGTAGAGGGCGACCTGTCCGCCTCGCGAAAAGCCCATCACACCGATCCGCGCCGGATCGATTTGTGGGTGGGAGGCCAGCAATTGAAGCGCTGCCAGCGCGTCGGCCAGGTTTGCCATCGTCGACAGCCGGGACTGGTCGCGCGAGGTCGACCGCAGGCCGCGCGGTGCAAAACTGTCGATGACGAAGGTGGCGATGCCGAGCGCGTTCAGGCGTGCTGCCCAGGCATCCTCGCGACCCTTCAGGATGCCGCCACTGCCGTGGGCGATGACCATCGCCGGCATCGGGCCGTCGGTGCCCGGCGGCAGGACAAGGGCACCGGAGACCACGGCGCCCTCCGCGGGATAGGTCTTGCGGACGAGCTCGGTCGGTCCGCCCGGCGTCACCGACCGGAATTCGACGCGTCCGGTGCGGCCATCGGCCAGCGAGGAAACAGGTTCGGCGATCACCGGTGGTGCCAGCGTGAGGACAAGTGCTGCGATGGCGGTCGACATGGCGGTTCGCATGCGGGTTTCCTAGCCAGCGGGCCGGCGCGAATCCAGCCATACATTGGCGGCGGCGGCACCGATGACGATGGCACCGCCAAGGAGCGTGAGATTGCCGGGACGTTCGCCATCGAAGGTCCAGACCCAGACCGGGCCGAGCACGAGTTCCAGCAGCCCGAGCAGGGCGGCTCGGCCGGCCGGAATGCGCCGGAGGCTCGCCATGTAAAGCAGCAGCCCGCAGCCGAGCTGGCCCGGGCTGAGTGCCAACAGCCACGGCACCTGCGACCAGGCGAGTGTTTCGGGTTGGGCGAAGGGAAGCGCGATCAGGCCGGAGATGAGCCCGGCCAGCCAGATCGCGGGCGCCATGCCGATATCGCGGCGGTGGCGCACGACGACATAGTTGCCGCTCATGCACAGCACGACGATGCCGGCCACCGCCATGCCCGCAAGGACGCCGGCCTGCAGCGAACCGGCGACCGACAGGGCGAGGCCCACGACCGCGACGGCCATCGCCAGCATGGTGTGGCGGTGCAGCGGCTCGCCGAGGAACAGCCGAGCGGCGAGCGCGGTTATGAAGGGCGTGGCGCCGAACATGATCAGCACGTTGGCGACCGGTGCCAGACCCAGCGCGAGAATGAAGGACACGAAGCTGCCGGCGAGCAGAAGGGCGCTCAGCAACAGGGCCGGGCCGGCGTTGCGTACGTCGATCCACACGCGGCGGCGTTGCCAGATCAACAGTGGCAGCAGGGCGGCGACCAGGAACGTCGAGCGCCAGAACGAAATGTCCCAGGCCGGCAAGTCGATGCGCCGCACGATGACGCCAGCGGTGCTGAAGAGGGTTGCGGCAGCGACGGCATAGAAGACGCCGAGGGCTGCGGATCGAGGTGAGGGGCTGGGCGTTGCCATCTTGATGCCGGCCGTGAATAAGGTCTAGCCGTGCTGACGTCCATCGCTTCCCCGGTTTTTCCGCCGTTCCGGCCGCGTTTTCCGTGGTGGGGCGGCGACCTGCAGACGCTGGCCAATCGCCTGCGCGGTGGTAGCGTCGACCTCGCACCGCATGCCGGTGAGCGACTGCGGTTTCCCCTGGCCGACGGCACCGGCGATACGCTGCTGGCCACGCTGCACCGGCCGTCAGTGCGGAAGTCCGGAACACCACTGGTCGTGCTGATTCATGGCCTGACCGGGAGCGAGGACAGCCAGTACATCCGTAGCCAGGCGCGGCGGCTGCTAGAGCGCGGGCATCGCGTGCTGCGGCTGAACCTGCGCGGCGCCGGGCCGTCGCGCCCGTTGTGCGGCGGTCACTACTATGCCGGCCGGAGCCAGGACTTGCGGGCGCTGTTGGCGCTTCTGCCGGACGATCTGCGGCGAGATGGCATGATGGCGGTTGGTTACTCGCTGGGCGGCGCGATGCTGCTGAAGTATCTCGGCGAGGAAGGGGCATCGTCACCGCTCGCGGCCGCCGCCACGGTATGTGCACCCATCGACCTGTCGGCCACCTGTGTCAGCATGATGCGGCCGCGCAATGCGATCTACCATCGCCACCTCCTGGGAGAGATGAAGCGCGAGGCGACGGGCACGGGCGCCTCGCTCTCCGCCGGTGAACGGGCGGCGATCCTGGGGACGAAATCGATCTGGGAATATGACGACGTCTTCATCGCGCCGCGCCATGGCTTTGCCGGCTCCGAGGATTATTATGAACGCTGCAGGCCTGTGCGGTTCATGTCATCCATCCGCGTGCCGACACTTGTCTTAGCGGCAGGCGACGATCCGTGGATACCGGCCGCGCTCTATCGCGGCTATGATTGGGCAACGAACAAGGCGCTGGTGCCGTTGCTGCCGGAGTCCGGTGGGCATGTCGGATTCCATGGGATTGGGCGCGACCGGCCGTGGAGTGACGATGTGGTGGCAGCGTTCCTGGAACATGGATGGATCTAGATCAGTGGCGATGATTGTGGGGGTTGCCTGCTCCCTTGTTGCACTCATCCTGGCCTGGCGGGCCTATCGCGGCACCTCGGCCGAGCATGAGGCACGTAAACGCGAAGACGAAGACCGCGACCGCCGCTAGCTGGTAGTCAGCAGCGCGAGCAGCATCTTGGCCGCTGGGCTGAGATAGCCGGCGCGGCAGTAGTCGGCGCGTTGCAGGAATGTCCAGCGCAATACGGCACCTTCAGCGAATCAGGAGAGAACGATGGGCTCATTCGGCAGTCCGTCGCGCAACAGGATCTTCAGGCGCGTGGCGAGATCGCGCGGCTCGAAGTGTTCGCTCGACTCCGCAATCTCGTCGACTGTCCACCAGCGGTGACCGAGGGTCCAGAGCCGCTCCTTTTCGTCGAGGCCGGAGGTATCGACTGCGGTTCGATCGGTACGGGCAAGGAAGAAGCGCTCCCGGTGCATCACCTCGGTGCCGCGCCAGCTCATGCGGCGCTCACGCGTCCATACCCACCGGGGCGTGCCGATGATGGGCAGCTTCGTTTCCTCGCCGGCCTCGCGAACGGCGGCCTGTGCGAAATCCTCACCCGGGTCGACCATGCCGCCGATCATCACCCAGAAGGGATCGAAGAACGGGTTGGCCGGATCGAACACCTTCGGATCGTGGACATTGAAGAGGAACAAGCGGTCCTGCGGGTCGAGCAGCACCAGGCGGGCCGACGGTCGTTCTTTCATTTCGACTTGAGCAAGCGCGCCGCGTCGACCGCTCCGTAGGTCAGGATGCCGTCGCAACCGGCACGCTTGAAGCTGGTCAGGGTCTCGATCAGCACCTTGTTCCAGTCGAGCCAGCCGCGGTCAGCGGCGCCCCTCAGCATCGCGTACTCGCCACTCACCTGATAGGCGTAGGTCGGCACGCCGAAGCTTTTCTTCACGCGATGCACGATGTCGAGATAGGGCAGGCCGGGCTTGACCATCACCATGTCGGCACCTTCCTCGATGTCGAGGCCCACTTCACGGAGCGCCTCGTCGGAGTTGGCATAGTCCATCTGGTAGGTCTTCTTGTCGCCCTTCAGTGCGCCCGAGCTGCCGATGGCGTCGCGGAACGGATTATAGAAAGCCGAGGCGTACTTGGCGGCGTAGGACATGATCTGGGCATGGATGTAACCCTTGGCGTCGAGTGCCTTGCGGATGGCACTGATGCGGCCGTCCATCATGTCGGACGGCGCCTGGATGTCGGCCCCGGCCTCGGTCTGCGCAATCGCCTGCTTGATCAGCGCGTCCAGCGTCTCGTCGTTCTGCACGTAGCCGTCGCGCACGATGCCGTCGTGGCCGTCGCTGTTGAAGGGATCGAGCGCCACGTCCGTCATGATGCCGATATCCGGCACCGCTTTCTTCACCGCCGCGGTAGCGCGGCAGACGAGGTTGCTGGGGTTGTAGGCCTCGCGGCCATCCGGCGTCTTGGATTTCGGGTCGGTCTCGGGAAACAAGGCCACCGCCGGAATGCCGAGGTCGCGTGCCTCCTTGACCGCTTCGACCAGCAGGTCGATCGACAGCCGGTCGACGCCGGGCATCGAGTCGACCGGCGTGCGGGCCTTGCTGCCTTCCTGCACGAACACCGGCCAGATCAGATCGTCGACCGAGAGCCTGTGTTCGGCGACGAGACGACGCGACCAGTCTTCGCGGCGGTTGCGGCGAAGCCGCGTCGTCGGATAGCGGCCGAGGGTGGTGAAGCGATCGGGCATGGAGCGCGTTATCGCGCGAACCGGGAAAGGCTGCAATGCGGCTTGTTCGCCCGCATTGTTTGACTGGGTAGAGGCCCCCGATATGATCCCGCGGACATGGACTTCAACCTTACCGAGGATCAACAGGCTTTCCGTGACACTGCGCGGCAATTCGCGACCGCGCGGATGTTGCCTCAGGCTGCGCGCTGGGATGCCGAAAAGGTTTTTCCGGCCGAGACGCTGCGTGAAGCGGCGGCACTCGGCTTCGGAGGTATCTATGTAAGGGACGATGTCGGCGGCAGCGGCCTCAGCCGTGTCGATGCAGCGCTGATCATGGAAGAGCTGGCGGCGGCGTGTCCCAGCACGGCGGCGTATGTATCGATCCACAACATGGCCGCCTGGATGATCGACGGCTTCGGCGATGACGCCCAGCGCCAACGGTTCCTGCCTAAGCTCTGTTCGATGGAGCATTTCGCGAGCTACTGTCTTACCGAGCCCGGTGCGGGGTCGGATGCGGCGGCGCTGGCCACGCGCGCGGACCTACGCGGCGATTATTACGTGCTGAACGGCACCAAGGCATTCATCTCTGGCGGCGGGCGCAGCGACATCTATGTCGTGATGTTGCGCACCGGCGGACCGGGGGCGGGAGGCGTGTCGACGCTGGTCGTCGAGAACGGCACGCCTGGCCTGTCGTTCGGCAAGCAGGAGAACAAACTCGGCTGGAACAGCCAACCGACGGCATCGGTGATCTTCGAGAATTGCGAGGTTCCGGTCGCCAACCGCCTGGGGCCGGAGGGCCACGGTTTCAAGATCGCGATGGCGGGCCTCGACGGCGGGCGCATCAACATCGGCGCCTGCTCGCTGGGCGGCGCGCGCGCCTGTCTCGAGACGGCGTCGCGCTATGTCGTCGAGCGCAAGCAGTTCGGCAAGCCGCTGGCCGATTTCCAGGCGACGCAGTTCAAGCTGGCCGACATGGCAACCGATCTCGACGCCGCACGGCTGTTGATCTGGCGCGCCGCATCGTTGCTCGACGCCAAGTCTCCGGACGCGACGCAGGCCGCCGCCATGGCCAAGCGTTTCGCGACAGATGCGGGTTTCCGTATCGTCAATGAAGCGCTGCAACTGCATGGCGGATACGGCTACTTGAAGGACTTCCCCATCGAGCGTTATTTGCGCGACCTGCGGGTGCACCAGATTCTCGAAGGTACCAACGAGATCATGCGTGTGATCATTTCTCGACGTTTGCTGATGGGATGATGGATGTCTGAAGCCGAGATTTTATTCGAAGTGAAGGATGGACTGGGCGTCATGACGCTCAACCGGCCGAAGGTCCTGAATTCTCTGTCGCACGGCATCATCCTTGAGATGGAACGGATGATGCCGCAGTGGGAGAAGGATCCCGCGGTCAAGGCGGTGGTGCTGCGCGGAGCCGGCGACCGCGCGTTTTCCGCTGGAGGCGACGTGGCAGGTCTTTATCGTGAGATGCGTGACGATCCGTCGGGGACGCTACGCCGCGACTTCTTCCGCGACGAGTACGTCGTCAATCGCCGCATCTACCGTTACGCCAAGCCGTGGATCTCGCTGATCGACGGCATCAACATGGGCGGCGGTGTCGGCCTTTCGGCGCACGGCTCTCACTCCATCGTGACCGAGAAGTACCTGTTCGCCATGCCCGAGACGACGATCGGGCTCTTCCCGGACGTCGGTGGCGGGTACTTCCTGACCCGGCTGGCGGGTGCGCTGGGCACCTTCCTCGCGCTTACCAGCTATCGCCTCAAGGCGGCAGACGCGCTGTGGGCGGGCATTGCTCACGCCTATGTTCCGAGCGCGAAGATCGAGGATCTCCAAGCCGCGCTGGGGGCTGCCGACCTGTCGGGCTCGCGGGCCAACGACAAGGTCGACGCGGTAGTCGCGAAGTTCGCGGCCGACGCAGGTGATCCGACGTTGCCGGCATTGATGCCGGAGATCGACCGCTGCTTTTCAGCAGAGACGTTGCAGGAGATCGTGGCCAGCCTCCGGCGGTCGCAGAGCGAGTTCGCGCAGAAGCAACTCGCCGCGCTGATGAAGCTCTCTCCGCTGTCGATGGCGATCACGCTGGAGCAGCTCAGGCGCTGCGCCAACCGGTCGTTCGAGGACACGATGACCATCGAGTACCGCATGTCGCAGCGCTGCATGCAGAAGGGCCATGACTTCTTCGAGGGGGTGCGCGCGCTCCTGATCGACAAGGACCAGAAGCCGCAGTGGAAGCCGCCGACCATCGAGGGCGTCACGCGCGCCATGGTCGAGGAGCACTTCCGGCCCGTCGCCAACGACCTGAAGTTCGACCAGTCCTAAGGGAGCAACGCCATGGCGAAAATCGCCTTTATCGGTCTCGGCAACATGGGCGGTCCGATGGCCGCCAATCTTGCGAAAGCTCAGCACCATGTGACGGCTTTCGACTTGTCGGACGCCGCGATGCGGGCGGCGGTGGAGAAGGGTGCCCACAAGGCTGCGTCCGCCGTCGAGGCGGTCAAGGGCGCCGAGATCGTGGTCACCATGCTACCTGCCGGCAAGCACGTCCGGGGCGTCTACGAGTCCGATGTGCTGCCAAATGTCGCCAAGGGGACATTGCTGATCGATTGCTCGACCATTGACGTCGTTAGTGCCCGCCATGTTGCCGTTTTGGCCCAGAAGGCCGGGTTCGACATGGTGGATGCACCGGTTTCGGGCGGTGTCGGCGGTGCGACGGCGGGAACGCTCACTTTCATGGTCGGCGGCGGCGATGCGGCCTTCGCCAAGGCCAGGCCGATTCTGGAAAAGATGGGCAAGAACATTGTCCATGCCGGCGCCAGCGGAAACGGCCAGGCGGCCAAGATCTGCAACAACATGATCCTCGGCGTGTCGATGATCGCCGTCGGCGAAGCTTTCATGCTGGCCAAGCGGCTGGGGCTCGATGCCCAGAAGCTGTTCGATGTGGCTTCGACTTCTTCGGGGCAGTGCTGGGCACTCACCAATTACTGCCCCGTGCCGGGCCCTGTCCCGGCCTCGCCTGCCAATCGCGACTATCAGGCGGGTTTCACGGCTGCAATGATGCTGAAGGACCTGATGCTCGCCCAGCAAGCCGCGAATGCGGCCGGCGCCAGCACTCCCCTGGGCGCCGAGGCTGCCCAGCTCTTCAATATGTTCGTCAACAGTGGCCACGCCGCGAAGGATTTTTCAGGCATCGTCAAGATGATTGATGGCAAATAGAGCGGCCGTGCCGCGGACACTTTACGATATCAAGACGACCGACGGTCGCCGCCTCAGCCCTTTCGGGCAACGCGTTCATTTAATGCTAGCCCACAAGAATTTAGCCATCGACAAGATGGTGGCGGTGCGGTTCGTCGACAAGGATTCCATCGCCTTCGCCAATTCGCAGACCGTGCCGGTGCTCGTGGACGGCGAGACAGTGGTGGCCGATTCGTGGCGCATCGCCAATTACCTCGAGGATGACTATCCCGACCGGCCGTCGCTGTTCGGCGGCGATGCCGGCCGGTCGCTGGCGCGCTACTTCAACAACTGGTGTGGCCTGTGGCTGACGCCCGAGATCGCCCGCTTCATCCTTTTCGACATGCTGGCGCACATCGACGAGGAGGATCGCGCCTACATCCGCCGGACCCGCGAGCGGCGTTTCGGGCCGCTGGAGGCACTGAACGACGCGCGGATGGCGCGCCTGCCCGGCTTTCGCGCGGCGCTCGACCCGCTGCGGCTGACAGTGAAGCAGAACGGTAACCTTCACGGCGAAAGCCCCGGCATGGCCGACTACATGGTGGCCGCGGGATTCCATTGGGCGGACCAGGCCAGCGATTTCGCCCTGCTCGCGCCGGACGATCCGCTCTACTCTTGGTCCCGTCGCATCAACGGAAGCCCGCCATGATCAAATTGTATGACCTTTCCCTGCAGAACGACTGCCGTCCCAGCCCGTTTTGCTGGCGCACCAAATTCGCTCTGGCTCACAAGGGCCTGAAATGGACCGAAGTGCCGATGGGCTTCACCGAAAAGGACAAGATTGCGTTCGCCGGCTCCAGCACCGTGCCCGTCCTGAAGGACGGGGAGACGACCGTGAAGGATAGCTGGGCGATCGCCCTTCACCTCGACAAGGCCCATACCGACCAGCCTCTGTTCAAGAGCGAGATGGCGCTGTCCTACGCCCACTTCGTCAACGGCTTTGTCGATACCGTCGTGCAGCCGGCACTATTTCCGATCGTGGTCGGCGATCTCTACGACCGCGTGCGCCCTGCCGATCAGGCGTATTTTAGGGAATCGCGGGGCAAGCGGCTGGGTACGACAGATTTCGCGGCGTTTCAGAACAAGGCACGCGAGAAGGGTGTCGCGGTCTTCCGCGGCGTACTCGAGCCGGCCCGCCGCGTGCTGAAGGCGCAGCCATTCCTGGCGGGCAACCACCCGGCCTATCCCGACTACGTGCTGGCCGGCGCCTTCATGTGGGCAGGCATCGTCAGCTCGCTCGTACTGCTCGACGGCGACGATGCCGTCCATGCCTGGCGAGAGCGCATGCTCGATTTGTACGATGGCATGGCACGCAAGGCGCTGGCAGCGTAAGAGTCGCGAAAGTCAGGAGAGACCATCTTGCCGGACAGCGACGCCAAACCCTTCGATCCGGCCGAGCATCGCTTCGGACCGACCCACTGGTTCGAGGACCTCAGGATCGGGCAGAAATTCTACATCAACTCGCGCACCCAGACGGAGGCGATGTTCGCCGCCTTCCAGCTCGCAAGCGGCGACAATCACCCGATCCACTATGACCGCGAGTATTGCAAGGCCCGCGGCCACCGCGACCTTCTGGCCCACGGTCTCCAGGTAGCAATTCAGGGCGCGGCAGGGGCGGGTATATTCCCGCATTTCATCGGCGACTCGCTGATCGGCTTTCTTGAGCAGTCCTCGCGGTTCCTGAAGCCGGTCTATTGCGGCGACACGCTCTACCCAATGCTGGAGGTAACCGAGCTGAAACCCGGCCGCACCACCGGCGTGGCCGTCCTGAAACTCACGATTCATAACCAGAGCGGTGAACTGGCGTGTGACGGCGAGCACAGGTACCTGATCAAACGGAAACCGGCGTGACTGCCGCCTTTGCAGGCAAAGTCGCTTGGGTGACGGGCGGCGGGACCGGGATCGGGCGGGCCGGCGCACGGGCGCTCGCCGAGGGCGGCTGCCGGGTCGTGATCTCGGGCCGCTCCGAGGCAACGCTTGCGGAAACCGCAAGGCTGATTCGCGATGCCGGCGGGACCGTAGAGATCCGCAAGCTCGACGTTGCTGACAAGAAGGCGGTGGCCCGTGTCGCGACCGCGATCGAAAAGAAACATGGCCACATCGACATCTTGGTCAACAGCGCGGGCACCAACATTCCCGACCGGCGCTGGAGCCAGGTGACAGTCGAAGGTTGGGAGAGCGTGGTGCGGACCAACCTCGATGGTATGTTCTATTGCTGCCACGCCGTGCTGTCGGGCATGCGCCGGCGGCGCGATGGCGTGGTGATCAATATTTCGAGCTGGCTCGGCAAGTTCGTGACGCCGCTTGCCGGTCCGAGCTACGCGGCTTCGAAGTTCGGTGCCGCGGCGCTCACCGAGACGATCAATGCCGAGGACGGGCTGCAGGGCATACGGGCCTGCGTCATTTGCCCGGCCGAAGTGGCGACCCCGATCCTTAACAGGCGGCCTATCGTGCCGCCCAAGGCGGAGCAGGAGCGGATGTTGCAGGAGGAGGACCTCGGGCGCACCATCGCCTTCGTGGCGGCCATGCCGGCGCGTGCCTGCATCAACGAGATCATCATCAGTCCGACCTACAACCGCTTCTATTTCGGCGGCCGCGAAATAGACCAGGTCAAATCGACCGCAAGAAAGAAGTGAGGAAGACATGCTGGGAGTGATCGCGAAGCTCACCATCAAGCCGGGCACCAATGCCGATTTCGAGGCGACCATGAAGGCGTTGCAGGCAAAAGTGCAGGCCGACGAGCCGGGCAACAAGCTCTACGCCCTCCACAAGACCGCCGACGTTAATGTTTACGTCATGCTGGAGCGTTACGACGATGAGGCGGCGTTGGCCGCGCATCGCGCTGCGGCGCACTTCAAGGAACTCGGGCGCAAGCTCGGCGATTACCTGGCCGGCCGGCCTGACGTTCAGGTCCTTCAGGAAGTCTGACGCCGGCACCAATGTGGAATGAGCAATGGACGGACTTTTTCATCGCCACACCAAGCCCGGTACGGCACCCGGCACGCTTGCCGGGCGGGCGCCCGTGCCCGACGAGGCACTCGACTTCACCCTGGTCGAGTACAGCGCTGACGACGTCGAGGTCCTGAAGGGCGTCGAAGTCGACGAATGCCGCTTCCATCTCGGAACGCCCGGTCATACCTGGATCGACGTCGCCGGACGGCCGAACTCGGAGATGCTGCGCGACCTCGGCATGGCCTTCAACCTGCATCCGCTGGCGCTGGAGGATGTGTTTCACGCCCACCAGCGCAGCAAGCTCGATCTCTACGAGGGCCAGGGCTTCATCGTGCTCAACGATCCCGCCTACGAAGACTGCCAGCTTCATTCGCGCCAGGTCAGCATTTTCTTCGGTGAGAACTATGTGATCTCGTTCCATGATCACAAGGGTGACATCTTCAAGCCGGTGAGGAAGCGCCTGCAGACGGTGGGCTCGAGGCTGCGGATATTCGGCGTCGACTACCTCGTCTATGCCCTGATCGATCTCGTCGTCGACCGGAAGTTCCCGCTGATCGAGGCGCTGTCCGGTCATCTCGAGGAACTGGAGGACGAGGCGCTCGACCATCCGACCAAGGAAACTTTGGCGCATATCCACCAGGCACGGCGCGCACTTGTCGCCTTTCACCGCATCCAATGGGCCGAGCGCGAAACCGTGCTGGCCGTCATGCGGCCCGACGTACCCTTTATCATGCCCGAGACTAGAACCTATCTTCGCGATTGCTTCGACCATGCCGTCGCCGTCCTCGATCTGGTGGAGAGCTACCGCGAAATGGCCAACGGCCTGATGGAACTCTATCTGATGGACTCTTCGAACCGCATGGGCGAGGTCATGAAGACGATGGCGGTCATTACCGTCTTCTTCCTGCCCCTGAGCTTTTTGGCTGGGGTCTACGGTATGAATTTCGACCGCGCCGACGGCAACATGCCGGAACTCGGCTGGAAGTACGGCTACGAGTTCTTCTGGGGTTCGGTTGTAATCATCGTCACAAGCATCTTCATCTGGGTTAAGCGCAAACACTGGATTTGAGGGAGGAGACCCGTGTCCAACTACCGGCTTTTCGGCTCGGAATTGTCGCCGTACTCGGTGAAGGTGCGTTCCTACTTCCGATTCAAGGACCTGCCGCACCAGTGGATTCCGCGCTCGCCGGCGGTTCAGGTCGAGTTCCAGAAGTACGCCAAGCTGCCGCTGGTGCCTTTGGTCGTGACGCCCGAGGACGAGGGCGTGCAGGACTCGACGCCGATCATCGAGCGCATCGAGGCGGCGAAGCCGGAACCGTCCATCATCCCTGCCGATCCCGCACTTGCCTTCCTCTCGGCGCTGCTCGAGGAATATGGCGACGAGTGGGGCAACAAATGGATGTTCCATTACCGCTGGCGCTACCTGGCGGATTGCTGGTCGACTGCCGAGCGCATCGCGCAGCAGATGATGGGGGCGCAAGGCCCGTTGGCGGTGGCGCAGGCCCGGACCGCGATTGCCGAGCGCATGACGGGCCGGTTGAGTTTTGTCGGCTCCAACGACAGGACGCAGCCGCTGATAGAGGCATCGTTCAAGCGGGCGCTAGCGATCCTGGAGGTGCATCTTCAATCTCGGCCGTACCTTCTCGGTGCCCGTCCGGCGCTGGCCGATTTCGGCCTGTGGGGACAGCTCTACGAAGCCGCCACCGACCCGACACCCAGCGCCATCATGCGGACCCTGGCACCCAAGGTCATGGAGTGGGTACAGCGCATGGTCTCGCCTGCGGTGGCAGGGCCGTTCGAGTCCTGGTCCACGCTGGCGCCGACGCTCATGCCGTTGTTCGAAGAAGAAGTCAGCGCGCTTTTCCTGCCGTGGTCGGTCGCCAACGCGGCCGCCATCGCGGCCGGCGACATGACTTTCGAAGTCGCTCTTGCCGGCGCGATGTGGATTCAGGAACCGCAGAAGTACCACGCGCGCTCGCTGGCCGAAATTCGCCGCAAGTACCTGGCGGCCAAGGATGCTACCGGCCTGGAGGCGATCCTGCGCGACAGCGGATGCCTGCAGTGGCTAGCGCAGACTTGAGCCGATCAGGGTAGCGCCCGAGACGACCAGCAGCACCAGGACGATGTGGCGGAACTGCGTGTCGTTGACGCGCCCATAGAGCGCGAGACCGAGGCGCGCACCGATCAGGGTCGTCGGCAGGCTGATCGCGGCCCAGACAAGAAAGGTCCTGTCGAGGAAGCCTGCGATGCCGGCCGACAAAAGAGCGAGCAGCAGGATGCTCATATTGAAGGGCTGGTTGACGCCGCGCTGCTCGTCCTTGCCGAAGCCGCGGAGTTGCGCCCAGATCGCCGGCGCCGGCCCGCTCAGACTTGCCATGCCGCCCATTACGCCGCCGGTGAATCCGACCGCGGCGTCGGCGGCGCGGCCGCCGCCGGTGATGACCGGCGGCCGGCGCACGAAGGCCATCCAGGCACTGTAGAGAACCAGCAAGACTCCGACGCCAATCTTCAGCGGATCCGGTCGCACATGCTCGAGGAGCATCGTGCCGACCGGAATGCCAACAATGCCGGCGGTGAGCATCGGCCAAAGGCGGGGCCAGCGGACGCCACTCCAGATCCGGGGCAGGGACTGGACATGGCCGGCCACGCCGCACAGTGCGGTCAGGGGGGCCGCGGTCAGCGGCGACATCGCCTGCAGCCAGAAACCAAGGGCGACCAGCGCATAGCCGGTGCCGCTCAACCCGTTGACGAAGCCTGCGGCCAGGGCCCCAGCGGCGACGATTGCGATGTCGCCCGAGGGCGGCAATTCCACGCCGGTCAGGCCCCGCTGGAGAAGGCCTGAATTCCGGTCATTGCCCGGCCGAGGATCAGCGCGTGCACATCGTGGGTGCCTTCGTAGGTGTTCACCGCCTCGAGATTCATGACGTGGCGGATCACATGATATTCGTCCGACACACCATTGCCGCCGTGCATGTCGCGGGCGACGCGCGCGATGTCGAGCGCCTTGCCGCAGTTGTTGCGCTTGATCAGCGAGATCATCTCCGGCTGGGCGTGGCCGGCATCCTTCAAGCGACCGACGCGCATGCAGGCCTGGAGGCCCAGTGCAATCTCGGTCTGCATGTCGGCGAGCTTCTTCTGGATGAGCTGGTTGGCGGCCAGTGGCCGGCCGAACTGCTTGCGATCGAGGGTGTAGTTCCGCGCCTGCTTCCAGCAGAATTCGGCCGCGCCCATGGCGCCCCAGGCGATGCCGTAACGGGCGTTGTTGAGGCAGCCGAACGGACCGCCAAGGCCGGCGACGTTGGGTAGCATATTTTCGGTAGGCACCATCACCTCCTCCATCATGATGCCGCCGGTCACCGAGGCACGCAGGCTGAACTTGCCCTCGATCTTGGGCGTCTCGAGGCCCTTCATGCCGCGCTCGAGGATGAAGCCGCGGATCGCGCCGCCGTCGAGCTTGGCCCAGATCACCAGAACGTCGGCGATCGGCGAGTTGGTGATCCACATCTTGGAGCCCGAGACTTTGTAACCGCCGGGGACCGTGACGGCGCGGGTCTTCATGCCGCCGGGATCGGAGCCATGGTCGGGCTCTGTGAGACCGAAGCAGCCGACCCATTCGCCCGTCGCGAGCTTCGGCAGATACTTCATGCGCTGTTCTTCGGTGCCGTAGGCGTAGATCGGATGCATGACCAGAGAGGATTGGACGCTCATCGCCGAGCGGTAGCCCGAATCGACGCGCTCCACTTCACGGGCGACCAGGCCGTATGTCGTGTAGTTGGCGCCGGCGCAGCCGTATTTTTCCGGCAGGGTGGAGCCCAGCAGGCCGAGCGCTCCCATCTCGTTCATGATCTCGCGGTGGAACTTCTCGTGCCGGTTGGCTTCCAGCACGCGAGTCATCAACTTGTCCTGACAGTAGTCGCGCGCGGCATCGCGGATCGCGACTTCCTCCTCGGTGAGCTGGTCATCGAGGAAGAACGGGTCCTCCCAGTCGAACGGCTTGGCGTCGGCGCTGATGCCTTTGGCGGCGCCCTTAAGAGGTGTTGCGGCGGGGGACATGATCTCTCCTGGCTGTCTGCGTCGGGTCTTATCAGGGACCGCCAGGGTCGCCAACCCGGGCCGTTTCGATCCGCGACTACGTTTCCCGAAGTCGAAGGGAGTGCGGTATGGTAGTATAGATGCGACCGGGGAGAGGATATGCGTACCGTCATCGCGGGATTTATCGCAGGGTTTCTTGGCATTCTGGTGTTTCACCAGCTCGGTTTTTTCATCGCTAACGAGCTTGGCCTTCTCAAGGTGCCGCTCTACAGCCAGAGACCAGTGGCGCCATTTGGCGTTCCGGCGATCCTTTCTTCCGCTTTCTGAGGCGGTCTGTGGGGAATTGTCGGTTCTTATGTCGCGCCCCGGGTGCCGTCGGCGGTGGATGGTCCCTGGGGCTGGATTCTGTTCGCAGGCGTGTTGGTCACGCTCGTCAACTGGTTTGTCGTGCTGCCGATCAAGGGTGCGCCGATCGGCGGCGGATTCCGTATGCCGGGCGTCGTGGTTGTACCGCTGGTCTATGCCTTCTGGGGTTTTGGCATGTGGATGATCTTCGGCCTGGTGCGGCGCGCGCTGGGCGGCAAGAAGTGGAACGGCTAGAAGCCATACACGCTGATCGTCGATGCGGTGGCTGAAGACCTGAGGGCGGAACTACAGGGCTCGCGTCACCATCTGCGAGCCGCCGCCCCAGATCGGCAGGTAGCTCATCTTGACACCCGCGCCACCGGTCAGGATGGGATGGATGGCGTCGGGTGCGCGCGCGACGCCGTCGCCCTCCTCGAACAGGTAGCGCTGGATGCGCGCCAGATCCCAGCCGTTGTGGCGGAAGATCTTCTCTGCCATCTCGGGCGGCAGCAGGAACACCTGCTCGCCACGTTCGTTCCGGCGGCTCATGCTTGACATCACGATTGCCGCCCGCATCGCCGTGGCGATGGGCGACAGGATCGCCTCCGGCGTCGCGCCTTCGCCGTCGCCGGGCAGGATTTCCGCGGTGCCGGAGATGCCCATCACGGTAACGGCGTCGGCGTCGGCCGCCAAGCCGCGGCGGGCGGTCAGGGTCGGGAAGGGGCCACCGCTCCGTTCGGCGAAGCAGAAGGTGTACTTGCCGGGTTGGCCCATGGTCGCCATGTCGCCGACTTCGGGGCGCGCGCCGCCGATATTGCGGATCGTGAGCTGCAGCGCCCGGCCGATGCTGGCGTTCGCGCGGCTACCGGGACCAAGACAATTGGTGCCAGCATTGATGCCGAGACTGCGCGCGATCGGCCCATGGACGCAGAGGGCGACGCAGGCGGTGCCGGTCGTGGTCGCGATCCCGAGCAGGTTGAAGTCGGCGTCGAGCGTGGCCTTGGCCGCCGCTACCACCACGCGCAGCTCAGCGGGCCGGCAGCCGGCGATCACGCATTGGTAGGCGATGGCTTCCGGACTGAGATCACCGAACAACGGCGGCATGGCCCCGAGGGAATCGGCGCGTGCCGCGACTCCCGCGACCATTGCCTCCAGGCGACGGCCCGTAGGCGGCACCAATGGCAGGCCGTCAGAGAGGTCGGCGGCTTCAAGCGTGGCCTGGACGCTTTCCCAGACGGTTGTCTCCTCGACGACCGGCCAGCCGCACCACTCGCTCATGAAGCGATGCGCACGCAGGCGACAGTCGTGCCGCCGAACGAGGGGATGAAGGCGGAGTGCTTGCCCGGACCACCGGCCACCGTGATGTGGATGTCCTCTGGCGTCGGCGCGATCGTAAACCAGTCGCCATCGGGCTTGTGGCCCGTGGTGATGTAGGTTTGCTGGTTCTCCTCCGAAATTCGCGAGGCGTGCACCCGCGAACGGGTGAACAGTTCCGCACGGATGCTCTCGATGGAAAAGCCGTCGCGCTTCAGAGTCGCGGCATGCTCCGGGCCGATGACGATGAATAGCGGGCCCTTGCCGTAGATAGTGTTGGCGCCGGGCGTCGCCATACCGCCGGCGAATGTCGTGAGCAGGCCGACGCCGCTCGTGCTGCCGTGGTCATTGAGGTTATGCGGGCCCTCGCCGGACATGACCGTCACCACGCTGTCGGTCGGCGCGAAGCCCCGCTGCACATGGTAAGGCGTCCAGGGATTCTCTTCCTCGTTCTCGCCGAAGCAGAAGGTGAACTTGGCAGGGTTTCCCTGGGTCGAGCGGTCCATCTCGCCGGGCTTGGCGCCGGCGACATTGATCAGCATCAGTCCCAACGCACGGCCGATGGTGGCGTTGGCGCGCCAGCCCTGGCCGAAACAGTTCGAGCCACAGTTGACGCCGAGTTCCTTGCGGGCGGGGCCGCTGATCATGACCATCGGTGCGCAGGAATGCGTGGTGGCCAACGTGCCGTGCAGATTGAAGGCAGGGTCGAGAACGCCGCGCATTGCCGCCGTCACGGCCGGGAAATACTCCGGCTTGCAGCCAGCCATCACGGCGTTGGCCGCAAGGCTCTGCAGGGTCGGCACCACCTGGCGGGGCGGCACCGGCGAGAAGGGCCGGTTGTCGCCACGTACCCGCTCGACGAACTTCGCGACCTTTTCCTCGGTCGGGACAAAGAGCGGCATGCCGTCGCTCCAGCCTTGCTCCGTGGCGTACTCGTTGAACGCCTCGACATCGAGATCGCCGATCTCGATGACTTCCTGCTCGGTCGTGTCCTTCATCAGCGGGTCGCCTCAGCCAGTTCCTTGGTTGCCGTCGCGATACGCTCGGCCAGTTCGTCGGCATTGAGGCCGCCGATCGGATGCTTCACCACGATCAGCCGTGGCGTCACCTTGCGGGCTTTGGCCTGCGCCAACACCAGCGGCTTGAAGGTCTCGGTGGCAATGACGAAGGCCGTGATGCCGCGCTTCTCGAGTTCGATGCTGTCGTGGAAACTCCACGATGAACAGCTTCCTCAATCCGCTATGGCGAGTAGGGCTCCCCGGTAGTTGGCCGCGACTTTCTCGATCAGATCCTTGGAGGCACCCTGGCTGGCGCTGTTCTTGGCCACGAAGTCGATGTTGTCGACCGACCGGAAGGCACCCAGCTTGGTCCTGATGCCGTCGAGCAATTCACGTGCGTTGGGCTTGGAATTGGAAAACAGAGCGATGGCGTCGGTCTTCCAGTTGACCGGCTTCAGTGCCACGGCCTCGCCGGCTGCGGCCGACAGGCCGAATGTGGGATTGACGATGCGCATGGTGCTTGATCCTCCTCAATTCGCTTTGTTCAGAGCCGCTACTACGGCCTTGGCCGCGCGCCGACCGTCACCGATGGCGTCGACCAGGTATTGACGTCCGCTGGCACGAACGTCGCCCGCGGCAAAGACCGCTGGCGCCGAAGTGCGGCCATCCACATCCACCACGATATGCCCGGCAGCGTCGCGCGCAAGCGATTCCGGCAGAAATTCCGCCGCGGGAGACTGGCCGATGTAGACGAAGACCGCGCTGGCCGGAACGGTGTTTCGCGCACCTTCGGATTCGATCACCACCGACTCCAGGCCGTTGTCGCCCTCGAGCTCAACGATCTGGCCATCGATGAAGGCGATGTCCTCCGGGTCGGCCGCATCGGCAGGCGCCGGACCGATCACGGTGACCTCGCTGGCAAGGCCGACCAGTTCCCTTGCTTCATGGGTAGCCCATCCCGAGGCGCCAGCCACGATGACCGGCAGCCCGGCGTAGAGCGGTCCGTCACAGGCCGCGCAGTGGGAGAGGCCGCGGCCTTCGAATTGATCTTCATTGGGAACGCCGAGCCGGCCTTTGTTGAGGCCGGTTGCAATCACGACGGCGCGTCCGGTGTGGAGCTCACCCTCGGCGGTCTCGACCGTCCAGGGGCCGTCGCCAGACAGTTTCACAACCTCGCCATAGCCGACCTCGACGCCGGCTATGGCGGCATCGTCGGTCATGAGGGCGGCCGTCTGCGTGCCGGTGAACACGTCGTCGACCTCGTGCAGTTCGCCGAGATTTATCAACTGTCCGCCTGGCGCCAGCTTGTCCAGGCACAGGCATTTGAGGCCGGCGCGGGCGGCTTCGGTGGCGGCGGTCAGGCCGGCGGGGCCGGCACCGACGACGATAAGGTCGAAAGTGGGTGTTTTCATCCCGGCACTAATCGTGATTCAAGGCCCTAAACGCAAGCGACTTGACTCCCGGAAGATATATACCTAGCTACACTAGGTATGGAAGCCGAAATGCTCAAGGGGCACCTCGATGCCATCGTCCTTGCCGCTTTGGAGGCGGAGCCGGCTCACGGCTACGGCATCATTGCCACCATCAAGCAGGGCAGTGGCAACACCTTCGACCTGCCGGAAGGGACCGTCTACCCGGCTCTGCATCGTCTCGAGGAGGCGGGGCTTCTTTCCAGCGCGTGGACGACACCGCAAGGCGGCCGGCGACGGCGCATGTATTCGCTTACCCGGGCTGGATCCGCCGCCCTGGCTAGCCGCCGCGATGCGTGGGGACGCTTCTCGCAGGCCGTCGACTCGCTGTTGAGGGGAAGCCGCACATGGCCGGCGTGATCCAGGATTACATTGCCGACTTGTGACGAGACCTGGACTTCGATCCGGTACTCGCCCGGCGTCTTGTTGAAGAAGTTGAGGGGCATCTCCGGGGCAGCCGAAGCCGACCAGGCATGGCCGTCTGCGGCGTCCGAAATCCGGGCAGTTGCCCGTTTTGGTTTGGCGCGCGAGATCGCGGCACAGTTCGCAGCCGACGCCATCGACCGTCAGACCAAGCGGACCTGGATCGTGCTGGCCGCAACCGTTGCCGTCACCTTTGTGGCGATGCGCCTCCGAATCATATGGCTCGACGATCTCGGCAACGCGATGTCGGCGCTGGCGCCACTTGTCGATCGCTACGCGTTCGTCGCGGCGCTCGCGGCAGGCGTCATTGGCTGGTGCGCCTTCCGCCACTCGTGGGTTGCCTTGTCCGTCTGCCTCGGCGGACTCATGGCGTCGATCTCAGCAGGCATTGTGCGGGCTGGACTGTTTGTCGAAGGCGCGCCGCTTCATATGCTGGCTGCGGCGGCTGGCGAGGTTGCCCTGCTCGGGCTGTTTTCAGGGCACCTCTTCGACCTGCAAAGGCGTGTCCGACAGATGGCGGCCTTGAGGAGGACAGGATGACGGCCACGTCGTTCGACAGCTCCGCGGCGTGGCTCGGTCCGCGCCAGTGGCGGCTGCTGCATCTCATTGGCGGCTGGTACATTTGGATAAGCCTTGCCATCGCTGTCGGTAAGCGTGTGCCGCTCGACAGCTTCTACTGGCCAATGGCGGCCCTCGTGCTGGCTGTCGCCGTGGTGCGACTGGTCGCCATGTTCCGGCGCAACGCTCGGCGCGCCGCGATTAGCGTCTCTTGACGACAGGGTCCGGATTTTCGATGGGGGTGTGCTGCGACTCCTCCGGATCCGCAGTGCGCTGCTGGCCCGCCGCCATGCCCCGTTCGAACCCGTAGCCGTTGCGCATTGCCACCTCCTCGACGCTGTTCCGGGCAATCCTGGCGGCGATGCAGGCGACGTGGTCCGCGATTTGCACATGGATCATTTTGAGATCGTCCATTTCAATCCGCCCCGGAAGGCCGGTACATTGGTGTGCAGGTCCCGTTGGAACCGCGGCCCGTTGAAACCGTGGTAAGTCGCAGGACTGGGGGAAGGCGAGAGCATGGCGTATTTTTCACAGCAGTTGATCAACGCCATCACGCTGGGCGCCATATATGGCCTGATCGCCATCGGCTACACCATGGTTTACGGCATCATCGGCATGATCAATTTCGCCCATGGCGAGGTCTTCATGATCGGTGCCTTCATCTCGCTCATCGGGTTCATGATCTGCAGCCTGCTCGGCATTGGCTCGGCACCGGTGGCGATCCTGCTCGTGCTGCTGACCGCCATGGCTTTTTCCGCCGTCTACGGCTGGGCGGTCGAGCGAGCGGCCTATCGTCCGTTGCGCGGTTCCTTTCGGCTGGCGCCGCTGATTTCGGCTATCGGCGTGTCGATTGCGCTGCAGAACTACGTGCAGCTCGTGCAGGGCGCCCGTCCCAAGCCTGGCCCCCAGATCGTGACCGGCGGCATCGACCTGTTCAGCATTGATGGCTTTGGCGTCCGCGTGAGTTGGCTGCAGATCATCATCGTGATCGTCACTGTCGTGCTGATGGCAGGATTCACCTGGCTGATCGCCAGCACTTCGCTTGGCCGGCGTCAGCGCGCCTGCGAGCAGGACATGAAGATGGCGGCGTTGCTGGGCGTCAACGTCGATCGCACGATCTCGCTGACGTTCGTGCTCGGCGCGGCACTGGCTGCTGTCGCCGGCATGCTGTTCCTGATGTACTACGGCGTCATCGACTTCTTCATCGGCTTTCTCGCCGGCATCAAGGCATTCACCGCCGCGGTTCTGGGCGGGATCGGCTCGTTGCCGGGGGCCATGCTGGGAGGTCTGCTGATCGGCCTGATCGAGGTGTTTTGGGCCGCCTACTTCTCGAGTGAATACAAGGACGTCGCGGTTTTCGCGATCCTCGTGCTGGTGCTGATCTTCCGCCCCTCCGGACTGCTCGGCAAACCGGAGATCGAGAAGGTCTAGGGCGATGAAGCCGAATGTTCCCGCCATGCTGAAGGACGCGGGCCTTACCGCCTTCGTGGCCGCGGCTCTCGGCATTTTCATTGTCGGATTCCGCACGGTCGACGTGGGTTCACGCACCGGCCTGGAATTCGACTATCAGTTCGCCGACCTCGCCGTAGCCGTCGCGACCATCTTTCTCGGCCGCTTGGGATTGTCGCTGGCGGCAACCGGGCTGCGTTGGCCGGCGATCGGCCTCGGGGTTGTGATGATCGGGGCAGGCGCATCGCCGCTCAAAATGCCGTCGGGATTCCTGCACTGGTTCGTCGCCCTAGGCGGTGTGCTGCTGGTGGTCCGCGCGGTGTGGCCGTGGGCGAACGACGCGTTGAAGACCGCCTCCGGCACGCCCTCCGGGATATTGCTGCGACGGACCGGCGCGAAATGGTCGGGCGGGCTGCTGCTCGCGGCGGCGGTTGTGATGCCCTTCACGCCGTTCGGTGACCAGAAGACCATGGATCTCGGCGTGTTGATCCTGACCTACGTGATGTTGGGCTGGGGCCTCAACATCGTGGTCGGGCTCGCCGGCCTGCTCGATCTCGGCTACGTCGCCTTCTATGCTGTTGGTGCCTACGCCTACGCGCTGCTGAGCACGCAGCATGGATTGGGATTCTGGGTCGTGTTGCCGCTGGCCGGCATGATGGCGGCTCTGTTCGGAATTTTGCTCGGCTTTCCGGTGCTGAGGTTGCGGGGCGACTATCTCGCCATCGTGACCCTTGGCTTCGGCGAGATCATCCGGCTGGTCATCCTCAACTGGTTCGACCTCACCAACGGCCCGGCCGGCATCGGTTCGATCCCGGGGCCCACGCTTTTCGGGGCAGTTTTCTCGGAGACTGCACCGCCAGGCAAACAGACCGTGTCGGAAATGCTGGGCATTCCGTTCGATGGCATCCATCGCCTGATATTCCTCTATTACATCATTCTTGTTCTCGCGCTGATTACCAACCTGTTCACCCAGCGCATGCGGCGCCTGCCGGTTGGGCGCGCCTGGGAAGCGTTGCGCGAGGATGAAACCGCGTGTCGGGCGCTTGGCATCAATCCGACCAACACCAAGCTCACGGCCTTTGCCGTCGGCGCCATGTTTGCCGGTTTTGCCGGCTCGTTCTTCGCCGCCAAGCAGCGCTTCATCAGTCCGGAGAGCTTCGCCTTCATCGAGTCGGCGATCATTCTGGCCATCGTCGTGCTGGGAGGCATGGGGAGCCAGATCGGTGTCGTGCTGGCGGCGATCCTGCTGATCGGCCTGCCGGAATGGTTCCGGGACCTCGGCAACTACCGCATGCTGGCTTTCGGGTTGGCCATGGTGCTGATCATGGTGTTCCGCCCTCGCGGTCTCGTCGCCCATCGCGAGCCGTCGCTGCGGCTGTACCCGCTCAGACCGGGAGGCAGCGGATGAGCATTCCGCAGAGCCACCCGCTCATCGATGTCGAGCACCTCACCATGCGCTTCGGTGGACTTGTGGCGGTCGACAACGTCTCGTTCTCCGCCCGGCCACGGGAGATTACCGCCATCATCGGCCCCAACGGGGCTGGCAAGACGACGGTATTCAACTGCATCACCGGCTTCTACAAGCCCACCGTCGGGCGCCTGACCTTGCGCGGCGGCGATCGCGACTATCTGCTGGAGCAGATGCTGGGGCACGAGATCGGTCAACGGGCCAAGGTCGCTCGCACCTTCCAGAATATTCGCCTGTTTCCAGGCATGACGGTGCTCGAGAACCTGATGGTGGCGCAGCACAACAAGCTGATGAAGGCATCGGGCTGGAGCGTGTTCGGGCTGCTGGGACTCCGCGGCTTCCGCAAGGCCGAGGCCGCAGGTGTGGAACTGGCTCGCGCGTGGCTGGAGCGCATCGCGCTGCTCGAAGACGCCGACCGCGCGGCTGGTGAATTGCCTTACGGGGCGCAGCGGCGGCTGGAGATCGCCCGGGCCATGTGCACTGAGCCCCGGCTGCTCTGTCTCGATGAACCTGCCGCCGGACTCAATCCCCGCGAGTCGGCGGAACTCAACCAGCTCCTGGTCTCGATCCGCGATCGCGATGGCGTGGGCGTGCTCCTGATCGAGCACGACATGAGCGTGGTCATGAATATTTCCGATCGCATCGTCGTGCTCGACTATGGCCGCAAGATCGCCGAGGGCGCGCCGGCAGAAATCCAGAGTGATCCCGCGGTGATCCGCGCCTATCTCGGTACCGACGAGGACGGGCGTGATGGTTGAGGCCCCGATCCTTGCCGTGAAGGAAGTGGCAACCTTCTATGGCGCCATACAGGCACTCCACGGTGTCGATCTCGATGTCGCAAAGGGCGAGATCGTCGCCTTGATCGGTGCCAACGGGGCGGGGAAATCCACGCTGTTAATGACGATCTGCGGCAACCCGCACGCCCGCTCGGGAAAGATCACGATGGCTGGCGAGGACATCACGGCTTTGCCTACTCATGAAATCGTGCGGCGTGGCATTGCCCAGGTTCCCGAGGGGCGGCGCATCTTTCCGCGCATGAGCGTCTTCGAGAACCTCCAGATGGGCGCCACGCTCGCGGCCCCGGCACACTTTGCGCAAGACCTCGATCGTGTATTCGAGATGTTCCCGCGGCTGGCGGAGCGGCGGGACCAGCGCGGCGGTACGCTGTCAGGCGGCGAACAGCAGATGCTGGCAATCGGGCGGGCGCTGATGAGCCGGCCGCGGCTGCTCCTACTGGACGAGCCGTCGCTCGGTCTGGCGCCGCTGATCGTGCGTCAGATATTCGGCGCGATCGGCCGTATCGCGCGTGAAGAAGGGGTGACGATCTTCCTGGTCGAGCAGAACGCCTACCATGCACTCGGCCTTGCCGATCGCGGCTATGTGCTGGCCAATGGCCGGGTTCGCCTGAGCGGGACCGGCAAGGAATTGCTGGCCAACGCCGAAGTCCGGGCCGCCTACCTCGAGGGCGGTCACGCATGAGCCCTTTCGATACCTTCATGTTCGACTGGTTCGGCGATACGCTTTTCAATGTGCTCTTGCTGAACTTCGTCGTGATTGGCCCGGCCTCGTTTGCGGCCGGACAGGCAGTCGCCGCAACCTGGCGTCACTGGGGGCAGGTAGTTTTCTACACGGCGCTTCTGTCGGCAACTCTGCGGTTTCTGGATTATGCCCTGGCCGGTGGAGAACTGTGGTCGGTTGCCGGCTTCCTGCTTGGCTGGATGATACAACTTGCGATTGGGGGGCTGGCCTACCGGATGACGGAGACTAGCCAGATGGTTCGTCAGTATCCGTGGCTCTATCGGCGCAAGGGCTTGCTGGGCTGGGAGGAGCGGCACTAATCTACTGGCATTGCTCCACATCCGTGGAGGGGGCCCAGAACAGGGAGACTCACATGAGGAATATCTACGGCGTGCTGGCTGTTTCGGCGATTGCGCTGATGGCGTCGCCGGCGTTCGCACAGACCAAGATCGGTTCGGCCGGCCCGATGACCGGCCAGTACGCGGCTTTCGGCGAACAGCTGAAGCGTGGCGCCGAAATGGCGGTCGCGGAAATCAATGCCACGGGTGGCGTGAACGGCAGCAAGGTCGAACTCATTATCGGCGACGATGCCTGCGATCCCAAGCAGGCGACAGCTGTCGCCAACAAGATGGTGTCGGACAAGGTCGTATTCGTGGCCGGCCATTTCTGTTCCGGCTCGTCGATCCCGGCGTCGGACATCTACAAGGAAGGCAAGATCCTGCAGATCACGCCAGCCTCGACGAATCCCAAGCTGACCGATGACGCCGCCGCCAAGGGCAATGCCACGGTGTTCCGCACCTGCGGCCGCGACGATGTGCAGGGCCTCACCGTCGGCAACTACATCCTGAAGAACAAGAAGAATGCCAAGGTCGCGATCCTCCACGACAAGTCGGCCTACGGCAAAGGCGTCGCCGACGAGACCAAGAAGGCCCTGAACAAGGGCGGCCTGCGCGAAGTGATGTACGAGGCCTACAACGACACCGACAAGGACTTCACGGCGATCATCAACAAGATGAAGCAGGCCAAGGTCGATATCATCGTCCTCGGCGGCTACCACACTGCGGGTGCGCTGATCATCAAGCAGTCGCGCGAGCAGGGGCTGGCGGCCCAGATGATGGGCTTCGACGCGCTCGAGACTGCTGAGTTCGCACAGCTCGGCGGTGCGGCCACCGACGGCGTGCTGATGTCGTTCCCGCCCAAAGCCGAGGACGACCCGAAGAATGCGGCGCTGGTGAAGAAATTCCGCGATGCCAAGTACAATCCGGAAGGCTACACGCTGTTCAGCTATGCCGCGGTGAAGGCGTGGGCTGATGCGGCCAAGAAGGCGAAGTCGACCGATGCTGCCGCAGTGGCGGCCGCTTTGCGGTCGGGCAAGTATGACTCCGCCGTGGGCGTTCTCGAGTTCGACAAGAAGGGCGACGTCAAGGATGCCGTCTACGATATCTACGTCTGGAAGGATGGGAAGTCGTCGCCGATGAAGAAGTAGGCCCCGGGGCCTTCACGGGAAGGGCCTGGCGAAAGCCGGGCCTTTTTCTGTGGGATTCGGCGCCTTGTGCCGGCTTCCCCATGATTTTGGGGGACAGTGACATCGGGACCCCGGATATGGTATCGGGGGACTCAACAGCTAGAGGGGATCGATCGTCGGGATGGCGGGGGCCAGTATCGCGGTCGCGTCGGATCATGCCGGCTTCGACCTGAAGGAATTGCTCAAGCGCGACTTGCAGGACGCAGGTCACGACGTGCTTGATCTCGGCACCAATTCGACGGCTTCCGTTGACTACCCCGATTTTGGCAAGGCAATGGCCGATGCGATTGCGAGCGGCCGGGCTGGCCGTGGCGTGCTGGTGTGCGGCACGGGAATCGGCATTTCGATTGCCGCCAACCGCAACCCCAGGGTGCGGGCCGCGGTCATCCATGACGTGACCTCGGCCAGGTTGTCACGGGAACACAACGACGCCAACGTGATCGCCTTCGGCCAGAGGCTGATCGGGACTGAAGTCGCTCGTGAGGCATTGAAGATCTTCCTCGCGACGACATTCGAAGGCGGCCGGCATGCCGCCCGCGTTGCCAAACTTTCCAAGGACTGAACGACATGAGCCAAGCCGCTGCCCAGATGTCCGAGTCGCCGCTGCCGATGTTTACCAAGGGCCTCGCCGAGGCCGATCCGGCAGTCTATGCCACGGTGAAGGGCGAGCTCGAACGCCAGCGCGAGCAGATCGAATTGATCGCCTCGGAGAACATCGTCTCTCGCGCGGTGCTCGAAGCAGCGGGCTCCGTTCTCACCAACAAGTACGCCGAGGGTTACCCCGGCCGTCGTTACTACGGTGGCTGCGAGGAAGTCGACAAGGCCGAGCAACTCGCAATCGAACGGGCGTGCCGGCTCTTCAACTGCTCATTCGCCAATGTCCAGCCGCACTCCGGCGCACAGGCCAACCAGGCCGTATTCATGGCGTTGCTCAAACCCGGAGACACCTTTCTCGGTATGGCACTGGACCAGGGCGGCCATCTCACCCACGGCTCGCCGGCCAACCAGTCGGGAAAATGGTTCAAGGTCGTGTCGTACGGCGTCAAGCCTGACAGTCATCTGATTGACTACGAGCAGATGGAGGAAGTGGCGCGCCGGGACAAGCCCAAGCTGATCGTGGCGGGCGCCTCGGCCTACTCGCGACACATCGACTGGGCGCGCTTTCGTAAGGTGGCGGACGAAATCGGCGCGTTCTTCATGGTCGACATGGCTCACTACGCCGGCCTCGTTGCCGCCGGCGTCTATCCTAGCCCACTGCCGCATGCCCATGTCGTGACGACGACGACGCACAAGACGTTGCGCGGCCCGCGCGGCGGTATGGTGCTGTCGAACGATCCCGAAATCGGCAAGAAGATCAATTCCGCGGTGTTCCCCGGCCTGCAGGGCGGGCCGCTGATGCACATCATCGCCGGCAAGGCGGTGGCACTCGGCGAGGCGCTGCGGCCCGACTTCAAGATCTACGCCCAGAACGTCATCGACAATGCGCGCGCGCTCGCTGCGGCACTGACCGAACGCGGGCTGGCCATCGTCTCGGGCGGTACCGACAGCCACGTCATGCTGGTCGACCTCCGGCCCAAGAAGGCGACCGGCGTATCGGCCGAGCAAGTCCTCGTCCGCGCCGGCATCACGG
>CALFRN010000303.1 GCA_937919085.1 uncultured Reyranella sp.
CCGCGCCGTGATCGTCGCGGCCCACGTCCTGCATGTCGGCGTACGCCACGATGACAGAGGTGGCTCGGTTTGTTTGAACAGTTTCCCGGGCTTTCTAAGTGGAGCCTCTGCCGGGGTTAGGCCGCCGCGAGAAGCGACGGCCGGTTGAAGTACGCCCGATCCGGCGGTTGCCGGTCAAGGCTCGAATGCGGCCGTCGTGAGTTGTAGAAGTCGATGTACCTGCCGAGCGAGCCACGCGCTTCGCTCACCGTGTCGTAGGCATGCAGGTAGACTTCCTCGTACTTGATCGTTCGCCACAGCCGCTCGACGAACACGTTGTCGCGCCACGCCCCTTTACCGTCCATGCTGATAGCGATCCCCTTGGCGAGCAGCGCGCCAGTAAACTCGGCACTGGTGAACTGACTGCCCTGATCGGTGTTGAAGATCTCCGGCGTGCCGTAACGCGACAGCGCTTCCTCCAGCGCCTCGACGCAGAACGCCACCTCCATAGTGATCGACAGCCGCCAGGCCAAAACTCGACGGCTGAACCAGTCGACGACCGCCGTCAGATAGACGAAGCCGCGCGCCATCGGGATGTAGGTGATATCCATAGCCCACACCTGGTCGGGTCGCGTCACTGCCAGTTTGCGCAGCAGATACGGGTAAATCTTGTGCCCAGGTGCCGGTTTGGACGTGCTCGGCCGGCGATACAGCGCCTCGATCCCCATGCGCTTCATCAGCGTCGCGACGTGCAGCCGTCCAACCACAATGCCCTCGGCGGCCAGCAGGTCGCGCAGCATCCGGCTGCCGGCGAACGGGAAGTTCAGATGCAGTTCGTCAATCCTGCGCATGATGACGAGATCGGATTCAGAGACCGGTCGGGGCAGGTAATAGACGCTACCCCGGCTGATGCCCAAGGCCGCCGCCTGCCGGGCCACCGGCAGATCGTGCGATCGATCGATCATCGCTTTGCGCTCAGAACGCCCGCCTTGCCGAGCGCTCCTTCCAAAAAATCGTTCTCCAGCGTCAGCTCCCCGATCTTGGCATGCAGAGCCTTCAAGTCGACCACCGGTTCACGACGGCGGGCGCCGCCATCGAACACCGCAGCGGCACCGTCCAGAAGCTGCGCTTTCCATTGCGTGATCTGATTCGGATGAACGTCGAAGCGTTGCGCAAGGTCCGACAATGTCACCTCGCCCTTCAACGCCGCCAACGCCACTCTCGCCTTGAAGGCCGCTGTGTGGTTCCGCCGTGTTCGTCTGCCCATAATGTCTCCTGATCCTCGGCCATCCTGGCCGTCGTCAGGCAGAAATTCCACTTAGCCGGCTGTCCAGATTTCCCGAGCCACCTCTTACGTTCCGCTGGGCTATGAGGTCAAGGACCGCAAGCTCATCATAAAGGAAGCCGAGGCCGCGATCGTCCGCATGATCTTCGAGCGGTTTGTGGCGGTGGGATCGGCAACCGCCTTGGCGCGGGCGCTTATCTCGGAAGGCGTTCGCACCCGACGGGGCAAGCTCATCGACAAGGGCTTCCTCTA
>CALFRN010000304.1 GCA_937919085.1 uncultured Reyranella sp.
ACGCCCTTGGAGCGCATCCACTTCAGCGTCTCGAAGCTGCGGCCGATCAGGATGTCGGTGAGCTCGGGGTCGCAGCGGTAGTTGGTGACCCGGCCCATATCGTCGAGAAATTCGTCGGCCGAGTAGCTGCCGAAATCGACGTCGCGCTTTTCGTCCTCGGTGAGGTCGTACAGCTCGGCCAGATCCTTTACGCCGTCGAACACCACGCGCATCGCTCCGGCGGTGTAGGTACTGTTGCCGCCGCGTTCGTCTTCCGGCGCGGCTTCCAGCATGGCGACCGTGGCGCCGGTTTCGCGCGCTGCAAGGGCTGCACAGGCCGCGGCATTGCCCGCGCCCACCACCAGAACATCGACCTGAAAATCGTCCACCCGTCGCTCCTCGATTTTGTCACCCGGTTTGCGTTAGAATAGCGCCATGGGTGATCGCTTCGACCGTCTAGGGGCACGGCATGCCAATGTCGAGAGCCTGTTGCGCAGGCCAGGCATCGGGCACAACAACGGCCCGGTGTTCGACATGTCCTGGGGCGCTTGGGTGTGGCGGCGGGCTTCGGCCGAAGCCTGGAAGGCGCCCAAGCCCGAGGTCGCCCGGATGCGCGTGAAGCGCGCCGAACGGCTGGGGATTACCTACAGGGAACTGACTTCGTCGCTGATGGACTCGGGCGCCCATCTCGGCGCCGCCGTCCTGCCACTGTCGCTGGCTGCCCGGGTGCGCCGCGGCCCCCTGGATTCATACGGGCACCGCGAAATCATCATCGAGCCGCGCAACAGCATTGCCGACCTGGTCGCGAGGTTTGGCGGCCGGCTGTTCATTCTGGGCGACATCGATGCCGTCCCGGCCATGAGCGACGAGGAGCGTGCCGGGTTCCTGGCGCTGCTCAATCGCGCCTTCGACGGCAAGATCGAGGCGATCGGCTGGGGCCATGACGGGGCCGCCATCCGCGCCATGCTGAAGGCCAATGCGCTGCCGCATCAGGAGGCATTCCTGGTGGGCTCGGGCATCGGCCACCACCTGCTGGGCGAAGCCGCCGGCCTGCCGTTCACCAAAGATATCGATACGTGGCTGGCGTGACGCCGCCTCTCAGGGGCGTCCGCGTCGTCGAACTCACCCACACCATCCTCGGTCCGTCCTGCGGCATGATCCTGGCCGATCTCGGCGCCGAAGTGATCAAGGTCGAGCCGATCGACGGCGACCGGACGCGCAAGTTGCGCGGCTTCGGCGCCGGCTTCTTCGGCTACTTCAACCGCAACAAGAAGAGCCTGGCGCTCGACGCCGATGCGCCCGAGGGCAGGGCGGCGCTGGTCAAGCTGCTGCAGTCGGCCGACGTATTGATCGAGAACTTCGCCCCGGGCTCGATGGCCAGGCGCGGCCTGGGGCCGGCCGACCTCGAGAAGATCAATCCGCGCCTCGTCTATTGCGCCTTGAAGGGCTTCCTGCCCGGGCCGTACGAGAAGCGCCCGGCGCTCGACGAGGTCGTGCAGATGATGGGCGGCCTTGCCTACATGACCGGCCCTTCAGGCCGGCCGTTGCGCGCCGGTACGTCGGTGGTCGACATCGTGGGGGGCATGTTCGGCGCGTTCGGCATCGTGCTGGCGCTGAAGCAACGCGACAAGACGGGCAAAGGCGGCCTGGTCGAAAGTGCGCTGTTCGAATCGGTGGTCTTCCTCATGGGCCAGCACCTCGCCATTACGGCGATCAATGGTGCTGCCCCGCCGCCGATGCCCGAGCGCGTGAGCTCGTGGGCGGTCTACGAGATCTTCAACACCGCCGACGATCTGCAGGTCTTCGTCGGCATCACCAGCGACGGCCAGTGGAAGCGCTTCTGCGAGTTCTTCAGGCAGCCGGAACTCGCGGCCGACGCCAGGCTCGCCACCAACAACCTGCGCATAGAGGCGCGACCGTGGCTGGTGCCCAAGGTGGCATCGGTCTTCAAGGGCTACACCAAGGACGATCTCGAACAGCTGTGCCTGGAAGCAGACATTTCCTTCGCGCCGGTGGCACGGCCCCAGGACCTGTTCGACAACCCGCACCTGCTGGCCAACGGCTCGTTGGCGCCGACGACTTTGCCGGGCGGCGT
>CALFRN010000305.1 GCA_937919085.1 uncultured Reyranella sp.
TGCCGGCTGCCGTCGCCGCCGGAACCGCCGGTGGCAGATACCCAGAAGGTGGTCGCATGGTTGTCGGGCGACGGCATCTGCCACGACTATCTCAACTACCCCGAATCCTCAACAGATCGCGTTTTCCCGATCGCAACCAGCATTCTCGCTTTCAGAGCTAAGGGCCTAAAGGCCATTGTGAATCGCCCCGACGAGCGTGGCAGCATGGGCGGTGGTCGCCGGCTCGGCACAGGTAGAGCCTCCCGCACCTTTTGCCTAACCGCGTGTGCCGCTATCCCTACTTCTGCGGCGGCGTATCCGGCACGCATTTATCAAGCGCGCCGAGCTTCTTCTTGCAGCTCGTCTCGAGCGAGAACAGACAGGCGTTCTGTTCGGTCGAGCTCTGGTATTTCTTGCACCACTGGTGACAGGTGATCTTGCCTGCTTCGCAGGTCTGCGCGTAGCCCGCGGTGGCCAGCATCATCAATGCGGCCGCGACAACCAAAACCTTCATCAATCCCCCCTCACCCCTGTCGGACCGTTATCCCGACCGATTGCCCGCGGATGACTCCGCGTAACGGCATGAAGGTAGCACTCTGCCTGATTTCGAGAAAGCCATTGGCAGCCAGAAGCGTCAGCAGACCGCGCTCCGTGTCCATCTGTCCGCAGAGCGAATGCACCGCACGGCAACAACACCGCCGACAACCCGACTTGCCGCGATTCAGAAAGCCCAATAAAGCTAGGACTTCGGAGGTCACGGCGCTTTTGCCGTAGGGAGCGCGAAGCTGGCTGCGAAATCAGTCGTTCCGGCGGTCTTCGCCACCGGGCCTTCCCCATCATCCCCCCAGGGCGGCTACGCCACCGATCTCGCCCTGCTGGCGATCGGCGGGAGCGCGCTGCTGATCGCCATCATCCTGTGGTTCGACAATGCCCAGGGCGGCCTCACCGGCAATGGTGTGTTCAAGAGCCTCGAACTGAAGGCATGGGTGGTCGACCCGGCATCGGCGCCGCTCTATCCGGCGAACTACCTGTTCTATCCGGTCTACGGCGCGCTCTGCCGGGTGCTCGACCTGCTGGGCGTATTCGCGGGCGATCCGCGGCGGCAGATCACCATCCTGAACGCGCTGAGCTGCAGCCTCTGCCTCTGCGCCGTCTACCTGCTGGCGCGCGCCCTGAGCGGCGACCGGCTGGTGGCGCTGCTGGCGGCGCTGTTTCACATCGCGTCGAGCTTCGTGATGTTCCTCGCCATCGTGAACGAGGATATTTTGCCGTCCTACACGCTGCTGTTCGCCTCGATGGCGCTGGGTGCGGTGTGGTTCGCGCGGCCGGCGGCGGGACGGGTGGTGGCGGTGGCGGCGCTGTTCTCGATCGCCTGGCTGTTCGAGTGGCGGCTGATGTTTCCCACCCTGCCCGCGATGCTGGCCGCCCTCTGGCTCTGCGAAGCGCGGCCGGCGAAGCGGCTGGCCTGGATCGGACTCTTTCTCGCCACCATGGGCGCGACGGCCGGCGTGGCCGCGGCGGCGTGGTGGGGCCACAACGGCGCCGTCGGGCCGCTCGATCTCATCTGGACCGGCAAGGCCGTGAACTCGGTATGGGCGGGCTTCACCTGGCCCAAAGTCGGTTATCTGTGGGACGGCATGGTGGCCTATCTGCTGGGCGCCGGGGTGGCCGCCATCCCCGGCATCCCGGGCTGGGACATCTGGCGCTACACCGCGACCGTCTGGTTGCTGGCCATCGCCGCCGTGGCGGTTCCGATGATGTGGCGGGCGCGCGGCGACAGCCGGACCGTGGCGCTGGCCGCGGTGTTCGGCGGCACCTTTGCGGCCGGGTCGGTGTTCAACCTCTATTCCCAGCCGCAGGACCCGCAGATGCAGATCAACGTCATGGCGTGGCTGACGCCCGCCTGGGCGCTGGTCCTGGTGGCGGCCCGGCGGCGCTGGGGCGGCCGCGGCCTCGCCGCCCTGGCGGGCCTCTCGGTGGCGCTGCTGGCCTACAATGTCTGGAGCCTGACGCCGCTGCGTGGCCTCGACGGCAAATGGCGGCAGGCGATCGAGCGTCTCGAACGCGAGGCGCCACCCGACCGCACCGTGTTCGTGCTGCACGATTTCGACTGGGCGATGATCTATGCCTCGCTGCACTGGGGGACCGTGGAGCCTGGCACCGGCGTGCTCGGCCCGGCCCCGCAGGCCCAGCCGAAGTTCAAGTGGATCGGCTTTTCCGCCGAGGTGCTGCGCCATCCCGAATGGACCACCGAAGCCCATGTCGCCGGTCTCCGGCGCCAGATCGACCGCGCCCTCGACCTCGGCTACGATGTGCTGCTGGCCCGGCTGTGGCCGATGGAACAGAAGCAGCTGGAGACGGAAACCGGAATGGTGGCCGACCGCCAGAGACTGGCCGCGCTCCACCGCATGCTGCGCACCGACTTCACCGCCACCCCGGCCTTCGACGATCCGGTGGCCGGGCCGTTCCATCGGCTACGGCGCGCCCCGGGGCGTTGACCGAATTGCTACATCAGCAGGTTTTTGCCAGATTTTCTGCCATGATGGGCACAAGAAGCGGCACACTCCATGGCACGGCGAGGTGTGCCAGAAAACGGTCCGTCACGGCGGCGAAACGGCCTGCTGGATGCGGCGCTCGTCGAGGCCGACCGATCGCGCCGTCTCGACGATGGCGGCCCAGGTGTCGTCGGGCAGCGGCACGCCTTCGGCAAGGCGCGTGGCGCGCATGCGGGACTCGGGCTCGCCCGGCACCAGCACTTCGCCACCTGTGCCGGTGGGCCTGGAACTCTTCACGAAGCCCACATACTTGGCGATGTCGGCCGGGAAGAAGCCCGCGGGATCGAACACCCTGGAATCGACATAGAACGACAGCATGCCGTTGGCGAAACGGCCGCGCTTGGGATCGGTGGCGCCGTTGCCGCTAAGCGACCCGCCCAGGATCTCGCACATGAAGGCGAGGCCGGAGCCCTTGTGGTCGCCGAACGCCCGGATGGCGCCGGTGCCCTTGGCATGCTCGCGCGGGCCAGTCGGTGTAAAATCGCCGTAGAGCAGATGCGGATCTGCGCTCGGCTTGCCATCGGGGCCGATAAGGGCGCCGTCGGGCACCTTCTTGCCGCCCTGGCTCGCCACCAGCACCTTGCCCTCGGCCACGATCGAGGTGGCGAAGTCGAGAATCAGCGGATCCTGGCCGGGACGCGGCACGCCGACGCAATAGGGCGCGGTCGAAAAGCGGCGCTCGACACCGCCGTGGGGCGCCACCAGGACACTGCCGGAGGCATTGACGAAGTGGATCGACACCAGACCGGCCTCGGCCGCCATCTCGGCCCAGTCGCCGACCCGGCCGACGTGGCCGGCGTTGCGCAGCGTCACCGCGGAGAGGCCGTTCTTGAGGCATTTCTCGATGCCGATGCGGACCGCCTGCGGAGTCACCGTCTGGCCGAAGCCGTACTTGCCGTCGACGACGGCGATCACCGGCGTGTCGACCACGACCTCGACCGTGACGTCGGGTACCACGGTGCCGTTCTTCTTCTGGATGGCATAGCGCGGCACGCGTACGACGCCGTGGCTGTCATGGCCGGAAAGGTTGGCACTCACCAGATAGCGGCCAATGCGCCCGCCTTCCTCGGTGGAACATCCGGCCGAGGCAAAGATGTCCGCGACGAAGGCCGTCAGGGCCTCCGCCTTGATGGTGACGGTCATCTCAGGACTTGCCGCGCTGGAGGCTGGCCACGTAGCCGCGGTTCCATGTCGGGTTGATCATGACTTCGTTGATCACGATATGGGCCGGCAGGCAGGCGATGTAGCGGATCAGATCGCCGACATCCTCCGACTGCGCCATGCGGGCACGCTCGGCCTTGGTGATCGGGATCGGCCGCTTGTCGAGGATCGGCGTTGCCACTTCCCCGGGACAGACGACACAGGAGCGGATGCCGTTGACGCATTCCTCCATGTTGATGGTGTGGCTCATCGCCACGACGCCATGCTTGGCGGCCGAATAGGCCGGCCCACTCAGCAGGCTGGCCTGGCGGCCGGCCATCGACGAGGTGTGGATCAGCACGCCGCCCTTGTTCTTGCGCATGATCGGCAGGACCGCGCTGGTGCAGTAGAAGGCGCTGGAAAGATTGCCCTCTATGACCTGGTCGATGCCAGCGGGCGAGAGCTGCTTCCAGCTGCGCTCCAGGATGTTGAGGCCGGCATTGTTCACCAGGATGTCGAGCCGTCCGAACTTGCGCGCGATCTCGCCGGCGGTGCGATTCACTGCCGCCGATTTCATCAGATCGGCCGGCTTCACCAACGGCTTGCCGCCGGCCTTGCGGATCATCTTGGCGGTCGCTTCCAATGCCGACTTGCGCCGGCCGGTCAAAACCACGGCAGCGCCCTCCTTCGCCAGTGCGATTGCGGCGGCCTGACCGATGCCCGAGCCAGCACCGGTCACCCAGGCAACCTTGCCCGTCAACGAACCCATAGCGTTCTCCCTAGGTCTCGAGCTGGACGATCAAAGCACCTTGCCGGTGCTGTCGTCGATCAGATGCATGTTGCTGAGATCGGCCCGAAGCTTCATCGCCTTGCCCGACATGGCACCGGCATTCGGATTGACACGGCCGCAGACATCCGCACCGCCGATGGTGAAGTAGATCAGCGTTTCCATGCCCATCGGCTCGTCGACGTCGATCATCATGTCGAAGTCGTGCTGGTTGGCCTCGGTGTGGGGCCGGGTTTCGGCAATATGCTCGGGCCGGAGACCCAACACCAGGTTGGCCTTGCCGGCATGACTCGCATATCGCGCCGTCCGGTCGGACGGAACCGGGAACGAAAGCTTGTCGCTCAGACGCACACTCAATGCGCCCGCCGCCTGCTCGAGCTGGCAGGGAATGAAATTCATCGCCGGTGAACCGATGAAGCCGGCCACGAACTTGGTCGCCGGTGAATGGTACAGATCGTTCGGAGTTCCGACCTGCTCGATCAGACCGGCATTCATCACCACGACGCGGTCGGCCAGGGTCATCGCCTCGATCTGGTCATGGGTGACGTAGACCGTCGTGGTGCGCACCTTCTGATGAACCTTCTTGATCTCGGTCCGCATCTGGACGCGCAGCTTGGCATCGAGATTGGACAGCGGCTCGTCGAACAGGAACACCTTGGGATCACGCACGATGGCCCGGCCCATGGCGACGCGTTGGCGCTGGCCGCCCGAAAGCTGCTTGGGCTTGCGGTCGAGCAGCTCGGTGATGTCGAGGATCCCCGCGGCCTGCTTGACGCGCCTGTCGATCTCGTCCTTCGGCGTCTTCTTGAGCTTGAGGCCGAACGACATGTTCTCGTAGACGTTCATGTGCGGATAAAGCGCGTAGTTCTGGAACACCATGGCGATGTCCCGGTCCTTCGGCGGCACGTCATTGACGACGTGACCGCCAATCTCGATGTCGCCGCCACTGATTTCCTCGAGGCCGGCGATCATGCGCAGGGTCGTGCTCTTGCCGCAGCCCGACGGTCCCACCAGCACGAGAAATTCCTTGTCGACGATATCGAGATCGATGCCACGAACGGCCAGAACCTCGTCGTACTTCTTGACGATCTTGCGCAGCGTTACTTGAGCCATTTTCTCTTACCCTTTGGTCGCGCCGGCGGTCAGACCCGCGATGTAGTAATCCATGAGGAAGGCGTAGATGACCAGCGGCGGTGCCGCACCGAGCAGTGCGCCGGTCATGATCTGGCCCCAGTTGAAGACGTCGCCCTTGATCAGGGTGGTGATGATGCCGACGGGCAGCACCAGTTCGGTCGCCGAGGTCGTGAAGGCCAGTGGATAGAGGAACTGCGCCCATGAGACCGTGAAAGCGAAGATGGTCGCCGCGATAATTCCCGGCAGTGCCACTGGAATGAAGATCTTGGTGAGTGTCTGCGTCCAGGTGGCACCGTCGATCAGAGCCGCCTCATCCAGTTCCTTCGGGATCGACGCAAAGTAGCCGATCATGATCCAGGTGCAGAACGGCACCGTCAGGGTCGGATAGAGAATGATCAGCGTCCACCAATGGTTCATTAGCTGGATGCCGAAAGTCTCGTTCACCCACGCGAACATCTTGAACAGAGGAATGAACAGCAGCGTTTCCGGGATCAGATAGGTCAGAAACACGCCAGTAGCGAGCGTGGCGGATCCCCAGAACTTCATACGCGCCAGTGCGAATGCGGCAATGACGCTGATCACCATCGTGACTGCCACAACGCAAACCGACACGATCGCCGAATTGCGGAAGAAGGTCAGGTAGTGATTCTGCGTCAGAAGCTCGATGTAGTTTTCAAGCGTCGGATTGTAGATCCACCACGGATTGGTGGCCGCCGAGATCTCCGCACTGGTCTTGAGTGAGGTAATCAGCATGTAGATTGGCGGCATCAGGAAGAAGATGGCAAACAGCACAAGGAAGAAATAGGACCAGCGCAGCGCCCAGCGCCGGTCTCGGCTCATGCTGCCGTACTTCAAAGGGCGGGCGGTCGCGCCCGCGGCGATCGCAGTGTTTGCCATCAGACTTCGCTCCCGCGCTTGGTTATGTCACGCAGGATGAAGGTCGCGGCAACCGCCAGGATCGGCACCATGAACAGGGACACGGCAGCGCCGAGCGGTATGTCACCGCCTTCGATGCCAACGCGGAACGCCCACGTCCCGAAGATGTGCGTACTGTTGAGCGGACCGCCTGCCGTCAGCACGCGTACGATGTCGAAATTCGCGAAGGTGACGATGAGTGAGAACAACGCCGTGATGGCGATGATGTTGCGCATCATCGGCAAGGTTACGAACCAGATGCGCTGCCACCACGTGGCACCGTCGATCGACGCCGCTTCGTAAAGCTGCTCCGGCACCGACTTCAGCGCCGCCAGGTACATGATCATGAAGAAGGGAGAGCCGATCCACACGTTGACGAGAATGACCGAGAACCGCGCCCAATCCGTTTCGCCGGTCCAGGGAATTCCGGCGATGCCGAAATGCGCCAGGATCCAGTTGATGGCGCTGTAGGAGGGATCGAACAGCCACAACCAGGCAAGCGTGCTCATCGCCGGCGGGATCACCCACGGCACCAGAAGCATGCCACGCCACTTGCGCTGTCCCTTGGAGGGAATGTTGTGCACGAAATGCGCAACGACGAAGCCGATGATGGCTTTGAAAATCACTGCCGTGATGGCGAACAGGCATGATTGATAGACAACCATCCAGAATGTTTCGCGGCCGAAGAGAAATTCGAAGTTCCCGAACCCGACGAACCGGGTCATGCCCTTGTTCAGGGTTGCGAGGTAGACGGCATAACCTGCCGGGTAGGCAACAAGTATCAGCACCAGCAGAATCAGCGGTAGCGCCATCAGGAAGGCGATAGTCGATTTGCGTTGCATCAGCTTGTGAAGGCTGCTGCGATTGTCCCCCATGGATACCGTGGGGCTTCTGGCGGCAATATCGGCCATAGTTCACTCCAAGTGCTGTCGGTCCCAAGCCGCTCGGAGGAACGCCGCCCGAGGGCGGCGTTCCCCGATTTACATCGGCGTACTCAGTTACGCGAAAACCCTTCGATTTCCCGGGTCGCCCAGTCGAGAGTCTTTTCCATCGCCTCGCCCTTGGCGTGACGCACGACCATCTGGGTCATGATCGCCTGGGTGTAGATCTGCTCGCCGATCTTGTGCGGCGCGGGCGCCGCTGCGATCGACAGAACCTGGGCGTCGTACGGGTTCGGATAGTGGTAAAGCGTGCCCTTCGGCGGCGCTTCCTCGGCCCAGATCTTGAAGGTGGTCAGCTTGGAGAAGGACGGCAGGTCATAGCCGCCGCTGGCCGCGACCAGCTGCTCCACGGCCGCGGGCTGGCTGAGGGCAAGCAACAGGCTCTTGGCCGCCGACTGGTTCTTGCTGAACTTCCAGGTGCCCCAGAAGTACGGCAGGAACGGCGCGTACCGGCCCGCCGGACCCTTCGGGAAGCCGTGCGTCCAGAGTTGCTCGGCAACCTGCGGCGCGTCACGCTTGGCGACCGACCACGCGCTCGGCGGGTTCATGATCATGGCGCCCTTGCCCGAGACCAGCCACTTGTTGTTCGAGGCGTCGTCCCACGCCGGAACGTCCGGCGGCAGGAACGACATCAGACGCTTGTAGAAGTCGAGCGCCTTGCGGACATTGTCGGACTTGACCGTGATGTTGCCCTTGGCGTCGACGAGGTGCGCGCCGAAGCCGTGGAAGAACGCGCCAGCTGAATCGACTGAATCCGACGTCGTTCCGCAACCGATGCCGAACGAATGCCCCCCCTTGTGGCAAGCTTCCGCAGCCTTCATGAAGGTGTCGAATGTCCAGTCGTCGGCCTTCGGCGGCGCGCCGGCCGGATACATCGCTTGAATGTCGATGCCCGCAAACTGCTTCAAATAGTCGATGCGCGAGCATGGTCCCTTGATCTGACTGCCGATGGTCGCCGGTACGGCGATCCACTTGCCGTCGATCTTGCCGAGATACTCTACCGTCGAATTGACGGCTCCGTTCTGCTTGATCAACTGATCCATGACGTCGTTCATCGGAACCAGGAGATCGGCGTAGCGTGAAGGAAGCCATGTCGAAATCGCCAGAATATCGTGGCCCGACTTGGCCTGCGCTTCGGCAGCGCTGGTCAGAAGGATCTTGTTACCCTGTGAAGTGATGTAGTCGATCGTGACGTCGACCTTCTCCTTGTCGGCCCAGGCCTTGATAATCTCTTCACTGGCCTTGTTGGCGCCGGGAACCCAATGGTCCCAGAGTCCGACCGAAAGCTTACCGGCGGCGTAAGCGCCGCGAACGAAGGGTGCCGCCACCATGGCGGTCGATAGGGTGGCCGTGCCGGCTACAAAGCGACGACGACTGACCTTGCTGGAAGCCATTCAGTTCCTCCTAATGCGCCGCCCTTGATGGTCGGCTGATTGTTAACTCGCGTAGCCGCGAAGCCATGACCCTATAGCTTGAGTCTTGCGTACGATGCTATGCACAAGATGCGGCGCAGGCAATGCAAATCCGGAAAGGTAGCGCGAGGTTTGCCAGGCGGCATGCCGCGAACAGCATGCGTCGGTACACTGGATGGCTCTGAGTTGACCGATCGAGCCAGGCAGCAAAACGCCGCCCTTCTCACCCTGTGCATCCGTTGCTAGACCTAGACACCATGAACCAATCCCCTGCCGCCAATCCCCATCTTGTTGCTGTTGAACCCTCACCAATTGGAGAAACCAAGCGCTGGGTGCTGGGGCGCACTTTCCCGGCGGAGCGACCGCTGATCGATCTGAGCCAGGCGGTACCAGGCTATCCACCTGCAATTGAGCTGCGCAGGCACCTGGGTGAACTGCTGCTCGGGCCGGCGGTTCACGGCTATACGCCGATCCTTGGCCTGCCGGTCTTGCGTGAAGCCTATGCAGACCATCTGTCATCCTTTTACAGCGCGCCGGTCGCAGCCGACGAAGTCGGCATCACTTCCGGATGCAATCAGGCTTTCTGCCTCGCGCTCATGAGCCTCGCCAAGGCCGGCGATCAGGTGATCCTGCCGCGGCCACATTACTTCAACCACGATATGTGGATGCGCATGCAGGGCATCGAGCCGGTATCGCTCGACTTCAGACCTGACTCGGGAGCGATCCCGAATGCGGATGATGCCGCCCGGCTTATCGGACCGCGCACCCGTGCCATCGTCCTCATTTCACCGAACAACCCGACCGGCGCCGTCTACCCGCCGGCGACGATCCGTGCCTTCTACGAAGTCGCCAAGCGACACGGCATCGCACTCATCCTCGATGAGACCTACAAGGATTTCCTGCCTGAAGGCGAGCGGCCGCACGATCTGTTCGGCGATCCGTCGTGGCGCGGCACGCTGGTACATCTCTACAGCTTCTCCAAGGTCTTCGCCCTGACCGGCTATCGGGTCGGCGGCGTCACCGCCGGAG
>CALFRN010000306.1 GCA_937919085.1 uncultured Reyranella sp.
ATCAACCGCCGCAGCGCCGAACTCGCCCGCGAACGCCGCGAACCACCGAGTCCCGCGCCCGTGTCAACACCCAGCGGACATCCCGACGCAGCACTGATCGACGAAATCGTCCTGGCCAGCCGGATCCTCTCCACCACGGAAGCCGGAATTATCCCGGGCGCCTACGGACACGTCAGCGCGCGCAGCCGAGCGAATCCCGATCACTACTACATCTCGTCAGACAAATCGCCGGGTAGCATCACAGCCGCCGACATGATCGAGAACGATCTCGACAGCAAGGCCGCCGTGCCCACTGACAAGGTGCAGTTTACGGAGATCTTTATTCACGGCGAGATTTACAAGGCCAGGCCGGACGTGATGGCCATCGTGCACGCGCACACTCCGGAGCTCGTCTCGTTCGGCATCAGTGGTGTGCCGTTGCGCCCGGTATTGCTGGGTGCCAATTTCATCGGTGCCGGCCTGCCCCTCTATGACATCCGCGCGTACACCGAAGGCTACCCGTCTCCCGTTGGCTGCACTCATTGCATCAGCACCCCCGAACTCGGCCAGGCCCTGGCCACTGTGCTCGGCAACCGCGGCGCCGCCCTTCTGCTCGACCACGGCATCGCCGTTGTCGAGGCGTCGTTGCCCGCGCTGGTCAACCGCGTGTACGACATGCGCATGAACGCGCGGATTCAGCAGATGGCGCTGTCGCTGGGCGGCAACGTGAGCTACCTGGAGGGATCGCAGCCTGCGGCGACGCCTCCCGACCTGGCCGCATGGGAGTACTGGACGCGATCGGTCTCCGACAGATAAGCCGCCGCGCACACTGACAGACCGACCGTCCGCTGGCAGGCTGGCGGGAGTGCTCCCCGACCGCTACACTGTCTTCACCCCGTGCTCGACGTCTTCCTCACGGTCATCCTCCCCACGGTCGTCGTGTCCGCCATCGGCGCCGGCCTGCAGCGATGGCGCGCGTTCGACGTAGGCACGATCGGCGCACTTCTCATGTATCTCTTGAGCCCGGCGTTGGTGCTCAACGGTTTACTGACCACCGACCTGCCGGCCGGGACCTCGCTGAGGATCGTCAGCGCGGCGGCGCTGACGCTCGCGCTTGCGCTCATCGTGTCGTTCGCATGGTCAGCTGGCGCTGGCCACTCCAGGTCGCTGCAGAGTGCCTACACGCTGGCGACAAGCTTCCCCAACGCAGGCAACATGGGCGTCCCCATCGCGCTCTTGGCCTTCGGCGACGAAGGCGTGGCGGTGGCGATCATCATGTTCGTCGTGCAAAGTACGCTCAGCTGGCCCGTTGGCATCTTCATCGCGGCCCGCGGTCGCTCGCACGGACTCGCACCGCTGTACTCGGCGCTCAAGGTGCCCACCCCGTACATGGTGCCGGCCGCCCTGCTGATCCGCGTGATGGGATGGAATCTGCCGGTGGCGATCGGTCGGCCGATCGAGATGCTGGCTGGCGCCGCGGTCCCGATCATGCTGGTCTTGCTGGGCTTCCAGCTGAGCCATGGGATCGAGTGGCAGCGATGGCGCGCCCTGATGTCCTCGGTGGTGCTCCGATTGGTCGCGAGTGCCCCGATCGCCTACCTCGTCACCGCGCTGATCCGCAGTGCCCAGGGCGGCACCGCCATCGAACCTTGGACGCCATACGCCGGGTTGGCCATGGTTCCCGAACTGGCCAAAGACAAGGAGATCCTCGATCAGCAAATTAAGACCTATGTCGATGCGCTGGCGGCCTTGCCGCCCAAAGCCGCAAGCTATGTCAGCGAGGCGCGAAAAGCTCTCAGCGGCAACACCCAAATGCCCGAACCCCTTGAATTGCCTGTCTATCCTATTTCCAACAACGCGCCGCAGGGCTGGAATTGCCTCTACAACGGCTACATTCATCCGCTCACCCGCTTCGCCATCAAGGGGGTGCTCTGGTATCAGGGGGAATCGAACTGCAATAACGCCGATACCTACTTCGCCAAGCAACGCGCCCTCATCGGCAGCTGGCGCAAGGCTTGGAACCAGGGCGACTTTCCATTCTATTTCGTCCAACTCGCCAATTACGGCAATCCCACCACTGATGCGGGTGCCGACGATGGCGGCTGGGCCAAGCTGCGCATGGCACAGTTGAAATCGCTTGCGGTCCCTAACACCGGCATGGCGGTGGCGATCGAACTCGCTGATATCGGCAATCCTGGCGATGTGCATCCCAAGAACAAAAAGGATGTCGGCGAACGGCTGTCGCTCTGGGCGCTGGCTAAAGACTACGGCAAGAAGAATCTCGTCTACAGCGGCCCGCTCTATAAAGACATGAAGGTCGAGGGAAGTAAGATCCGGATCGCGTTCGACTCAGTGGGCTCCGGTCTAACTGTTGCGACGAAGAAAGGCTATGACCCGGTGGTCAAGGAGCCTCAGGGCAAGCTGCAGAAATTCGCCATTGCCGGCGACGACAAGAAGTGGGTCTGGGCGGATGCGGTCATCGACGGCAAGACCGTGGTGGTGTCATCGCCAGAAGTGCCCAAGCCGGTGGCGGTCCGCTACGCGTTCGCATCCAATCCCGACGGCTGCAACCTTTACAACAACGAAGGCCTGCCCGCTTCGCCCTTCCGCACCGACGAATGGTAGGAAGATCATTCACAGTTCCAACCAACAACACACGTCATGCAAAACATCTTTTCTCCCGTCTCAGCCCCGTTTGCCAT
>CALFRN010000307.1 GCA_937919085.1 uncultured Reyranella sp.
TCCGGCGTGGGGAAGCCCCCGCCGACGCATCTGTCGTACAGTGTGGCCGTGGTGGCGGGCGCGGGTGCTTCCGCGGCCGGCGACGGTGTCGCGGCGGGCGTGGAAACCGGCGCGGATGGCGTTACGCCGGTGGCGGTGGGAGTAGAGGCGAGGGTAGGGGCAGGAGTAGCAGCTGCGGCTGGCTCGGCACCAGGTGCGGCGCCGTGCGGCGGAAACTTGTAGTAGGCATATCCATAGAGTGCCGCCGCCGCGCAGATGGCGACGCCCGTACCAACGAGAACTTTAGTGTACTTCAGCTGACATTCCCCGCTCATCCGCAGTATTGGTGAAGGCTAGCACTCCGCCCGCTCTCGGTGAAGGCACGGGTCGGACGCCGGGCTTCTGGCTACACCACCGGGAGTTCCACTCTAACCTGGCTCCCGCCCGCCGCCGCCACGCCTACCGCGTCGCCGCCGTGGGGCGAACGATGTCAATCACCAGCGCCACGGCCGGCCGGGCGATAGAAGGACCCGAAGATGCGCTGGCGCTCGACCTCGGGCCCGCCCCGGCTCCTGGTCGGTCGCCTCCCGCACGGAGCGAAGGCGTCGGGATATTCGGGATCAATGTTCCATCGCCGCAGGCCCGCCGAGCTTCACCTTGTGCAGCGCCAGCGCCAGCGGCACGGCCGCGAGCGAGACCAGCATCAGTACCCAGAAGACGTCCACATAGGCCAGGAACGACGCCTGTCCCTGGACCTGCTGTCCGACCCAGTCGATGGCCTGTTGCTGCGCCTGGAGCAGAGAACTGCCGTGGCTGGCGAAATAGTCCGTCACGCGTCGCAGTGTCTCCTGATACCCGACGCTCGACGGCACCACATGTTCGATGAGCCGGCTCTGGTGAAATTGCTCGCGATGCGCCAGCACGTTGGAGACGAGGGCGACGCCAAGCGACCCGCCGGTGTTGCGTGCCACGTTGATCAGGGCAGAGGCCTGATCGATCTTGTCGGGCGCGATGCCGTCGTAGGAGGCGGCCGTTATCGAAAGGAAGATCAGTGGCAGTCCTACGCCCAGCAGCATGCGCGACTGTGCAAGGTACCAGAAGCCAACATCGGCATACACTGCTGTCAGGTTGTACATGGAGAGCGCGATGATCGAAGCCCCGGCGACGATGAGATACTTGGGCTGCACCCGGGTCAGCAGGCGGCCCACGATGAACATCATCGCCATGGTCACGAGGCCGCCCGGCGACAGGACGAGGCCGGCCCAAGTGGCGGTATAGCCGAGATCCTGCTGCACAAGCTCGGGCAGGAACTGAGTGGTCGCCAGCAGGATGGCGCCGGTCGCCAGCATTACCAGGAAGCAGGCGCCGAACTGGCGCGACGCCACCATGCGGATGTCGACGGTCGGATGGCGGCGCGTCATCTCCCACGGGATCATGGCCGCGAAGGCGAGACCGCAGACGGCGGCGACCGCGACGATGAAAGGCGAACCGAACCAGTCGTCCTCGAGGCCGCGGTCGCACATGATCTCGATCGCGCCGAGGAACGTCGCGACCAGCACGAAGCCTATCAGGTCGAAACCACCGTTCTCGCGCCTGGCTCGCAGGCGCTCCGCCACCTGGGTGGCGGATTCGCTCAGCAGCAGCGCGATTGCCGCGATCGTCGCCAGGCCCACCGGCCCGTTGATCAGGAAGCACCAATGCCAGGAGACATTGTCGCTGAGCCAGCCGCCCAGGGTCGGTCCGACCACCGGCGCCACGACGACGGCCACGCCGAACAGCGCGAATGCCTGGCCACGCTTGGCCGGCGGGAAGGAACTGGCGAGGATCGACTGGGAGACGGGTACCATGCCACCGCCGGCGATGCCCTGCAGGACACGGAACAGCAGCAACGCCTGCAAGTCCCAGGCGAAGGCGCAGAGGACCGAGCTCACAGTGAACAGCGCGAGGCATGCCAGGAAGAATCTCTTGCGCCCGAGTCGGCGCACGAGGAAGGCGCTGGCCGTCAGGCTGATCGCATTGGAAACCAGGTAGGTCGTCACGACCCACGAGGCCTCGTCCACGCTGACTCCCAGGCCGCCCGCGATGTAGGGCAGCGCCACATTGGCGATGGTGGTGTCGAGAACCTCCATGAAAGTCGCGACCGCCACCACTACGGCGATCAGCCAGGGGTTCGGCGCGGCTTTCACAGCCAGCCCCGCAGACGCTCGAAGAGCGAGGGCGTCGGATTGGTACGCACCGTTGGCGTCACTGACATGCCCGGTCCCAGCGCTATATCGGTCGGAGGGTGGTCGATCACGATCTTGACCGGCACGCGTTGGACGATCTTGACGTAATTGCCCGTGGCATTCTCGGCCGGCAGCAGCGAGAAGGCCGTGCCCGATCCTGGCTGAACGCTGGCGACGCGGCCCTCGATCGTGCGTTCCGGATAGGCGTCGATGCCGAGCGTCACCGGCTGATTCGGACGCATGGCGTCGATCTGAGTTTCCTTGAAGTTCGCGGTTACCCAGATTTCGTCAGGGACGAACATCGCAAGTCCGGTGCCCATCTGGGCGAACTGGCCGACGGCCGCGCCGAGGCGGACGACGCGGCCCGGCTGGGCGGCGGTGACGGTCGTGTAGGAGAGGTTGAGCTTTGCCTGGTCGCGCCGCGCCTTTGCCTCGCCGAGATTGGCCACCGCGCTGTTGCGCTGTGCCTTGAGTGCCTGGAGTTGGCGCTTGGCGACCGAAACGCTGGCCTCCGAACTCGCGACGGTGGCCTGCTGCTGATAGAGTTGCGAGACCGCGAGCTCGCCAGTCTGGTGGCTGGACCAGCCTTCCTTGGCGAGCTTGCCGTAGCGGTCCGCCTCCTGCTCCGCGAAGACGAGCTTCGCCTTGTTCTGGGTCACCTGTGCCTCGGCGGCAGTGACTTGTGCGTTCTGTACCTGGATCTGGGCATCGATATTCTCAATGCCGGCACGCGCGGCCACGACCTCTGCCTCGGCTTGGGTGAGGGCGACTCGGTAGTCGCGTTGGTCGATGCGGGCAATCACGTCGCCGGTGGCGACATGCTGGTTATCGGTGACGAGAACGGCAGTCAGATAGCCCGGCACCTTTGGGGCGATGGAAAACTGCCGGGCGGCAATGAAGGCGTCATCCGTCGTCTCGAAATGCAGGCCGGACTCCAGATACAGTCCACCCGCCATCACCGCCGTCATCAGGAGGAGGAGACCACCCATTGCCGCATAGGGGTGCCGCCGCAGGAATCCGCGCGGCCGCCGGGGCGCGGGGCTGGGCTTCTCTTCCACGTGTTGCTCTTCATGCGGTTCCTCGCGCTCCGGCGGCGGCTCGACCGAGGGCAGCCGGAGTGAGAGATTGGCAGATGGGACGGGCAAGGGGGCGGTCAGTTGGGCGGTGGATGACATGGTGCGATCTCCTCGTTGCGTGCCGTCAGGATAAGAGAAGGTGCCGTCCCGACAATTGAGACGCTGGTTTCGTCTCGCCAAACCTTCGTATGGTCCGACGGCTAGCGCGTGGCCTCGAACAGGAACCAAGTGCGGCGCTCGGTCTCGTCGATCCACACTTCGATAAGGCTGGCGGTGGCGACATCGCCATGCTCGTCGCAGAGTGCATGGGTCTCGCGCAGGAATCCGGTGAGCTGCTTGTTGTCGTCGCGCAGCTCGGCCAGCATCGTCTCGGGCGGCACGAAGTCGGCGTCGTTGTCGAGCAGCCGCTGCAGCCGCGCGACCTGGCCGATCGAGCGCAGCGTGCCGCCGCCTAGCTTGCGGACACGCTCGGCGATGGGGTCGCTCATGGCGAAGATCTGATCGGATTGCTCGTCCAGCATCTGGTGCCAGTCGCGAAAGTGCCGGCCCGACATGTGCCAGTGGAAATTCTTGGTCTTGAAGTAGAGCGCGAAGACGTCGGCAAGCAGCCCGGTCAGCGCGCCGGACAGGTCCTTCACGGCGTTGTCGGACATCGAGGTTGGCGTGCGCAGCGGTGCCGACCTGCGGTCACCGGGAGAGAGGGCGTTCATGACTGAAATCCTTTCGGGATGGCGACGGCCCGGAAGGCTGGCCGTCACGGCCAATAGAGGGCCAGAAGCGGCACTTTCCCATTCATACGAGCGGCGGGTGCGCCCTATACTTTGGTATGGAAGATCGGGTCTCCGTGCGTTCGCGAGCCGTCATGCCGTGGCTCGCCGCGACCCTCGCCGTCGTCATCTTCGTGGTCGATACCTTGACCACGCTCGATATCGCCGTCGCCGTCCTCTATGTCGCCGTTATCCTGCTGGCGATGGATTTTGCCGGCCAGCGCGGCATTCTTGTCGTCGCCGCTGCCTGCGCCGGCCTCACCCTGTTGAGCTACGTGATCGTGCACGAGGAAGGCGAAGGCGGACCTATCCTTCGCTGCCTCGTCAGCTTAACGGCGATCGCCATTGCGGGCCTGCTGGCGGCACGTCACCAGCGCTCGGTCGCCAGCCTGCGCGAACATGCCAGCCTGCTCGACCTCACCCACGACACGGTCTTCGTGCGCGACCGCAATGACGTGATCGTCTACTGGAACCGGGCAGCCGAGAAGCTCTACGGCTGGAGCGCCGAGCAGGCGCTTGGGCGCAAGGCCGCCGACCTGCTGCAGACGGAGTTTCCGGCGCCCTTCGAATCGATCATGGCCGACCTCGCGCGCGACGGCCGATGGGAGGGTGAGCTGGTTCATACCTGCCGCGACGGGCGGCGGGTAACGGTGGCGAGCCGCTGGGCCATGCGCCGAGACAGCCGGGGTCATCCCGCGGCGATCCTGGAGACCAACAACGACGTCACTGAACGGCGCGACATGGAAAAGGGATTGGATCGGGCGCGCAGCGAACTCGCGCACGTGGGTCGGCTCGCCACGATGGGTGAGCTCACGGCGTCGATCGCTCACGAGGTCAACCAGCCGCTGGCGGCCATCGTGACCAATGGCGAGGCCGGCTTGCGCTGGCTGGACCGCGAAGAGCCCAATCTGCCGCAGGTTCGCACGTCGCTGGAACACATGATCCGCAACGGCCAGCGCGCCAGCGACGTCGTGCGCCGGCTCAGGGCCTTGTCGCGCAAGGTCGATCCGTCCTACGGGCCGGTCTCGGTCCCGGAGGTCGTGAGCGACGTGGCGATGCTGATGGAGCGCGAGCTTCTCACCCATCGCGTTGCGCTCAGCGTCCAGGTCGAGCCCGGCCTGCCGCCGGTCCGCGGCGATCGCGTCCAGCTCCAGCAGGTCGTGATGAACCTGATGCTGAACGGCATCCAGGCGATGGATGCTGTCACCGACCGGCCCCGCCGCCTGACAGTCGAGATCAGGCGCTCGGCCGAAGAGCTCCCTGACGAGATTGGCGGTGTCGCATTCAGCGTCAGCGATACCGGCAATGGCATCGATCCAGCCCACCTGCCCAAGCTGTTCGATGCCTTCTTCACCACCCGGGCGGAAGGCATGGGGATGGGCCTGTCGATCTGCCGATCCATCGTCGAAGCCCACGGCGGGCGCCTCTCGGCATCCAACCGCCCCGACTCCGGGGCCAGCTTCCAGGTCAGCTTGCCGGCATGGCAGGATGGGGTGCCATGAAGCGTCCCACGCCACCTGCTGCAGCCGCGGACGTTCCGACCGTGTTCGTCGTCGACGACGACGAGGAACTGCGTCTGGCGCTCGGCAACCTGTTCGGCTCGGTCGGGCTGGAGGTCAAGCTGTTCGACTCGGCCGCTTCCTTCCTGCGCGGGGTGCCGCAGGACACGCCGGGCTGCCTGGTGCTCGACGTCCGCCTGCCGGGCGTGAGCGGCCTCGAATTCCAGGGCCAGCTGGCGCGTGCGCACGCGCAGATACCGATCATCTTCATGACCGGCCATGGCGACATCCCGATGTCGGTGCAGGCGATGAAGGCCGGCGCCATCGACTTTCTCGCCAAACCGTTCCGCGACCAGGACATGCTGGACGCCGTCACGCTGGCGATCGAGACCGACCGGACCCGGCGCGCCCGCACCCAGGCCTCTTCGGACGTGCGCGACCGCTTCGAAACTCTCTCGCCGCGCGAGCGCGAGGTCATGACCTTGGTGACGCGCGGCCTGATGAACAAGCAGGTGGCAGGCGACCTCGGCCTGAGCGAGATCACGGTGAAGCTTTATCGCGGTCAGGCCATGCGCAAGATGGGCGCCGCGTCGTTGGCCGACCTCGTGCGGATGGCAAGCCTGCTTTCGCTGCATGGCGACCCCCCGAAATAGGCACCGAAGTAGGTGTCGGGCCAAACGTTCGTATAGGTTTCGCGGGTCGCCCGAGAGGCGCATCTCTGAGCGATGGAAACCGCACCCGCCATCCGCTCCATCGTCGCCCCGATCGTCGCCGTCGTCGACGACGACGAGGCTGTCCGTGCGGCACTCGACAACCTGCTGCAGTCGCTGGGGCTCGAGGTCTCGACCTTCGCCTCCGCGGAGGCCTTCCTCGCCTCGCCTGTCCCGGCCAGCGCCGCCTGCTTGATCGCCGACGTGCAGATGCCGGGCATGAGTGGCCTCGACCTGCAGCACCACCTGCGCAAGGCAGGTAACGGCGTGCCGGTCATCCTGATGACGGCCTTCCCGGAAGATCACCTGCGTCGTCGCGCCGCCGCCTGCGGTGCGATTGGCTTTTTCGCCAAACCGTTCGAGAGCAACGCCCTGATCGTTTGCGTCGAGGGCGCGCTGCATCGTCATGCGAAGCTTTGCAAGGACCAGGAGGGCCTATCATGAAGACCTATCTCATCAATCATCTGCGCATTCCCGGCGAGGTACCCAACGACGACGGACTGACCTACCTGGAACGGGTAGAGGCGACCGTCCGGCCTCACGGCGGCAAATGGCTGGCGCAAGGTGCCGGCGACGTCATCGAGGGTGCCTGGCCTGGAACAGTCGTGCTGATGGAGTTCCCGAACCGCGCCGCGGCGATGGCCTGGTACAACTCGCCCGAATACCGGGCGATCCTGCCGCTGCGTCAGCGCAACGCGATCTCGGATATCATCCTGATTGACGAGCTTGCCGCAGATTTCACGGTCAAGGGCTTTGCGGCCGGCATTCGTGCAGGCCGTGATTTCAAGGAGACGCCGGCAGATCCACCCTGAATCGACTCCCTCCGCCCTCCGCCGCCAGGCACACCGCATCGCCGCCGTGCCGACGCGCGATGTCGAGCACCAGGGCGAGGCCGAGCCCGCTGCCGCGGCCGGTCTCGGCGCCGCCGGTCAGGCGATAGAAGGGCTCGAAGATGCGCTGGCGTTCGGCCTCGGGCACGCCGGGGCCGTGGTCGGAAACATTCAGGACCGCGCGGCCGCCTTCGAGAGTCACGGAGACCGAGATCGGACCCGCGCCGCCGTAGCGCTGCGCATTCTCGACGAGGTTGCGCACGAGCCGGCGCAGCAGGGTGCGGTCGCCATTGACGGTCACCGGCTCGCCGGTCGCCTCGAGGTCGTAGTGCGAGGCCTCCTCGGCGGCCAGCGCCAGCAGATCGACCGGCTCGCGATGCTCCAGGGTCGGCACGGCTTCGAGGCGGCTCGCCAGCAGGATCTGCTCGATGAGCTGGTCGAGTTCGGCCACGTCCTGTTTTAGCGAGTCCCGCGTTTTCGGGTCGGCGTTTTGGCCGAGGAGCGCCGCGGCCACGTTGATGCGCGCGAGCGGCGTGCGCAGCTCGTGGCTGGCATTGGCCAGCAGCAGGCGATGCGCCGCCACCAGCTCTTCGATGCGTTGCGCCGAGCGGTTGAAACTTTCGGCGAGAGCGGCCACCTCGTCGCGGCCCTCGACCTTCACGCGCGCGGCGAGGTCGCCGCCGCCCAGGCGATCGACGCCGGCGCGCAGCCGTTCCAGCCGCCGGCCGAGGCCACGCACGACCGGGAAAGCCGCGACCGCGACGGCGATGGCCACCATGCCGAGCGCCGCCGCGATCCAGAGGATCGGGTTGGGCCGCTCGCGCACCTGGCGCGCGACCAGCCAGCGGCCGTCGGGAAGTTGCAGCGTGAAGTTGGGCCCGCCGGGGCCGCGCCGCCAGCCGGTGCGGGCGCGCTCCAGGTTGAAGCGCGGCGGCGCCTTGCCCGCCATGGCGATCATGTCGCCGTCGGGTTCGTAGAGCGCGATGTCGAAGCGCAGCTTGCGCTGCAGCACCTCGATTGCGCGCTGTTGCTCGGGCCTGGGCGCGCTCGCCTCGGGTAGCAGCGCGCCGGTGAGCTCGGCCGCGACGTCGAGATACTGCGGCGTGCGGTTGTCGTCGTCGGCCACCCGCCACAACAGCACGGCGGCGCCAACGAACACCGCCAGCACGACCAGGATGGTGACGTAGAACTGGAGGTAGAGGCGGTTCATGGGCTGGGAGCGCGCCACTCCAATGGCGCAGCCATGCCCTTGAATCGACAAAGATGCGCGACTGGAGTCGCGCGCTCCCAGCAATGAGTCATCGATCCTGATCCTTCGCGAACACATACCCCGTGCCGCGCAAGGTCAAAATCCGGCGCGGCTTCTTGGGGTCGTCCTCGATGGCGGCGCGGATGCGGCTGACATGGACGTCGACCGAGCGGT
>CALFRN010000308.1 GCA_937919085.1 uncultured Reyranella sp.
TTGGCGCGCACCTGCGGATCGTCTTCGACGACCAGCACCCGCTCGGTTCCACGTGCAAGCGCCCCGCTCGAGCCCCCGGACACCACTGCCGGCGCCCTGTCGTGGCGCGGCAGGAAGAGCCTGAACGAGGTTCCGCGATCGATCTCGCTGTCGGTCTCGACCAGGCCGTTGGACTGGCGGATGAAGCCATAGACCATGCTGAGGCCGAGCCCCGATCCCGTGCCGTCCGACTTGGTGCTGAAGAACGGCTCGAACACCTTGTCGAGATCCTCCTTCGGGATCCCCTGGCCGGTGTCGCTAACGACGATCTGCACATAGTCGCCCGAGGCAGCGCCGGTAATGCGCCCGGCATATGCCTCGTCGAGGGTGACATTATGCGTCTCGATCAGCAGGTGGCCACCGCGCGGCATGGCATCGCGCGCTTTGAGACAAAGGTTGACCAGGGCCGTTTCGAGCTGGGCGCGGTCGACATTCACCGCCCAGACGTCGTCGGCCAGGATCGCGTCGATTTCGATCTGTTCGCCCAGCGTGCGGCGCAGAAGCCTGCCGGTGTCAGCCACCAGGTCGTTGACGTCGGTCGGCTGCGGGCGCAATGGCTGCTTGCGCGAAAAGGCCAGCATCTGGCGTGTCAGCTGCTCGGCTCGCAGAGTTGCATCGGAAATGCTGTCGAGCCGCCTCGTCGTCTCTCGATCGACGCCGGCTTTTTCGGTCAGGGCCTCGACGTCATCGATGATCACCATGAGGATGTTGTTGAAGTCGTGCGCGATGCCGCCCGTGAGCTGGCCCAGCACATCCATTTTCTGCGCCTGGCGGAGCTGGCCTTCGACGGCCTGGTGCGTCCGCTCTGCCCGCAGGCGATCGCTGACGTCGACAGCGACGGTCAGGATGGCGGGCCTGCCGTCATAGTCGATGAGGCGCACGGTCATCTCGACGTCGATCGCGGCTCCTTCCCCGTTGCGATGCTGCTGGCCCGCGATGACCGTGGCGGCGTCCTTCGAGAATTCCAGCCGCCTGTCGGCAAGCACGGCAAAGTCGGCCGTCAGATGCGGGTCGCCGGCCTGCGGTCGCCAGCCATATTGCTGCATGGCCGCGGCATTGAAGGCGAGAATGCGCTGGGACTCGCCGTCGGAAACGACAACCGGATAGGGGATCGAGTCGAACAGCGCACGGTAGCGGCTCTCGAGCGCGCCGCGCGCTTTCATCTCGCGCGCGAGCCAGGCGCCGAGTCCGCCCAGCGCCAGCGAGGCCAGGATCCAGCTCGAGCCCACGATCCAGGATATGCGCTGCCAGCCGGCGAGCACCACGTCCATCGGCTGGGCAACGAAGATCAGGAGGCCGGGATAGGAGGCAACCCGGCGGTAGGCCAGGAGCTGGTCGTGGCCATCGAAGGTGCTGCGGACCCGAAGCACGTCGGCGTCGCGGCCGTGCGAGAGCTGCGATAGCATCTGGTCATCGGCCAGTGAACGGCCGATCATTTCCGCGACGAACGGGCGTCGCACGACCAGCGTGCCGTCGGCGGTGGCAAGGGCGATGCCGAGGCCGGAGATTTCGCTGTCGAAGGTCCACGCCCTGTCGAAGAGTTGCGGCTGGAGTATGCCGACGATGACGCCGGCGAAGGCGCCGCCGGAGGTCCGCCAGGCGTGCGCCACCGGAATGAACCAGTCCGACGGTGCCGCCAGCGCGCCCCGGCGGACGGGGTCACCCAGCGCAAACTTCGAGGCGGGGTCGTCCCGGAACAATTTGAAGTAGGGCCGGTCGGAGAGATCGGAGCCGATATCGTCGCTGCCATTCGCCTGGTAGACGACCCGGCCCCCTGCATCGAGCACGATGATGTCCTTGAGGCCGCGAACACTGCCCACCACATCGCGCAGCATCGCCTGAATGGAGTCCTCGCTGACCGCCGTCGAGCCACTCACGACCGCGAGCGTCACTTCAACGAACCTCAGAGCTTCGTCTATGCCGCGGACGACCTCGAGCGTATGGCCGGCAGTCAACTGCGCATAGGCGCCGAGCTCGCGCTTGCTGGCGGCGGTAGTCTCGCTTCGGAGCTGGAACAGGAGGGCGGCGAGCAGACCGCCGGTCACGATGACATAGGCCAGAGCCAGCCACACTACATGCCTGGCAAGGCGCCGCGCGCCGCCGCGCGAAGGAGTCATCTTGCCAATTGTCATGTCCGGTCTCCCCGCTCCGCGCAACGCGCGGTCGGCCCAGGGAATGACCTGGCGAAGGGCCGCTTCAAACCTGAAGCGATGGTGGTCTATGGCAGATATCGATCACAGATGCACGGCATAGTAGCATCGGATCGGAAGCCGCCCGTTCAAGGCGGGACACACCGGCGCCTATAGCGTGCGGTGCAGTTGCTCCAGAAGGTCGACACACCTCGCCTCGATGAGATCGAGGGCGTGGTCGTAATCCCGGGCGGTGCCGCCCCAGGGATCGGCGACGTCGCGATCCAGGAACAGCCGCGGCCGGCCGTCGGTGCCCGGCGGCGCCAGCGCCCGCATGGCCGCGAGATGCGTGCGTGCCATCGCCAGCGGATGGGCGAAGCGCGCAAGATCGGCCGCCACGAGGGTGCGGGAACGGTGAGCAGAAATGTCGTAGCCGCGGCGGGCGGCGGCTTCGAGGGCGAGCGGGCTTGGCGGCTCGCCCGCCTGGCGAACGGCGGTACCGGCGGAGTCGATGGCAAAGGCGCGCTCGAGACCGGCGCTTCGCACCAGGAAGCGCATCACGCCCGCCGCCATTGGCGAGCGGCAGGTGTTGCCGGTGCAGACGAAGAGGATGGCAATCTTCATGAGGACCTTTCTATCCTCGGATGGCAGGGGTTTTGCAGATAATCTGGGGCAATGGCAAAGCACCCGTTTCACCTCGCCTGGTTCCTGTCGCAGGGCTACGGCCCCAAGACCTGGCGGTCGGCGTGGCCCGGCGCCGACCTCAACCGCTGGATGATGCCCGACCTGTTCATCGACCTGGCCAAGGGTATGGAACGGGCCTGCTTCGACTATATGATCATCGAGGATTCCTCGAACGTGCCCTACACCTACAAGGGCAGCCACGATACCTACCTGAAGTACGCCGCCTCGACGCCCAAGCTCGATCCGGCGGTGCTGGTGCCCTATCTCGCACAGCAGACGCAGCATCTCGGGCTGGTGCCAACGCTGTCGGTGAGCGAATACCCGCCCTACCTGCTGGCCAGGCTGGTCAACACGCTCGACCATGTGACGGAGGGCCGGATCGGCTGGAACTGCGTCACCGGCAGCAACGACGGCGCGGCGCAGAACTACGGCCGCGACAAGCATTATCCGCACGACGAGCGCTACGATATCGCCGACGAGTTCGCCGACCTTGTGACCAAATTATGGGAGGCGTGGGAGCCGGACGCCGTGGTGCTCGACCCAGAGAACCATCGGTTCGCCGACGGATCCAAGGTCCATGCGATCAACCACGACGGCAAGTACTTCCGTTGCCGAGGGCCCTTGAACGCGCCGCGCTCGCCGCAGGGCCGCGTGCCGATCTGCCAGGCCGGCGGCTCGCCGCGCGGCCAGCAGTTCGCCTCACGCTGGGCCGACACCATCATCACAGAGGGCGGCGGCAGTATCGCCAACATGAAGGCCTATCGCGAGGAGGTGCGCCGCCGAGCCGTTGCGATCGGGCGCAATCCCGACGACATCAAGGTACTGTTCCTCGCCCATCCGATCGTCGACGTCACCATGGAGGCGGCACGGGAGCGCAAGCGGTTGGAGCAGGCCGAGGCGCTGGAACACATGGATATGCAACTTTCCAGCATGTCGCGCCTCACCGGCATCGACTTCGCGCAGTTTCCGTTCGACGAGCCGCTGCCCGAGGGCCTGACCACCAATGGCCATCAATCCTCGCTGGCCAAATGGATCGGCAAGACGCCACGCGAGATCGTGACCAACTGGGCGACCAAGTCGGGCATCGACTTCACCGGTACCCCCGACCACGTCGCCGGCATGATGCAGGAGATCATGGAAGAGGTGGGCGGCGACGGCTTCCTGATCTTCAACGGCTACTTCGACCGCCGCTACATCATGGAAATCTGCGAGGGGCTGGTGCCTGCGCTGCAGCGCCGCGGTCTGACGCGCAAGGCCTACGAACACAAAACCCTGCGCGAGAACCTTCTGGAGTTCTAGTCGAAGGGCGAGCGGCGGCGGCGGCGCGAGCGGCCGAGCGCGTCGGTCTTGCGCGGCAGCACGGGCGGACCCGGGTCGGGCGCGGCACAATCGGCATCGGTATCGGTCGCCGCGCGCCGACGGCCTTCGGCCGTCAGCGCGATGCCGGAGGGGCCTTCGACGATCAGGCCGAGGAATTCCAGGCGAACGCGCTGGGTCGAGGACAGCGCCAAACCGACGCCCCCCGCCAGGCGACGCAAGGATTCGAGTTCGAAACGGCTGAGAATAGATTGAGTTCGTGCCACGGCCTGCTCATAGCCGGCACAGGGAGCGGGCCGGTCAGCAAGGCAACGCGGCGATCGGCAGTGGGTTGCACGGTCGGTCGGTGCCGCGCTCAGGCCTTCTTCGCACCGGGCAGGAAATCGTCAAGCGGCACGCCGAAGCTGTTGAGCGCCCACGAGACGAGATTGTACTGGCCGATGGTGAAGACCACGTCCATGAGCTGCTCGGTCGAATATGTCTTCGACAGCACCGCCCAGGTGGCATCGGACACGACGGAATTCTCGTAGAGATCGTCGGCCGCCTGCATCAGCGCCGCCTCGTGGGCACTCCAGCCCGGCGCCTTGGGGCCCTGCTTGACGTTCTCGACGTCGGCATCGGTGACACCGCCCTTCTTGGCGATCAGCTCATGCTGGGCGAATTCGTACTCGGCCTGGTTCAGCCAGCCGATGCGCAGGATAAGGAGCTCGCGGTCGCGGAACGCCAGGGTCTGCTTGCCCAGCACATGACCGGCAAACGGCGTCCAGCGCTTCACCAGCTTGGGATGATGGGCCAGCACCTTGAAGATGTTGAAAATCTGGCCGTTCATCGCGTTCTTTTCGACGGTCTCGCGATCCTCGGCATCCATGGCGGCGAGGTCGCGCATCGGAATGCGCTGCTGGCGCTTGATCATCGTGATTCCTTTCCCGTGTAAGTCCCGGCCAGATATACCCGCCGCGCCGACGGAAGGGGAGTTAGCGTCCCTTGATCTTCCGCCAGGCGGCGAAATCGACCAGTGTCTGCTCGTTGGTGGCCGGATAGAGGCCATAGATCGACAGGCCGTTGTTGACCTGCTCGGTGACGAAATCCTCGAAGGCGGTCATTTCATAAGCCTCATCGGTGACTTCATCGGCAAGCTTGGCGGGAATAACGATGACTCCGTCGCTGTCGCCCACGATGACGTCGCCGGGAAACACCGGCGCATCGCCGCAGCCGATCGGCACGTTGATGTCGATCGCCTGGTGCAGCGTGAGGTTGGTCGGCGCGCTCGGGCGATGGTGATAGGCCGGGAAGCCGGTGCGAGCGATCTCGGCGGAGTCGCGGAAACCGCCGTCGGTCACGACGCCGGCGACGCCGCGCTTCATCAGGCGCGTCACCAGGATGGCGCCGGCGGAGGCCGCGCGCGCGTCCTTGCGGCTGTCCATCACCATGACGGCGCCAGGCGGGCAGTCCTCGATCGCCTTGCGCTGCGGATGGCCGCGGTCGCGGAAGACGCTGAGCTGGTTCAGGTCCTCGCGCGCCGGCATGTAGCGCAGCGTAAAAGCCTCGCCCACCATGACCGACTGGCCGGGCGACAGCGGATGCACGTCCTGGATGAACTGGTTTCGAAAGCCGCGCTTGAACAGCGCGGTGGCGATGGTGGCGGTGCTGATGGTTTTCAGCCGCTCGCGGGTCTCGTTCTTCAGGGCCATGGAGCGGTCCTCAATAGATCGACGGTTCGGCGACGGGCGCGCCGAAGCCAGTCTCGAGGAAATCGAAATCGCAGCCCTCGTTGGCCTGCTTGATATGGCGGGTGAACATCCAACCGTAGCCGCGTTCGTAGCGCGGCTCGGGCTTCTTCCAGGCGGCGCGGCGTTTGGCCAGTTCGGCGTCGGACACCTTCATGTCGATGGTGCGCTTGTCGACGTCGAGCGCGATCATGTCGCCGGTCTTCACCAGCGCCAGTGGCCCGCCGATGTAGGATTCCGGCGAGACGTGCAGGATGCAGGCGCCGTAGCTGGTGCCGCTCATGCGACTGTCCGATAGCCGCACCATGTCGCGAACGCCCTGCCTCACCAGCTTCGTCGGAATCGGCAGCATGCCCCATTCCGGCATCCCGGGCCCACCTTGGGGGCCGGCATTGCGCAGAATCAACACAGTGTCTTCCGTGACATCGAGATCGTCACGATCGATCGCCTCTTTCATGGATGGATAGTCGTCGAACACCAGCGCCGGGCCGGTGTGCTTGAGGAACTTCGGCGCGCAGGCGCTGGGCTTGATGACGCAGCCATCGGGCGCGAGGTTGCCCTTCAGCACCGCCAGCGCGCCTTCCCTGTAGATCGCATTGGCGGGCGAGCGGATCACGTCGTCGTTGTAGATTTCCGCGCCCTTGATGTTCTCGCCCACGGTCCTTCCGGTGACGGTCATCGCCTTGAGGTGGAGCTGACCACGGATCTGCTCCATCAGGCCGGGCAGGCCGCCGGCATAGAAGAAATCCTCCATCAGGTACTTGTCGCCCGAGGGCCGGATGTTGGCGATCACCGGGACCTTACGACTGGCACGCTCGAAATCGTCGAGGCCGACATCCTGGCCGGCACGGCGCGCCATCGCGATCACATGGATGATGGCGTTGGTCGAGCAACCGACGGCCATCGCCACGGTGATGGCATTCAGGAAGGCGTCTCTGGTCAGGATATTCTTCGGCGTCAGATCTTCCCACACCATCCCGACGATGCGGCGGCCGGTTTCGGCGCTCATGCGGATATGGTTGGCGTCGGCGGCCGGAATCGAAGAGGCGCCGGGCAGGGTCATTCCGAGCGTCTCGGCCATGGCCATCATGGTAGCGGCGGTACCCATGGTCATGCAGGTGCCATAGCTCCTCGCAATACCCGCCTCGACATCGACCCAGTCGGAATCGGAAATCTTTCCGGCCCGGCGCTCGTCCCAGTATTTCCAGGCGTCGGAGCCCGAGCCCAGCACCTTGCCCTTCCAATTGCCGCGCAGCATCGGCCCGGCCGGCAGGTAGATCGCGGGCAGGCCCATGCTGATGGCACCCAGCAGCAACGCCGGCGTGGTCTTGTCGCAGCCGCCCATCAGCACGACACCGTCGACGGGATGGCCGCGCAGCAACTCCTCGGCATCCATGGCCAGAAGATTGCGGTAGAGCATGGTGGTCGGCTTCAGGAAGCTTTCCGACAGCGACAGCGCCGGCAGTTCCATCGGAAAGCCGCCGGCCTGCAGGATGCCACGCTTCACGTCATCGACGCGGGTCTTGAAATGCATGTGACAGGGCTGGGCATCCGACCAGGTGTTCAGGATGGCGATGACCGGCTTGCCGGCCCATTCCTCCGGCGCGTAGCCCATCTGCATGGCACGCGAGCGATGGCCGAAGGCGCGCAGATCGTCTGGGGCAAACCAGCGCGCGCTGCGCAGTTCGGCGGGTTTTTTCTTCCTGGTGCCGGTCATTTGCTTTTCCTCCGGCCCAGAGGGAATAGAACCGCGGTCGCGAGGTCAAGCTATGTGGCTGCCTCCCGCGGCGAAGGCTGCAGCCGAGCTGCCGCCAGTTTAGCCTGGCCGAGCGTCGTGAACTGAACGCCGTCCAGCGCGAAGAACGGACGGGCGAAGGCATGAAAGCGAAAGGCGTGATCCTCCTTGAGGACGACGCCTGCGGGCTCGCCCCAGATTTCGACGACGAAGGGTTCAGACATGACGGGTTCGAACACGGCGTCCTCCTTGGTCTGCCTCTGAGATGGTCACGATCCAAAGTTCCGCAACAGCTACGAATGCCGAATCTTGTGCGGGGCGCAGCAAAGACCACGCTTGGGGCATCAGTGTGGCGGAAGAAGTATTTTCGGAACTGGAAATTGCCACACCATGACGAAAGAATGACGCGGCCATGACCACCTCCCTCACCCGCGCGCGATTTCTGCGAACCGCTGCCGCCGGCGCTACGCTCGCGAGCGCACCGGCATCGGCACAGGGGCGTGGCACAATCGAACTGGTCGAGATCGCCGACAGCGAGACCGCGACCATCGACGGGCGACACTGGGACACGCCGATCGTTGGCGGCCGCACGATCGATGCCGTTCACCGCTCGGTGCTGCTGCGCTTTCCCGGCGCCACCGATATCATTGCCGCGACCCTGAGCAGCGGGCGCGTCCTGGTAAAGGCTGAGCTGTCGCTTGCCTACGACGGCTACGAGATCGTGCCGGAGGGCTATACCTGTCGCGACGGGTTGGGACGCAAAGCCTGGACGGAGGACCCACCGACCTGGCATGTCGAGGCCTGGCCGCTGCGGAGGCCGTGGATCGCCGATCCGGCGAACGGGCCGACCTTCAATGCGCAGGTCAACGGTCGCCGTTTCTGGGCGAGATTCGGTGCCAGCGATCCTGTCCACGACCGTCACGACCCTGCCTTGCCGGCCGAGGAGCTTTCGTTTCGGGCGCACGAGGCACGCATCGACATCACGCCGTTGCTGGCGACCGACACTCTGGCCAAGGACGCCGGCACACGCCTGGTGATGCTGGAGCAGTGCGGCTTCGTGCTGCGCAAGGTCGAAACCTACGATTCGCGTTACCGCGAGCCCGGCAATGCCTACGAATGGGCGATGCCGACCGGCGGTCACGGGCTGCGCTTTACAGCGCCACGGCTGATGCTGTCGTTCCGACGAATCAGCGGCGTGGTCGCTATCACCTTGCCGAAGCGCCACGACCGCGCAGCATTGCTGCGCACCGCCGACGGTTCGCGCCCGACGGCGGTCCTGCCCTCACCTGCCGACATCGCCGCGCGCGCACGCCGGGTAATCGACGACGGCCTGAAGGGCCGCGCAGCCTGGCAGGTCGAGCGTATCGGCGAGCTGCAGCGCGTCGGCGGCGACAAGGTGAGTCCGTGGGCCGAGGTCGACGGCGAGGCGGGTTACAGGAATTACCAGGGGTGGCTGCGCGAGATCATGGCGATGCCGCCGCGCTACTGGCAGGGCTGGTCGATCCAGGACGACCTGCTGATCTGGCATCTCTTCCGCGACCTGCTGCCCGCGCCGGTACAGGATCACATGAAGGCCTACTGGCGGGCCTGGCTGCAGCCCGACCTGCCGACCAGTGCCTTCGTCCATCCCCAGAGCCGCGACGCGATCGACTACTACAGGCGCAACCATGACTGGCGCGGTCGCGCCTCGTTCTTCCGTGGCGGCTACAACTTCGTCGTCAGCACCCAGAACTTCAATCACACGGCGGCCATGGGCGCCCTGCTCGGTGGTGGCATGATCGACGCCGCCAACCCAATGGGTGACGGCCGGCACGGCCTCGAATACCTGCCGCTGCGCTACTGGAGTTTTCTCGACGGCAGCACGCAGGAGATGCTCGATCCCTACTACCTGTCGATCACGCTGAGCGGGCAGAAGATGTTCGCCGACTTTGCGCCGATGCCGATCGACCGTCTTATCGGTCGCATCCTGGTCGATCGCACCATGGAAATGCTAGTGAGCGTCTACCATCCGGCGCTGCGCCGCTTGGTGGCACCATCGGGGCGCGCGCGGATAAGCGGCATCCTGGTCGAGCAGGACGGCATCTACGGCGCGCTGCATACCGTGTCGAAGAAGGGCGTGGTGAATCACCTCGACAAGACGTCGGCCGAAACCGTCCACGGCATGCCGGCGTGGGGCTACGACTTTCCACCGGGCCGCGTGGCGATGCAGAGCCTGCACCAGCCCTGGGCACCGGACTGGGTTTCGGGACCGATCGACGACAAGCAATTGCCGGTCGAGGAGACTTCCGCGGACACGATCCGCGGCAACTTCAGGCCGCCGCTGTGGCGCCGGACTTATCTGGGGCACTGGCATGGGCTGGCGAGCCAGGACATACATGCCGGCACGGTCGACCTGCTCGGCCAGTGGCTGCGCGCGCCCCGCCCGGCGACCCGCGCCGACGACCGCGGCATGCTCACCGCCCGCTACGTTGCCAACGCGCCCGATCTCGCGACCACCAACGAAGGCGTCGTCTCCACCGCCGGCCTGCTGCTCACCTTTCAGAGCCGCAACCGGGCGATCGTCTTTGCCAAGCCGCACGGCAACCGCGAGCGGCTTCTCGCCGGCATCGGCAAGGAAGGTCTGTCGCGCCTTGCGACCGTCATCGGATTGTGGAACCTGGCGGAGTCGCGGGACTGGGAAATCATCGCCGGCAACCGCAAGATAGAATCCTTTCCGCATCGCGCGATGGCGGACCAACCGATCCTGATCCGCGACGGCATAAGCTATCTCGCCATCCTGGCGCTGCCGGCGACGGACCTCGGCCGTGACGCCGAGATCGAGATTGCGCCGGGTGTCGCCGGCAAAGCCGAGCCCAATGGTGCCGCCGTGGCACCTGCGCTCACGATTTCGATCTTCAATATGCGACGCGATCAACCGGTGCCGACGAGGCGCCTCGACCTTGGGGCGCTCACCACGCGAACCCACGGCGGATTCGTGCTCGAGATGGGCGACGAGGCCCAACACGGCAGCTTCGAGGCCTTCGCCCAGCACATCGCGGCCAACCGTCTGACGGCGCAATGGCATGAGGCAAAACGCCTGCTCGAAGTCACCTATCGCAGCGGTCCGGATCTCATGGAAGCAGGCTTCACAACCGACTTCGACCAAAGCGCGGCGTTGCACTTCCCGATCGATCCCGGCGCCCAGGAGCGTGCCATCCCATGGCGGCGGCTAAATGGGCAATGGCCCTATCTGCCCGCAGGACTTGACCGCGACACGGGTTGGGCCCAGCAGGGAACGACCGGCCGGCTCGAAAAGAACGGCGCCGTATTGACCACGGAATCGGGGCGCATGGCCTATCTGCTGGCCGATCCCACAAGTGGCGCAGTGGTCGGCTACAATCCATTGCCCGACCCACAAACTTGGACACTCGCGACGCGCGATGGTGTGACGCTTGGCGCCGACGGAAAAGTCGGCCTGTTGCGGGTCGAGTACCGGCCGTGGGCGCGCGAGTTCGACATCTCGCACGAATTGAAGCCCGGGCAGGATGGCACCGACATGGCGAGAACGTTCACGATCTCGGGACTTGCCGAGAAGCCGCACGTGACCCTGAATGGTCAACCGATCGACACTCAGGCGACTGAGCGAGGTTTCCGAGTTTCATTGGCGTGACCATGACCTTGACACGCACCACCTTCCTCGGTCTCGCCGGCGCCGCCCTTGCGACGGGTGGCCGAGCGAACGCACAGCAAAGTCCGGGAGATCGCATGCACACGCGCAAAATTCCCTCGACCGGCGGACTGCTGCCCGTCGTCGGTGTCGGCACCTGGCGGACCTTCGATGTCGGCGCCAGGCCGCAGGACCGTGCGCCCCTGGCCGAAGTGCTGCATATCCTGTTCGACTCAGGTGGCTCGGTGATCGACAGTTCGCCGATGTACGGCGCTGCCGAGGCCGTCGTCGGCGATCTGCTGGCCGCCGCAGGAACGCGCGACAAGGCCTTCATTGCCACCAAGGTCTGGACGTCGGGCGACAACGGCATCGGACAGCTGCGAAACTCGATGCGGCTACTGAAGACCGATCGCATCGACCTGATGCAGATCCACAATCTCCTCGACTGGCGAGAGCACCTGCCGGTACTGCGCGCCTGGAAGGCCGAGGGCCGCTTCCGATATCTCGGTATCACGCACTACACGCCAAGCGCCCACGACGAGCTCGAGGCCGTGATGCGCGCGGAGAAGTGGGACTTCGTGCAGATGAACTACGCGCTCGACGATCGTGCCGCCGAACGCCGCCTGCTGCCGCTCGCGGCCGAGCGCGGCATCGCGGTGATCGTGAACCAGCCGTTCGGCGGTGGCGGACTTCTGCGCAAGCTGCTGCCGCGGAAGCTGCCCGGCTGGGCCGGCGAGATAGGCTGCACGAGCTGGGCGCAGATCCTGCTGAAATTCGTGCTCGCGAACAAAGCCGTCACCTGTGTCATCCCCGGAACCGGCAAGCCCGACCACATGAAAGACAATGTGCGGGCGGGCTTCGGCCAATATCCAGATGCGGCGATGCTGAAAAAGATGGCGGCGGCGATGGAGGCCTGAGCCGATCAGAGCAGCTCCAGCGTGAGTTGGGGGGGCGCGGCGACCTCGTCCTGGCGGTAGAGATTGTGCAGCGACACACCGAGCAGTCGGACATTCTTCTCCAATGGAAAGACGCCTCGTACCAGCTCGATGCTGACCCGTTCGAGCATCGCCTTGTCGGCAAGCGGCCCGGCAAGCGTCCGACTACGGGTGACGATCTGGAAGTCGGCATACTTGATCTTCACCGTCACCGTGCGGCCGCCGATGCGGTTTTTCTCGCAATGGTTCCAGACATCCTCGAGGACGGAGACGATGCCGGCCTCGATCTCCGCCGTATGCGCCAGATCCTGGAAGAAGGTGGTTTCCGATCCAACCGACTTTCTCGGCCGGTTGGGGACGACTTGCCGCTCGTCCTGGCCGCGGGCGATGGCGTAATAGTAGGGACCCGACTTGCCAAAGTTCTGCTTCAGAAACTCGATCGTCTGAGCCTTCAGATCGGCGCCGGTCTGGATGCCGAGCCGCTTCATCTTGGCTTCCGTCGCCGGTCCGACGCCGTGGAACCTTCCGACGGCCAGGCTTTCGACGAAGGCGGCGCCCTTCTCGGGCGGAATGACGAATTGACCGTTGGGCTTGCGGTGGTCCGATGCCAGCTTGGCCAGGAACTTGTTGTAGGAAATACCTGCCGACGCGGTGAGGCCTGTCAGTGCCGAAATCTTCGCGCGAATCTCTCGGGCGATCTCGGAAGCCAGCGGCATACCCTTGAGGTTGTTCGTCACGTCGAGATAGGCCTCGTCGAGCGACAACGGCTCCACCAGCGGCGTGTATTCGAGGAAGATCGCGCGAATCTGGCGCGAGACCTCCTTGTAGACCTCGAAGCGCGGCTTCACGAACACCAGTTCGGCGCAGAGCCGCCGCGCGGTCGTCGAGGGCATGGCCGAACGGACTCCGAACTTGCGCGCCTCGTAGCTGGCCGCTGCGACCACGCCGCGTTCGCGCGAGCCGCCAACCGCCACGGGACGGCCGCGCAGCGAGGAGTCGTCGCGCTGCTCCACGGACGCAAAGAATGCGTCCATGTCGAGGTGAATGATCTTGCGGATCGCTGGCTCCGCCATAAAGCGAGTATAGGGCGATTCTGGCCGGAAGCGCCTATCGCTTGGTCAGGCCGCCGATCGGCACCGGTGGCGGCAGGTCGGCATCGCGCCAGCCGCCGCCCAGGGCCTTGATCAGGTTGGCGCTGGCGAGCAGGCGACTGAGGCGGATATTCAGAAGCGTCTGCTCGGCCGAAAGCGCCGCCGTCTGGGTTTGTACAACGGTCGTGTAAGGCACGGTGCCGAGCCGGTACTGGTTGAGCGACAGTCGCTCGGCCTCGCGCGCGGCGGCAACGGCGGCACGCTGAATCTGCTCCTGTTGCACCAGAATGCGTTGCTGCGCGAGCGCATCCTCGACCTGTTGGAAGGCCGTCAGCACTGTCTGCCGGTAGGTCGCAACGGTAGCGTCGTAGCTCGCCCGCGCACCCTCCACCTGGGCCGCCCGCGCGCCACCGTCGACCAGTGTGGCGGCAAGTTGCGGGCCCAGCGACCACACCGACGAGCCGAGCTGAAACAGGGATCCGAGTCCGCCGCTCAGGAACGTGATGGCGCCGCCCAGCGAGATGTTGGGATAGTAGGCCGCCTGGGCAACGCCGATGCTGGCGTTCGCCGCCGCCATCTGGCGCTCGGCCGAGGCGATGTCGGGCCGCCTTTCGAGCAGGGCCGACGGCACACCTGCATCGACCGTCGGCACGTCCCGCGGAAGCGGCCCCGGCTCGAGGCTGAACTCGGCTGGCGTCTTGCCGACCAGCACGGCGATCGCATGTTCGTACTGGGCGCGGGCGATGCCCTCGGCCGTCAGAAGCGACCGTGCCTGCTGATAGAGGGTCTGCGCCTGGGCCAGATCGACACGCGACGCGATCCCGGCGTCGACCTGGTTCTGCACGATCTGCAGCGACCGCGCATAGGCCGTCACCGTGGCCTGGTAGAGGCGGGTCCGTTGATCGGAGATGCGTAGCGAGAAGTAATTGATCGCAACATCGGCCTGGGCCGACAGTCGCGCCGCCGCGAGGTTGCCGGCGCTGGCCTGGGCTGCCGCCGAATCGCTCTCGATGGTGCGCCTGATACTGCCCCAGACATCGATTTCCCAGGACAAAACACCACCACCGGAATACTGGCTGGTGGCGCTGGTGACGTTGCCGCCGGCGTTCGTCGTGATGATGGTCGTGCCGCCGCCACGGTTGTTCCCGCTTCCGGTCTGCTGGGCACTGGCGCTGGCGGTGATCGAGGGATAGAGGCCCGACTGGTCCTGGCGAACCAGCGCGCGCGCCTGGCGATAGGCCGCTTCGGCGGCCTTCAGCGTCTGGTTGGAAACGTCGACCTGGGCCGCCAGTCCGTCGAGCGCCGGATCGCCGTAGATTTGCCACCACGGTCCTCGATCGACGGCGTCGCTCGGATTGGCCGGCCGGAAGCCCATGGTTTCCTTGAACTCGGGCGTCGGTGGCGTGGCCGGTGGCGGCCGCTGATAGTCCGGACCAACCAGACATCCCGCCAGAGATGCCAGACACGCCAAAGCCGCGAGCCGCCTCACGCTGGAACCCCGGCGCTGCCCATCGCGCGGGCGATCCGGCTGGGACGGTCGCGGTCACGCTGGCGGAAGCGATCGAGATAGAGGTAGATCACCGGCGTCGTATAAAGCGTCAGGATCTGACTTACGATCAGGCCGCCGATGATCGAAATGCCAAGCGGTTGACGCAACTCGGCGCCATCGCCGAGGCCAAGCGCCAACGGCAGGGCGCCGAGCATGGCCGCCATCGTCGTCATCAGGATCGGGCGGAAGCGCAGCAGGCAGGCCTCGTGTATCGCGTCACGCGAATCGAGTCCGTCGTTGCGTTCGCGCTCCAGCGCCACGTCGATCATCATGATGGCGTTCTTCTTGACGATGCCGATCAACAGCAACACACCGATCATGGCGATGATGCTGAACTCCACCTTGGCGAATTGCAGCGCCAGAAGCGCGCCGACGCCTGCCGACGGCAAGGTCGACAGGATGGTGAGCGGATGGATGTAGCTTTCATAGAGAATTCCGAGCACGATGTAGACCGCGATCAACGCCGCGAGGATGAGCAGAAGCTGGTTGTTCAGCGACTGCTGGAACGCCCGCGCCGTGCCCTGGAAGGTGCCGTGTATGGTCGCCGGCATGCCGATCTCGCTCATCGTACCATTCACGTAGGCGATGGCATCGCTCAACGTCTTGCCCGGCACGAGATTGAACGAAACTGTGCTGGCGACGAACAGGCCCTGATGATTGACAGCCAGCGGCGTGGTGCCGAATTCGTACCGGGTGAGCGAGGAAAGCGGCACCATCGTCTCGGGGGCCATGCTGATCGCGGCACCGGTCGAGGCCGAACCGCGGCCGCTAACGGCGATCTGGTTGGTGCGCTGGTTGCGTACGGCCTGGGCCGGATCGTCGACACCGGGCTGTAGTGGAGCGGTCGACACGATGGCGCCGGTCGCCTGGGCGCCGCTTATGGCACCACCCGAGGTGCTGACATAGATGTCCTTCAGCGACTCAGGGTTGGCCCAGTATTCGGGCGAGACCTCCATGACGACGTGATACTGGTTGAGAGCATTGTAGATGGTCGAGACCTGGCGCTGGCCGAAGGCGTCATAGAGCGCGGCGGAGATGCCGCGTGTCGATACGCCGAGCCGGCTGGCCGCATCGCGGTCGATGGTGAGGTCAATCTGAAGGCCACGCTGCTGCTGATCGGAATCTATGTCGGTGATGACCGATGAATCGGCCTTCAGCGCTTCAACCAGCTTCGGCCCCCAGGTGTAGAGTTCCGGCAGCGAATCTGCCTGCAGGGTGAACTGGTATTGGGAGTTGCTCGAGCGACCTCCGACACGGATGTCCTGCACCGCCGCCAAGTAGAGCGTGGCACCGGGAACTTGCGCCAGGCGCGGGCGCAGGCGTGCGATCACCTGATCGGCCGAAATGCCGCGCTCGTCGAGCGGCTTCAGCGTTGCGAAGACGAATCCCGAGTTGGTCTGATAGCCACCGGTGAAACCCGCAACGCTTTCGATCGCCGGATCGGCGCGAACGATCTCCACGAACTGGCGGAACTTCCGCCGCATCGCCTGGAACGAGATGCTCTGGTCGGCGCGGATACCGCCGACGATTCGACCGGTGTCCTGCTGAGGAAAGAAGCCCTTGGGAATGGTCACGTAGAGATGGATGTTGAGCAGAACCGTAGCAAGGAAGACCAGCATGGTGAGCCGCCGATGGCGCAGAACAAACCCGAGACTGCGGCCATAGAGCGACTGCAGGACATCGAACGCGCGGGCGCTCGCGCGAAACAGCAGTCCCGGCCTCCGGTCGTCGTGCTGGCGCAGCACGTAGGCACACATCATGGGCGTCGTCGTCAGCGACACCACCATTGAGATCAGAATGGCAATCGAAAGCGTGACCGCAAACTCGCGGAACAGACGGCCGACGAGACCGCTCATGAGCAGGATCGGAATGAACACCGCGATCAGCGACAGACTCATGGAAACCACGGTGAAGCCGACTTCGCGCGCACCGAGCAACGCCGCATCCATCCGCGACTTGCCTGCCTCGATGTGGCGCGTGATGTTCTCCAGCACGATGATGGCGTCATCGACGACAAAGCCGGCAGCGATCGTCATCGCCATCAAGGACAGATTGTTGAGGCTGTAGCCCAGAAGGTACATGGCACCGAAAGTGCCGATCAACGACACCGGCACCGCGACCGCGGCCACAAAGCCGGCGCGGGCCGACCTCAGGAACGCGAACGTCACCAGCACGACGAGGATGGCACTGGCGATCAATGCCCGCTCGACTTCCTTCAGAGAAGCGCGAATCGTCGTGGTGCGGTCACTCACCACCGTGAGGTCGATTTCACTGGGCAGCGAAGCCTCCAGTTCGGGCAGCAGCGCCTTCACCTGGTCGACGGTTTCGATGATGTTGGCGTTGGGCTGCTTGTAGACAATGACCAGAACCGACCGCTTTCCGTTGGCCTGGCCTTCGTTGCGGATGTTCTCGACCGAGTCGATGACCTCGGCAACATCCGACAGCCGCACCGGTGAGCCGTTGCGCCAGCCTATGATCAGATCGCGGTACTCGTCGGCAACCCGGGCCTGGTCATTGGAGTAGATCTGATAGCGTCGCTCGCCGATTTCGACTGCGCCCTTGGGCGCGTTGGCGTTGGCGGCAGCAAGTGCTGCGCGGACGCTTTCGAGGCCGATGCCGTACTTCGTCAGAGCACTCGGATTGATCTCGACGCGAACCGCGGGCAGGGAACTACCGCCCAGCGTCACCTGGCCGACGCCCCCGACCTGCGACAACTTCTGCTGCAGGACGTTCGAGGCGGCGTCGTAGAGCCTGCCCTGCCCCAGCGTGTTGGACGTAAGCGCCAGGACCAGCACCGGCGCATCGGCCGGGTTGATCTTGCGATACTGCGGATTGCTGCGCAGGCTGGTCGGCATATCGGCACGCGCGGCATTGATGGCCGCCTGCACGTCCCGCGCCGCGCCGTCGATGTTGCGCGACAGGTCGAACTGCAAAGTGATGCGCGAATTGCCGACCGTGCTCGAGGAAGTGATCTCGTTGACGCCCGCGATCGCGCCCAGCCGCCGCTCGAGCGGCGTGGTGACGCTGGTGGCGACCGTCTCGGGTGAGGCCCCGGGCAACGACGCCTGAACCTGGATGGTGGGGAAATCGACCTTCGGCAGCGGCGACACCGACAGGCCGAAGAAGGCCACCGCACCGGCCAGCGCCAGCCCGACCGTGAGAAGGGTTGTGGCAACCGGCCGGGCGATAAAGGGCGCTGACAGGTTCACGAACGGCTGCCCTGGGCGGCCCCGACGAGCGGATGGCGCGGCGTGTCGAGCGGCAGGCCGCGCAGCCGGCGGCCGAGTCGATCGAAGGCAAGGTAGATCACCGGCGTCGTGAAGAGCGTCAGGACCTGGCTAACGATCAGGCCGCCGACGATGGTGATACCGAGCGGCTGGCGCAGTTCCGACCCGGTGCCGGAGCCCAGCATCAGCGGCAGCGCCCCGACGAGGGCCGCCACGGTCGTCATGAGGATCGGACGAAAGCGCAGGAGGCAAGCCTGGTGAATCGCCTCGCGCGGTGACTTGCCCTGGTGACGTTCAGCGTCGAGGGCGAAGTCGATCATCATGATAGCGTTCTTCTTCACGATGCCGATCAGCAACACGATGCCGATGATCGCCACGACACTGAGATCCGAGCCTGCCAACATCAACGCCAGCAAGGCGCCGATTCCAGCCGACGGCAAAGTGGACAGGATCGTCACGGGATGGATGTAGCTCTCGTAGAGCACGCCCAGGACGATGTAGACCGTTACGATGGCCGCGAGGATCAGCAGGAGCTGGCTGTTGAGCGACTTCTGGAAGGCAAGTGCTGCGCCCTGGAAATGGGTGGTGATCGACCGTGGCATTTCGATCTCGCTCTGCGCGGCGACGATGGCATCCACCGCGTGGCCGAGCGCCGCACCCGGCGCCAGGTTGAACGAGATGGTCGTGGCGGGGAATTGCCCGCGCCGGTCGAGCCTGAGCGGCGCCGGGCGCTCCTCGAAGGAGGCGATGGACGATAGCGGCACCTGCTTGCCGCCCGCCGAGCCCGGCAGATAGAGGTTGGCGAGCGAATCGAGCGAACCGGCCATCGAAGGATCGACTTCATAGATCACCCGGTACTGGTTGGACTGGGTGTAAACCGTCGACACGATGCGCTGGCCGAACGCATCGTAGAGTACATTATCGACCGTGGCGGCGGTGATGCCGAAGCGCGCCGCCGCGTCGCGGTCGATCTTGATGAATATCGACAGGCCCTTGCTTTGCAGGTCGCTGGTGACATCGACGATCTCGGGCACCTTCTGCAGCCGATCCACGAGACGCGGCACCCAGACGTCGAAATCCTCCGGCCGGACGCTTTCCAGGACGAACTGGTACTGCGTGCGGCTCACCGTCGAGTCGATCGTAAGATCCTGCGCCGGCTGCATGTACAGCGAAATGCCCTGAACCGCGGCGGTATCGCGCTGCAGGCGCCTGATGATATCGCTCGCCGTAGCGGTGCGCGAACCGCGCGGCTTGAGATTGATCAGCATCCGGCCGGAATTCAGGGTCGGATTGGTGCCGTCGACCCCGACGAACGAGGTCAGGTTTTCGACGTCGGGATCGCCCAAAATCGCCTCGGCGAGCGAACGCTGACGGGTGCTCATCGCATCGAAGGAGACGCTCTGCGGCGCCTCGGTCACCGCCTGGATCAGGCCGGTATCCTGGACCGGAAAAAAGCCCTTCGGGATCACGACGTAGAGCAGGACAGTCAGCACCACCGTGCCCACGGCAACAACCAGCGTGAGCATCTGATGCCGGAATACAACGATCAGCGCGCGATCGTAGATGCCGATCAACCGAGCGAACCAGCGCGCACCCAGCGCTTCCGCTTCAGCGTGAGGTGCCGTCGGCGATGTGCCGGTCGACATCGCCGGACGCTGCTTCAGCATCTGGGCGCACATCATCGGCACCAGGGTGAGCGACACCAGAGCCGAGATCAGGATGGTGACCGACAGCGTGATGGCAAACTCGCTGAACAAACGACCCACCACGTCCGACATAAAAAGAAGCGGAATGAGGACGGCGATCAGCGATACGGTGAGCGAAACGACGGTGAAGGCAATCTGACGCGAGCCCTTGAGAGCTGCCGTCACGGGGTCGTCGCCGCGCTCGATGTAGCGGGCGATGTTTTCGATCATGACGATGGCGTCGTCGACGACGAAACCGGTCGCGATGGTGAGCGCCATGATCGACAGATTGTTGAGGCTGAAATCCGCGAGGTACATCACGGCAAGCGTGCCGACCAGAGACAACGGTACGGAAAGGCTGGGGATGACGGTCGCCCGCAGGTCGCCGAGGAACATGAAGATCACCACAACCACCAGAACGATGGCGACGGTGAGCTCGAACTGCACGTCACGCACGGAGGCGCGAATGGTGAGCGTGCGATCTGTAACGATGGTTACGTCAAGTGCCGGCGGCAGGGACTGGCGCAGCTGCGGCAGCAGTGACTTGATGCGGTCGACGACCTCGATGACATTGGCCCCGGGCTGGCGCTGCACGTTCACGATCACCGCCGGCGTCGTATTCATCCAGGCCGCGATCCGGTTGTTCTCCTGAGCTTCCTCGACGGTGGCGACGTCCCTCAGGCGGACCGGTGCCCCATTGCGATAGGCAACGATGACGTCGCGGAAGGTGCCGGGGTCGGTGATCTGGTCGTTCGCATTGATCGTGTAGGCGCGCGCCGGGCCGTCGAAGTTGCCCTTGGGCGTATTGACGTTGGCATTGGTGATCGTCGTCCGCAGGTCGTCGATGTTGAGTCCGTAGGCCGCCAACGCCGTGGGGTTGGCACGGATGCGCACGCCTGGCTTCTGGCCACCCTCGAGACTGACAAGGCCGACGCCGGCGACCTGGGAGATCTTCTGGGCAAGCCGTGTATCGACCAGGTCGTGGACCCTGGTGAGCGGTTCGGTCTTCGAGGTTACCGCAAGGGTGAGCACCGGGGCATCGGCGGGATTGACCTTGGCGTAGATCGGAGGCGCCGGCAGGTCGCCCGGCAGGAAGCTGCCAGCAGCATTGATCGCGGCCTGTACCTGTTGTTCGGCGACGTCGAGGCGGAGCGCCAGATCGAATTGAAGCGTGATCGCCGACGCACCGGCCGAGCTGGTCGACGTCATCTGGTTCAGGCCCGGCATCTGGCCAAACTGGCGTTCCAGCGGGGCCGTAACCGACGACGTCATGACTTCGGGACTGGCGCCGGGATAGAGCGTCAGCACACGTATCGTCGGATAGTCGACCTGGGGCAGGGCCGACAGCGGCAGGAATTTGTACGCGATCATGCCTACCAGCATGATCGCCACCATCAGCAGAGAGGTGCCGACCGGGCGTTCGATGAAGAGCCGCGACGGATTCATGTCGCGGCCAGGGTCATTGGTTCGACCGCGCGGGCCGCCCCGTGCCGCCGGCCGGTGGCGCCGCTGCGACCGGTGCACCGGAGGAGCCTCGCGGACCGGTCGAAGGCTTGCGAACCTTGGCGCCCTCGCGCAGCCGATCGGTGCCATCGATGACAACCTGGTCGCCGACCTGCAGGCCCTTTGTCACTGCCACCCGCTCGCCATCGGTCACGCCAAGCTCGACGACGCGGATTTCGACCGAGTCGTCGGCTTTGACGAGATAGACGAAGGTGCCGGGCGGGCCACGCAGGATGGCAGCGACGGGAACGACCGTTGCTTCTTTCACGGTGTCGACCAGCAGGCGCACATTCACGAACTGATTGGGAAACAGGCTTTCGTCGGAATTGTCGAAGATCGCCCGCAGCTTCACCATGCCGGTCGACGTATCGATCTGGTTGTCTATCGTATCGAGCTTGCCGACTCCCACTTCGACCTTTTGGGCGCGATCGAGGGCGCGCACCTCGAGCGAGGCACCGGCCCGCAGGCGTTGACGCACCGCCGGCAGGGCATCCTCGGGGATGGTAAAGACCACCGAAATCGGCTGGATCTGGGTGATGACGCAGATGCTTGTGGCATCGCCCACCGTCACATAGTTGCCCTTGTCGACTCCGCGCAAACCAATGCGGCCGGTCAGCGGCGCCACGATCCTGGTGTAGGTGACATTGAGCTGGGCGGCGTCGACCAGGGCCTGGTTGATGACGAGCGCGGCTTCATACTGGCGCACGAGTGCCGCCTGGGTGTCGAGCTGCTGCCGGGCGATGGAGTCCTGGGCAACGAGCTTTCGGTAACGTTCGAGGTCGGTCTGCGCGTTCTTGAGCAGGGCTTCGTCGCGCTGCCTTTGGCCGATGGCTTGCTGCAGGGCGACGTCGTAGGGGCGCGGGTCGACGACGGCCAGCAGATCGCCCGCCCTGACCATCTGGCCTTCCTTGAAGTGCACCTCGACCAGTTGGCCCGAGATCTGGCTCCTGACATTCACGGTGGAGATCGGCGTGACCGTGCCGAGCGCGCGGATTACCACGGGAATACTGCCCTTGGCGGCCACGGCCAGCCCCACTGGGACCGCCATCCCTGCACCGGGCCGACCGGCCTGACTCGGCGCAATGGATCTTCCGTTCTGCGAAATATACCAGCCGCCCACCGCCACCACAGCGAGCCCCAAGCCGATCCCGATCAGGGTCCGCAGCCGTTTCATCGTCCGATTTGCCCCTAAATGAAGCCCGTCGATCAGTAGTACGAACCGACGGGCTGGAGTCTCCCCGGAAAGACCGGGCAAACCAAGCCCAAATGGTCAGTCGGCCGCCTTCTCCGGCAGATAGAGCGCGTGACCGCCAGCGCGGAATTTCTCGCTCATCTCGTCCATGCCCTTTTTGGCGTATTCGCGGATGTCCTGGGTGATGCGCATGGAGCAGAACTTCGGCCCGCACATCGAGCAGAAATGCGCCGTCTTGTGGGCCTCCTTGGGCATGGTCTCGTCGTGGAACTTCTCCGCCGTCGCCGGATCGAGCGAGAGATTGAACTGATCCATCCAGCGGAAGTCGAACCGCGCCTTGGAAAGCGCATCGTCGCGCAGCCGTGCCGCCGGATGGCCCTTGGCAAGATCGGCGGCATGGGCCGCGATCTTGTAGGTGATGACGCCCACCTTCACGTCGTCGCGGTCGGGCAGCCCCAGATGCTCCTTGGGCGTAACGTAGCAAAGCATCGCCGTGCCGAACCAGCCGATCATGGCAGCACCGATCCCCGAGGTGATGTGGTCGTATCCCGGCGCGATGTCGGTCACCAGCGGCCCCAGGGTATAGAACGGCGCCTCGCCGCACTCCTTGAGCTGCTTGTCCATGTTGGCCTTGATCTTGTGCATGGGCACATGGCCCGGCCCCTCGATCATGACCTGGCAGCCCTTTTCCCAGGCGACCTTGGTGAGTTCACCCAGTGTCGTCAGCTCGGCGAACTGCGCCGCATCGTTGGCGTCGGCGTTGCAGCCAGGCCGCAGGCCGTCGCCCAGCGAGAACGACACGTCGTACTTGCGCATGATGTCGCAGATGTCGCCGAAATGTTCATACAGGAAGCTCTCGCGATGCTCGGTCAGGCACCATTGCGCCATCATCGAGCCGCCGCGGCTCACGATCCCGGTGAGGCGTTTGGCGGTCAGCGGCACATGGGCCAGACGGACGCCGGCATGGATGGTGAAGTAGTCAACGCCCTGCTCGGCCTGCTCGATCAGCGTGTCGCGAAACACTTCCCAGCTGAGCCTCGTCGGATCGCCACCGACTTTCTCCAGTGCCTGGTAGATCGGCACGGTGCCGATCGGCACCGGCGCGTTGCGCACGATCCATTCGCGCGTGTCGTGGATGTTGCGGCCGGTCGAGAGGTCCATGACGGTGTCGGCGCCCCAGCGGATCGCCCACACCATCTTCTCGACTTCTTCCTCCATGGAGGAAGACACCGCCGAATTGCCGATGTTGGCGTTGATCTTCACCAGGAAATTGCGACCGATGATCATCGGCTCGAGTTCGGTGTGGTTGATGTTGGCCGGGATGATGGCGCGGCCAGCCGCGATTTCGCTGCGTACGAACTCCGGCGTGATGAACGCAGGCAGGGCCGCGCCAAAACTCTCGCCGTCGGCCAGGCTCTCCTCGGC
>CALFRN010000309.1 GCA_937919085.1 uncultured Reyranella sp.
CCACGGCATCCTGAACGCGATGTCGTCGACGCTGGTAAGCGGCGGCTCGTTCGCGCACTGCGGCGCGTTCGACACGATCGGGTTCTACCAGCAAATGCGAACCCAGCGGCCGACCTGGATCACGGCCGTGCCGACCATGTATCACTCGCTGGCGGCGCGCCCCGAGCTCGTGCCGTTCGTCCCCGGCTTGCGGCTGTTGCGCAGCTCGTCGGCGCCGCTGTCCGACGTGCTCGCTGAAAAGCTCGAGCGCCTGTTCGGCGTCCCGGTGCTCTCTTCCTACGGCATGACCGAGATCGATCCAATCGCCTGCGTGCGTTTCGCCGATCAACCGCCGCGCGGCGCCATCGGTCTTCCCGCCGAGCTCGAGATCCGACTGGCCGACGCTTCGGGCGAGGAGGTCGCTCCCGGCGCCACAGGCGAGGTCTGGGTGCGCGGGCCGCGTGTCATCCCGGCCTATGAATCTGAGGCCGAGGTCAATGTCCGGGCCTTCACCGATGGCTGGTTCCATACCGGTGACGTCGGGCGCCGCGACGAAGACGGTTGGCTCTATCTCGCGGGCCGCATCAAGGAGATCATCAATCGCAGCGGCGAGAAAGTTGCGCCGCTGGAGATCGACGCGGTGATGCTGCGTCATCCCGACGTGATCGAGGCGGCGTCGTTCGGTGTGCCTGATACTGCCCGCGGCGAGGACATAGCGGCCGCCGTGGTGCTGCGCGCAGGATCGACGCTATCGGAATACGAATTCAAGGCCTGGATGGTGGAGCGACTGGCTTTCCACAAATGTCCGCGGTACGTGCGCTTCGTGCCGGCGTTGCCGAAGGGGCCCACTGGAAAGCTGCTGCGCGGCACACTCAAGCTGGACCCGGAGGACGAGGCGCGGGTGTTGCCGGGCGAGGTCGCCCTCGTCCAGGCCGTTTGGGCGGAAATCCTGGAGTTCGGGGACGTTCGGCCCGACAGCCGTTTCCTCGATGTCGGTGGCACGTCGGCGGCGGCTCTCGAGATCCTGATCCGCCTCGAGCAGCGGCTCGGGCGCAGCTTGCCGGTCGATATTCTCCTCGACGGAGACACGCCGGCCGCGCTCGCCGCTTCGCTGCAACGCCTGTCGTCGTCGCCACCGGTCGACAGACCGTCGTGATCGTCGTCTCGGGCATTTCCGGCGCCCTGGTGGGGCCTCTGCCTTGGCCGATCGCGACGCTTCCCGGGTTCAGCCAACTGGCCGCCGCTGGCAACGACTGGCTGCCCGACTTGGTAGAGGCCGCCCTTGCCGACGCGGGTCGCGCGGCGGACGACCTGGCCTGGCGGCCTGTTGGTGTGTTTCGAACAGGCGACAGCGTGTCGGCCTGCAGCCTGGCGCAGCGCTGGGACTGGGTCGGTCCCGTTCTCGGCATCGACGTGGAATGCGCCGGCGGCCTGGTGGCCTTCCTGCTCGCGGCCGACGCGCTCGCGCTCCGGCAATGCGACATCGCCGTCGTCGTCGCCGACAATATTGCAGCTGGAACCGCATGGGATGACGGGTGCGCGCCACTTGCCGCCGCCGCCCGTGAGGGCGCGGCCCGCGCCGGCGCGGCTGTGCTCGTGCTGGAGAGGGCCGGCGAGTCGCTGCGTCGGCGAGCGCGGTTGGCCGGCGGCGCGCATCGCCGTCTCGGCGCCGCCGGGGGTATGGTAGGGCTCAGCGTCACCGGCATGGTGGAACTCCTCGATCACGCCTTCGAGCGCGCGTCGCTCGCTCCCGCCGACCTGGGATAC
>CALFRN010000310.1 GCA_937919085.1 uncultured Reyranella sp.
TCGGCGATGGAGGCGACCATGCCCAGCGCGAACGACGCATTCGCCGTGTGCCGTTCCTGGTGCCTGAACCGCTGATACTCAGCGGTCGTCTTGTAGCGGCCGAGTTCGGACCGAACCGCTGCATCGACCAGTTCTGTCAGGTAGTGTGCCACTTCGATGTCGGAACGAAGACCGAAGAAGACATACCTCGTCTCGCCCGCCGAATTCTTTTCGCGCCAAACGCGACAATCGCAAAATTCCGCAATGCTCCCGATGCAGTCGTCGAGCGGCATACGCTTCCTGCGATGCGTCTCATACTCACGCCTCTCGCAGGGCACCTCGCGGATTTCAACGTCGGTCAGCGACAGGTCATAGCGGTCGAGCAGTTCGGCTACCTTGGCAGCGGCCGACAACGCCTCGCTTTCGGTGCATCCATTGTCGATGGTCTTGGCGCGCAAGCCCTGGATGCGCGTCCTGAGTTTATCCAGTCCGGAAAGTTCGGGGGTGCGGTCGTTCACGGATAGACCTCCAGTGGGAGCCATGACCGCCAATGCAGGCACATGCGCTCGATCATAGCGGCTTCTGCGGAAGGCTTTCCGCCGGGTCGGACCATTGGGAACCGGCCGAAAGCATCGCCAGTGCCGCCATCGCCATCAATGCAGCTGCCAGCACGATAGGCAGCGCATGACCCAACCCGCCGAGCGCGCCCGATAGCAGAGACGAGACGCCCCATCCCATGGCCGCGGCCGAACCGACCATGCCCAGAATCCAGCCCTGCCGCTCGCCCGTCACCCGGTCGGACAACATGGTCACGATGGAGGGGTAGGCGATATTGACGGTGACCCCCGCCACCAGCGCCATCGCATACTCCTGGTACGGACGAACCAGCACCAGACACACGAGCATGGCGGCGGCGTTGAGTGCCAACCCGAGCACCGCCAGCGTCCGCATCCGGAAAAATCTGGCGAGGAACGGTTGGACCAGTCCATTCGCCAAACAGAACCCGACACCCATGACGGACATGAAGATGCCGACCTGATGGAGACTGAGATCCAGGCTCGCGCCTTCCATCAGGAAGACCGATACAAATACGAAGTAGCTCCCCCACGCCACCTGCATCAACACAAAGCACGCAAGTATGCCGCGCACCGCCTCGTCGGTGGCGGCGTCACGAAAGCAGCGCACACCTTCGAATATCGAGATCGCACTCCAGTCCACCCGTCGTCTCCGAACCGGAGCGTCGCGGTAGGTCAGCAGCAGCAGAACCACCGCCAGCGCAGTCAGCACTGCGCAGAAATAGAACGGCCCGGCGAGGGAGTACGATGAAAGGCTCGAAGCCACGACCGGCCCGATCACGAAACCAAGGGACGAAGACAGCAGGCTGAAGCTCAAATGCCTGGCCTTGTTCGTGCCCATGTCCACCAGCGCAGCCTGGGCCGTGGGCTGTGCCGCCGCAGTCGCGCCCCCCACCAGCCGTCCCAGGATCAGAAGGGCGAGACCTTGCTCCTCGATGGCCGCGCCCGCCAGGAGATTGCCCAGAAGCACGCCGATACCACACCCCAACAACACCGTCCGGCGGCCCAGCTGGTCGGACAGGCGTCCCAACACCGGCGCCATGTAGAGCATCGGGAAGACATAGGCGGCCATCAACAGACCGCTCACGAAACTGCGCAGCGGCAGCGGCGAGCCGATCAGGAATACCTGCGTCTCCGGGTCGATCAGCAGCGGCCCCAGCAACGGGATAACGACGGATACGCTGATGGAATCGACCAGGATCAGCAGATAGAGCGCGATCATGGCGCGATCGATACGGTCTCGGACAATCCCGCACGAAGGCTTTGCCGCATCCTGGCCTCGAGTGCGTGGATGGTTTTGGCTTGAAAGTTCTTGGTCGAGTAGACGAAGCGCACCCGCAAGGCGCCTTCGTAGACGTAGGCATGCAGGTAGAGCCAGAAGTCGGCCAGATTATGAGCTGCGCAATGATTGGGCGGCCACAGAAATTCCTCTTCGGGGCGATGCAGCAGGGGACCACGGAAGATGCCATCCCAGGCGTCGCCCAGGAAATTGTAGAGGACCTTGACGCGATCCTGACTGGATAACTCGCTTCCGCGGGGATGGTAGTAGCGCAAGGCGCCATGGGCCAATCCATGCTGCGGCATGGAGTGCAACTGAGCCGTGACCTCACTCAGACTCCCACTCAGCAGAAGCGGCGTATGGGTGGTGAACCAGCCACAGGTACGCGTAGGGTCGACTTCATCGAAGAGCCCTTCACGACCATGCCCGACCAAGTGCACCAGGAGTTCCGGCTGGCCACTGGCCGCGACCAGGGCCGCCGCGACGCGTTCATAGAGATGAGGTGCATTCGCCTCAAGAAATTCAAACTCGTGGACCGCCAGATCGCTCTGAAGCGCGCCCTCCTCAAGGCTGTCCGCCGGAAAGGACGGACCATCCTGGGCGAGCCAGAACGGCAGCTGGGCTTCCGCCTCTGGACTGCCGGCATATTCGACGAGGCGCTCGCTCCAGGCTTTGAATGTGCAGCCCGGACTCGGCAGCGGCAAATCCTGATAGGCGCGCTGCAGGTCCGCCAGAAGAAAGCTCCAGGCTACACCGTCACATACAAGGTGATGACAGATCAGGACGAGACGCTGGCCGTCCTCGGTGGCGAAGAGTCCTGCCCGCATGATCGGGCCATGCGCGATATTCAGCGTCGTCTGCAGCCGGCTGATCTGCGCGGTTAGTCCCTTCAAAGGTACTTTGGCGTACTCCAGCGGGATCTCGAGTCCGTCCTCGACATAGTGTTGCTGATTTCCGTCAAACCGAAGTCGCAAGGCATCGTGATGGTCCACCACCTTTTTCAGGGCTGACCGCAGGCGCTCCGGGTCGAGATCGCATCGGAAAACCGCCGAAACGTTGAAGTGGTCCGGGCAGTTGCGCGCCCACCCGAGGAAGTATCTCTGCATCGGCGTAAGGGGGGCCCCCCCGGTGGCGGCGTTCTCCGTGGGTGCCGCGCCACCTCCCAGTCTCTGGACCAGTTCGGCGATGGTGGGCGCGCTCTGCACGGCGTTGGCACTGATCTGAAGTCCGGCGTCCCGCGCCTGCATGACAAACTGGATTGTCTGCAACGAGTCGCCGCCGAGGGCGAAGAAATTGTCGTGGATGCCGATCGGTTCGTGCTTCAGGAGAGTCTGCCAGAGGTCGACCAGGGCGACCTCGGTCGCCGTACGCGGTGCCACGTAGGGATGGTCGGCCGCGATCTGATCCAGGTCGGGCCTTGGCAATGCCTTGCGGTCGAGCTTGCCGTTGCTCGACAGCGGGATCTCCGTCAGCTGAACGAAGAAACGCGGGATCATATAGTAAGGCAGTCGTTCCTGGAGATCGGCACGGATCCGCGCCACTTCAAGCTGCCCCTCCATGATCATATAGGCGACCAGGAATTTGCCGTTGCCGCCGGGTTGATCCAGGGCATCCACGATCGCAGTCGTGACGCCGGGCAAGGTCTGAATGGCGCCTTCGATCTCGCCCAATTCGACCCGAAAGCCGTTTACCTTCACCTGGAAGTCGGCGCGTCCGAGGAATTCCATCTGCCCGTCGGGCAGCCAGCGCCCGAGGTCGCCGGTGTTGTATATTCGCGCGCCGGTTTCCGGATGGGTGATGAATGCCGCCGCCGTCTTCTCCGGATCGCGCCAGTAACCCAGCGCCACACCGATCCCGCCAATGAAGATTCGGCCTGGCATGTATGGCGGACAGTGATTGAGACCGGCATCGAGAACGTACATCTCCTGGTTGGTCATCGCCTGACCGTAGGGAATGCTGCTCCAGATGGGATCGACCTCTCCGATTTCGTACCAGACCGAAACGATCGACGCCTCCGTGGCCCCTCCCAGACTCCAGACACTCGTTGAAGGCATCAGCGCCCGGATCCGCCCAGGCAATTCGCAGGGGATCTTGTCTCCGGCCAGCATGAAGAGTCTCAGGCTGGGGAGTGCCTCGCCCGACTGGACCCACATGTCGGCGTACATCGGCACGCTGAACCAGATTGTAACCTGGTGCTGTCGTACCAATTCAATCCAATGCGGTGGCTCCAGATGGCGCTCCTCGTCGGGAATGACGACCGCGCCACCTGCGCTCAGCATGCCGAATATGTCATAGACTGAAATGTCGAAACTGAGGTCCGACAATTGCAGGGCGCGATCGGACTCCGTCACGCCATAGCGTTGGTTGCAATCGCGCAGCGTGTTCATGACTCCGCGATGTGACAGCACCACGCCCTTCGGCTTGCCGGTCGAGCCGGACGTGAAAATGACGTAACAGATGTCGTCGAGACTGTTGACCGAAGCCATCCGCTCGTCCGGATAACTCGCCCACACCTCCGGCACATCGACAGCCAGGCCCTCGCGCCCGAGCCGCTGGAGCACCCGCTGCTGGCTCAGGACAATCTCGACCTCACCCTGCTTCAGGACATTGTCTATCCGCTCGGCCGGCCAGGAGGCATTGATCGGGAGATACCCTGCTCCGCTCTGCAGGATGCCCAGACAGGCCACCGCCTGCTCCCAGCCCTTTTCCATCATGACCGCCACCAATGTGTTGGGACGGACACCCCTGCCGCGCAGGCCGTGAGCGATGCGATTGGCCAGTGCCTGGACCTCGCCGTAGCTCAGGGCTCGATCCCGCGTCAGCAGAGCCGGCGCTTCGGGGGTGCGTTCGGCCCAGTCGGCGAATGCGTCGTGCAGCAGCTGCAGGTTATCGAAGGGCGCCGGTGCGGGGTTCCATTCGGTTTCGATGCGGTGCTTTTCCGCCTGAGTGGCCAGGCAAAGCGTGGCGATAGCCCGGTCGGGGTAGGTCTGCGCCTGTTCGGCCAGGACGACAAAATGGTCGCCAAGCTCGCGGGCAAAACTCTCCGTGAACAGGGAAGCCCGGTAATGCAACCGAACCTCGATGCGCTCCCCCACCTCCTGGAACATGAACAGCAGGTCGTTCTGATGGTCGACCGATGTCAGCGGCACCGACTCGCCCAGCGCGAACCTGGGATGGAAGGACGACATCGCCATGGTTACATTGGGCAACTCCAGCGAGTCGACCTGCCGCTTCAGGCGCAGCGCCCTGACGACCTGCTGAAAGGGAACTTCGGCATGCTCGCGCGAGGCGCGGCGCTGCTCCCGCACGTGCTCGCACAGTTGACGGAACGTAAGCTCCGGAGAAAACGAGGCCGTCGAGATCAATGTGTTGACGAAAGAGCCCAGGGACTTGGCGAATGCCGGTCCTCTGATGTTCGTCGGATAGAGCACCGAGATATTCTCCTGCTCGGTGTAGCGAAACAGCAAAGCCTTCAGAATCGCCATCAGCCCCAGGAAGGGGCTCATCCCGAGACTGGGCGTTGGCAGTGAGAAATGATGGATGCCGTCCGGCTCCCCGCCATGGGTGGAACGCCGGGTGGGCAGGGCCATGTGGAAGTCTGTCGTGCCCATCTGGGCGACCCAGTATTCCAGGTCCTGCACGTGCTGCGGGCTGTCGAAATAGGCCTTCTCGTGATCCGTCCATGCCGCCGGCCCCGGGCCCGGCGCCCTCACATCCTCGCCAGCGTAGCGGCTTGCCGTATCCGCCAGAAACATCTCGATGCCTTCCCCATCGAGTACGGCGTGAGAGGCATTGACCACGAAAATATCGCCACACAGCACGAACCGAAACAGCGGACCGACAGCCAGATCAAATGGCCGGGTCACCGCCCATTCCCAACTGCCGGAAATCTCCAGAATCCGATCCGGCGTCGACCGAACCGTCTGATAAGGACGTCCCTCGACCTCTTCGATCACCGACCGCAGGGACTCGGACGCTTCCACCGCGCCGCGAAGCGCCTTCTCCAGTCGCGCGGGATCGATCCCGGGCTGGAGCCGGAAGACGTACGGGATCAGATAAGCCGAACTCTCCGGCGAGCGCTTCCATTCCAGCCACAAACGTTGCGTGACGACGGCGAGAGGCGTGCGCGAAACAACTGGCTGCAAAGTGAGGATTCCCCAGGTTCGCGTTGAAAACGTCGTGTCCGCGATGTTGCGGCTGCCAATGGCTGCGACCGGCATTGTCGTCGATGATATTCGCCGGAGCTGGAGGGATGAAGCCCCCTCGTCGCCGTTCGAGCCCGCTCGAAGGAAAAGCGGTAACCCGGACGCCGAGCACTCTTTGGGAGGCCAGCGACTACAATCAGAAACTACGACGACGGCACCTGCCAGGCACCCTGAACAAGATGCTCACTACGCGCAGCATCGTGATCGCGGATCAGCTTGTCTTTCGACACATCACGGAGCACGCCGGTGATCCAGCAATGCGGCACCGAATGCCTTGAACAAGGCCCGGTTGATCGGATTGAGTTGCGGGTCGTATTCGGCGTGCCACTGGACACCGAGGGCGAAGGCAGGTGCGTCGGCAACACGAATGGCCTCGATCGTACCGTCTTCCGCAACACCTTCGACGACGACCCGTCCACCGGGCTCCAGAATCCCCTGACCATGTAGCGAATTGACCCGGATGGTCTCGCAGCCGAGAAGTCCGGCGAACAGTCCTCCCGCGACCAGCCGCACTTCGTGGCGGTCGGCAAACACAACCTCGGGATCGGGGTGAATCTCACCGTTCTCCAGCCGGGGCATGCGGTGGTTCATGCGCCCCGGCAGATCGCGAATCTCGGGATGCAGCGAACCGCCGAAGGCAACGTTCATTTCCTGGAAGCCCCGACAGATACCAAAGAGCGGAACGCCGCGGGCAACGCAGG
>CALFRN010000311.1 GCA_937919085.1 uncultured Reyranella sp.
ATCAGCGTCTCAGGCAGGTAGCGCACTTCAGCTCGCGGATAGGTGATAATCTTCTTGCCCTGACCGTCATAAAGCTCTTGAGCGATCTCCAGAGTCTTTGCCGCGGTCCAGCCGAAGCGCGAGGCGCAGAGCTTCTGGAGGGACGGCAGATCGTGCAGTTTGGGGGGCTGTTGCCGCTTTTCTTCGACGCGCATACCGAGTGGACCCTCGAAGTTGCAGGCGGCCGAGACCACTGCCTCAGCAATTTCACGTTTCAGAATTCGATCCTGTGGGGCATGTCGCATCTTGAACTCACCACCCTCAACCATGGCTGTGGCGACGATCTCGAAATAGGTCACAGAAACGAAATTGCGGGTTTCCAGTTCGCGTTTGCAGACGATCGCGAGGGTCGGGGTTTTTACACGCCCGACACCGATGACGCCCCGCGCGCCCTTGCCAAGGATGACGGTCGCGGTGCGGGTCAGTGACAGATTGTAGATCTGATCGGCCTGGCGGCGAGCAACAGCGGCGGCGTAGAGCCGGGCGTATTCTGAATTGGGTTTTGCCCGTTCGAATGACTGGCGTATGGTCTGGGCGTCCTGAGCGGTAAACAGCACTCGCATGACCTGCCCTCGATAATTGTAATGTTCGAGGATCTCCTGGCCGATGAGCTGCCCCTCCCGGTCGCAATCGGTGGCAAGCCATACCTGCTTGGCCGTGCGCAGCGCCTCACGAATTGCTTTGAGCTTCGCCGCCTTGTTTCCACCTTTTGCCGGACATGTACCGTAAAGTCCCTCGGGGCGCAGCAGAACCGCGGACCAACGCTTCCATTCCGGCACCACATCCTCTGGTTCGAGCAAATCAAACAAGTGTCCCTCGGCGGGCAGAACCATGCCGTAGCGGGATCCAATGGCGGCGCGGACGTCTTTCGCCTGGCTGGTCTTCTCGGTGATGACGATCTGATCGATCATAATGCCCTCGTTCGGAATTCAGAATTACGTCACAATAGAACGTAAAGTGAACACTTGTCATTCACAATTTGCTTTTGACGAGGTATCACAATGCTGCGACAGAACCACAGCGTGATGATCCCGGAGCATTATCATCAGGCCTCGGTCAGAAACCAGAACCCATATTTCCGGCCATGCTGACTCTTCAACTGCGCAAGATAGGCGTCGTGTGTTTCGAGTTCGCCGAAATCCTCGATCCTCCCGGCAAGCTCGGCACACGTGGACAGATGCTCGGCAGCATAGCCGTAGCGCTTCGATCTGGCCTTGGTCAGCGCAAAATCGATCATCGCGCGCAGGGCTAGCGTGGCCGCCAGCGGGTGACGCTCCGATAGCGTTTCAGCCGCCAGTGCCAGGTATTCATAGCGGTCGCCATCGATTTCATGGTAGCGCTGGATGAGAAGGTCTGCGGCGTGCGAGATCGACGGCCACGCAAGAAAAAACTGCAGTGCCGTGAACAGGCTCGCGTGTTTCATTGCATGATCCATTGCCCGTTCCTCGGCTTCCATATCCTCGAAATCGGGAAGCCGTTTCAGAAAGCCGCGCAGGTAGTCAGGCGAGAGATCGCGCTCGAAACAGGCCCAACGGAAAGCCTGCGCCTCGTCCTTGCGATTAAGCGCCTCAAGAACTTCGAGACGGGTATCTTGCCATTCGTGGGGCACCCAGCGGTCGTTGTCCACCTCGGCGCGCTCGATGAAGCCAAGCGCATCCTCTGCCCTGCCAGCGGCCAGCAGACGTGCCGCGATTTCGGCTGCGATCTTTGGCACCTTTCGCGATTTTGGATCGTACTGGGCGATAAAGGCATCCACGTCGCCCATCGCATCGGCAATGTCCTTCAGCGCCATTCGTACCATGCTTTGCAAGGCGCGCTCCTCCATCTGATGCGCATAGGCGGCGCCACCGCTACCATAGCTCACCGCTTCCCATTCACCTTTCGGTGGCACGGGAATCGGCGTCGCGGACAGCGCCTCGATCCGCTGCTTGAGATGGACGAGCCCTTCGGATCCAAGCGCAGACGTGAGGATTGCGATCAACCCGTCATATTGGCCGTAGCCATTATCGCGCAGTGCATCGACCGTCGCATCGGCCAGCACTTCGTGCGGCGTCCCGGCGGCAAGTGCGATTTCGCCGAGCAATGCGCAGGCATCGTGGAAAACGCCGATGACGATGCCGCTGCTGTCATCGCACCGCTCGAACAGTGGCGTTGCGACCTGCATGAATCGCCACAGCAGCGCTAACCCCTCGGCAGGGTCGGCAGGGGCGATCTGCTCCTTGATCGCGCGAAGCTGGCTCTCCAGATCGGTGACGAGAGGCTTGCGGTTTTTCCAGTTCACAAAGCTTCGCGCCCGCGCAATGCTGGTCAGACGCTTGGCCACCTCGCGCCCCGCCTCTTTCGGGCTTTGCGCTCCCGCCAGTTCTAGACGCAATCGCCTCTTGGCCACGGCAGAGCCAGTACTGATTTCGATCAGCAGTTCAGCCAGACGCGCGGCGCCCAGCGTCTCGAGGTTCTTTTCGTTCAGAGTGGTCTTCGATGCCATTGGAAACCCATATCAATTTCGAACTACATTAGCACCGGTATGCGACAAACGAAACGCCAATACTGATTCGGCACTAATACCTGTTTGAATTCCGACATAATACTGTTTTGCCGCTTGAACGGCTACGCAGATTTTCCTTTTATTACGTAATTTCAACGTGTTCGTTGACTGTGCGCAAATGATGACCACTGTAAGAGCCAGCCATCATCATTGCAGAGGACCACTCATGCCAAAACTTACTAAACGCATTGTCGATGCTATTGAGCCGCACCATCGGACGGTTCGGTGTCGGTTTCAGGCCCACTTTGCTTCTTT
>CALFRN010000312.1 GCA_937919085.1 uncultured Reyranella sp.
GCACGACGACCGAATAGAAAGCCGTCTTGTAGAGGATCGGCAGGATCAGAGGGCCGCCACGGAACTTGTCGATGATCCGCACCTTGTCCACCACCAGGACAACCTTGCCGACGACCAGTGCGGTCGTGCTGGCCAGCACGAAGTCCGTCAGATGGAACCAGTAGTTGTGGACCAGCAGGTTCGTGGTGGAAGTGATCAGGTTGAAAGCCACGAAGAAATAGAGCGTCGGCGGCAGCAGGTGCCGCATTGCACGCAGCCAGAGGCGCCATACCCTGAGGGGAAGCGCGCCAGCACGGGCGTTCACATGCGTCCCCCGTCGACGACGAAATTCTGCGCCGTCACGAGACGGCTGTCGTCGGCCGCCAGCCATAGCGCCATGCGGGCGATATCCGGCGGATAGACCTTCTCCTTGAGGCACTGTGCCGCCATCAACTGGGCTTCGGACTCAGGCGTGAGCCAGAGGTCGATCTGGCGTTGCGTCATGATCCAGCCCGGCGTGATCGCATTGACCCGGATGGCGTCGCCGCCGAGGTCGCGCGCCAGCCCGCGCGTCATGCCGATCACCGCAGCCTTGGCTGCCTGGTAGACCGAGAGACGCGGCGTCATGGTGTGATAGCTCACGGAACTGAAGTTCACGATCGAGCCCCCGCCCGCCTGCTTCATGCCCGGCACCACCGCCTGAATGGCGAAATACTGGTGGCGGAGGTTGACGGCGATGCGTTCGTCCCAGAACGCCGGAGTCACGTCTTCCAGGACGTGACGATCGTCGCGCGCGGCATTGTTGACCAGGACCGTGACCGGCCCGAGCCAGCCGGCGATGTCGGCGATCGCCGCCTGATAGGCTCCGACGTCGCACACATCGCACTTTCGAAAGAGCGGCGCAGCCTTGCCCGTCGATGAGATCCTGTCGACCAGCGCCGTCGATGCCGCCTCGTCGATATCGACAAAACCCACCTTGGCGCCCTGTCCCGTAAAGTGCTCCACGATCGACGCGCCAATGCCGGATCCGCCGCCCGATACGAAGACGACGCGGCCGCTAAGGCTGGGATAGGTGGCAAAGCTCGACATGCATCCTCACAGCTGGGACAGGCGGAAGGAAATCTCGCCGGCGAGCGTGTCGCCCGCGGGCAAGAGCGATTTCGCGACGGCACCGTTGGCGTGGCTCACCGGCTCGACGCAAAAATAGGGGGCCCCGATGATGTTCGACAACGGCGGCACGTAGACGACGGCATGGCGGAACGACTCGGAGGCCTCGACGTCGAGCCTCAGACCCCGCCGCGGCCAGCGAACCGTCGCCCGACCATCCCAGCCGTCGAAACAGTTGTCGAGCACGACGCCATCCAGGGTGCGGGCAGCGCTGAAGTCCCACACCGGCGGCACGGCGATGCGCTTGACCGGAAGGACATCGCCATCCGACAGCCAGACACTGCCGGTGCGGAAAGCAAGCTCGACGTCGTCTTCACGCGCGAAGAACGGATGGATGCCAATGCCCGCCGGCACCGGCCGATCCTCGAGATTGTCGATGGCGATGCGGATGGTGAAGCAATCGTCCTCGAGCCGGTACGACTGCCGGGCGCGATAGCGAAACGGCCAGCCGCCGCGCTCGCCGTCCGGCGCATGTTCGAGAACGATCTCCGCTGCGTGCGGGCCGGCATCGGCGACCGTCCAGGGCCGCGCCCAGCCATCGCCATGCATGGGATGCGGCACGCCCGGCCAGTTGATCTTGAGGAGAATCTCTTTCCCATCGAATGCGAGACGTCCGTTCGCGATGCGATTGGAGTAAGGCACGAGCGGAAAGGCGGCAGCGTCGCAACCGTGGCCCGACGCCAGGGCGTGCTCGGTCGCGGGCCGCAGCAGGTTGAACGAATTGTCGAGAGTGAACCGAGCGACCGATCCGCCGGATTGCGGCGCCAGATCGACGGCGAGCCGCCCCGCGCGTAGCGATAAAAGTTTCAATCGATTGCCTTTCGCATTTTGAACGTCACCCTCACGGTCCTATGATCCGACCTTCACCCATGCAAGCAAGTCAGGAAACGCCGAGATGTCGACGAACATGCTGAAGAAGCGCTTGCAGGCCGGCAAGGCCTGCGTCAATGGCTGGCTCGCGATCCCCAACGGCTTCTCGGCCGAGGTCATGGCGCAATGCGGCTGGGACAGCGTCACCGTCGACATGCAGCACGGCGTGCAGGATTACCTCTCCATGGTCACCTGCTTCCAGGCGATGGATAAATATCCGATCACGCCGCTGGTGCGCGTGCCGTGGAACGAGCCCGGCATCGTCGGCAAGGTGCTCGACGGCGGCGCCTGGGGCGTTATCTGCCCGATGGTGAACAACGCGGCCGAGGCCAAGGCGCTGGTCTCCTATGCGCTCTATCCACCCAAGGGAAAGCGCAGCAACGGCCCGATCCGCGCCGGTGCCTATGGCGAGGCCACGCCCTACCAGGCGACGGCCAACGATGAAGTACTGATCATCCCGATGATCGAAACCCAGGAAGCGATCGACAACATCGACGCCATCCTCGACGTGCCGGGCGTGAGCGGCATCTACGTCGGCCCGTCGGACCTCGGCCTGTCGCTGGGCCTGGTGCCCAAGCTCGATCGCGACGAGCCACAGGTCCTCAAGATCTACGAAAAGCTCACGACCGCCTGCAAGAAGCGCGGCCTGTTCGCGGGCATCCACAACGGCACGGCGAGCTACGCCGCCAAGGCGGTCGGCATGGGCTTCCAGCTCTGCACCATCGCCAACGATTCGGGCCTGCTGGCGATGGCCGCCAAGGCCGCGGTGAGCGGCTTCCGCAAGGAAGCCGGCAACGTCGCCGCCGCCTGACACGGTGCTGATCGCCAACGCCGTCCTGGCCGACGGCACGACACGTCACATCGACGTCGAGCGAGGGCGGATCGCCGCCCTCCTCCCCGCCGAGGCCGACGTTCCGGCCCGTGACGATGTGCTCGACGTCGCGGGCGCGCTGCTGCTGCCGCCGCTGGTCGACGGCCACATCCATCTCGACAAGACCCTGCTCGGCCTGCCCTGGATCGCCAACCAATCCGCCGGCAATCGCGTCGCCGACCGCATCGAGGCCGAGCGTCGCGTGCGGGCGGCCCGCACCGTGCCGGAGGCCGAGACCGGTTCCAACCTGGTGCGCCAGGTGATGGCCAGCGGCACGCTGCACATGCGCAGCCATGTCGACATCGACAACCAGCTAGGCCTCGGGAACCTGCACGAGGTCCTGAAGATACGCGAACGCTTCCGCGACCTCGTCACCATCCAGATCGTGGCCTTCCCGCAAAGCGGCATCCTGCGCTCGCCCGGCACCGCCGAACTGCTCGATGCGGCGATTGCCGAAGGGGCCGACCTGGTGGGCGGCCTCGACCCCGTCGGCATCGATGGCGATCTCGACGGTCATCTCGACGCGATCTTCACCATCGCCGGGCGCCGCGACGTCGGCGTCGACATCCATCTGCACGACGGCGGCGAGGGCGGGATCACCCAGTTGCTCGCGATCGCCGCGCGCGCGACGACCGCCGGCCTGCAGGGCAGGACAACCGTCAGCCACGCCTTCGCGCTGGGCTCCGTCGACGCCGATACCGCTGCCCGCACCGCCGACGTGCTGGCAAAGGCGGGGATCGCCATCATGAGTCACGGCCCCGGTGGCGCGCCCATTCCGCCGCTCTCGCTGCTCCATCGGCATGGCGTAAGAGTGTTCGGCGGCTCCGACAATATCCGCGACGCCTGGTCGCCGTTCGGCAACGGCGACATGCTCGAGCGCGCCACGATGATCGCCTATCGCGCCAACTTCCGGCACGACCACGAGCTGCAATTCGCCTTCGACATGGTGACCGGGGCGGCCGCGCACGTACTGGGTATCGAGGATTATGGCATCGCCATCGGTGCCGCCGCCGATTTCGTGGCCGTCGACGCGGGCTCCGTGGCCGAGGCCGTCGCCACCCGGCCGCGCCGCAAGCTGGTGATCAAGGGCGGGAAAATCGTCGCCAGGGACGGCGTTCTCGCCGTCTAACCGACGATCTCGCCGCGGAACGCCCAGCGGGTCATGCGCTTCTCGACCATGGCACAGACCGCGTACATCGCCACGCCCATGATGGCGATGGCGAACAGGCCGGCGAAGGTCGTGGGCGCGTCGTTGCGCGCGCTGGCCGACAGCATCAGGAAGCCGATGCCGTTGTTGCCGCCCACCGTCTCGGAGATCACCGAGCCGATGAAAGCCAAGGTGATGGCAACCTTGAGGCTGGCGAAGAGATAGGGCATGGCGCGCGGGATGCCGACCTTGGTCAGGATCTCGAAGCGCGTGGCGCCGAGGCTGCGCAGCACGTCGCGCATTTCGGGCTCGATGGTGGCAAGGCCGGTCGCCACGTTCACGACAATGGGGAAGAAGCTGATGACGAAGGCCGTGATGACAGCCGGCAGCGAACCGACGCCGACCCAGATCATCAGGATCGGCACGATCGCCACCTTGGGAATGGCATTGAAGGCGATCAGCAGCGGATAGAGGCCGGAGTAGACGAACGGCGAGGCACCGATCGCCAACCCGAGCAGCAGCCCGCCGGCGATCGCCAGCAGAAAGCCGATCGTCGTCGTCCACAATGTATCCCAGCAGTAGGCCATCAAAATGTCGAAGCGCTGGACGAAGACGACGAAGATCTTGGTCGGCCTGGGCAAGATGATTTCCGGCACGTTGAAAACGATGCAGGCGATCTCCCAGACGATCAGCAGCACCGCCAGGACCAGCCACGGCATGGCGTGCTTCAGCACCTCACGCTGGAGCTCGGTCATGCGTGCTCCTGCTGGATGCGGTCGCGCAGTTCGTGGACGATCTCGACGAAGCCGGGTTCGAAGGTGGTGGCCAGCGTCCGCGGCCGTGGAATATCGATCTTCCGGGCCATGACGATGCGGCCCGGCCGGCGGCTCATGACGTAGACGGTGTCGGCCAGGAAGACCGCCTCGCGCAGGTCGTGGGTCACCAGCACGCCGGTAAAGCGCTTCTCCAGCCACAGCGCCTGCATGACGCCCCACAGCTCCTCGCGGGTGAAGGCATCGAGCGCGCCGAACGGCTCGTCGAGCATAAGCAGTTCAGGTTCGTGGATCAGGGCACGGCAGAGGTTGGAGCGCTGCTGCATGCCGCCCGAGAGCTGCCAGGGAAATTTCGAGGCAAAATCGGCAAGGCCCACGGTCTGCAGTAGCTTCATCGCCCGCGCCTCGTAGTCGGCGCGGTTGCGGCGAAAGCGGCGCTTGTGCGGCTCGACCACCTCCATGGGCAGCAGGATGTTGTCCATGGTGGTGCGCCACGGCATCAGGGTCGGGTTCTGGAACGCCATGCCGACGCCCTTGATCGGCCCCGTCACTTTCTGGCCGGCCACCCGGACCTCGCCACCCGAGGCGGGCAGCAGGCCGGTGACCAGCTTCATGATGGTCGACTTGCCACAGCCCGACGGGCCGACGACGGCGATGAACTCGCCCTTCTCGATGCTGAAGGTGGCATCCGCCAGGGCAAGGGTGGTTTCCTTGCCGAGGCGGTAGGTGAGACTGACGGCGCTGAGATCGACGAAGGCCATCCCTACTTGGAGATCATCCGGTCGGCCTTGGGCGGCAGGTACTTGTTGGTGAACACCTTGTCCGGCGCCGGCGGATTGGGCAGGCCGAAAGCCTCCGAGACGTCCTTGACGGCGCGCGCGAACCGCACCGGATCGACATCGCCCATGCCGTGGGTCTTCACCCAGGGGGTCATGATATTGGTGTCGAGCGAGATCTGCAGGCGCTCCAGCTCGAGCTTTTCGTTGATCAGCGGATCGCGCTTCTTGGCCGCCGCGATGCCGAGCTGCGGGTTGGCGATCACGTCCTTCCAGCCCTTGACCGTGGCGGCGATGAAGCCCTTCACGGCCTTTTCGTTGCTGGCGATCTCGGGCGAGATGACGATGCCGTTGCCATAGACGTCCATGCCGAAGTCGACATAGCGCATGGCGACGATGTCCTCGAAGGCCACGCCGCGCGCCTTGAGGTCGAGCATCGACGAGAAGTAGTGGCCGGAGATGAAGTCGACCGTGCCCTGCACCAGGCTCTGCTCGCGAAGCTGCGGCGTCAGGTTGACGTGCTCCCACTTGGTGATGCCGTTCTTCTTGGCGAAGGCCGGAAACAGGCGGAACGAGGCGTCGAACACCGGCGCGCCGAGCTTCTTGCCCTCGAGATCCTTGGGCGTCTTGATGCCGCTCTTCTTCAGCGCATAGACGCCGAACGGGGCGAAATCATAGGCCATGAAGACGCAGAGCACTTCCTTGCCCGGATTCTTGGCGTTGTATTCGATGGTGGCGTTCACGTCGGCGAAGCCGATCTGGTAGGCGCCGGTGGCGACGCGCTGGACCGCGCCGGCCGAGCCCTGGCCGGGGTCCATGGTGACGTCGAGCCCTTCGGCCTTGTAGTAGCCCTTCTCCAGCGCCACGAGGAACGGCGAGGTCGGGCCCTGGAACACCCAGTCCAGTGTGAATTTTATGGCCGTCTGAGCCTGCGCCGGCAGGCTGCCCAGCGCCACCGCAAGAACAGCCGCGCCGCCCAGCAACTTGGCCAGCAACTTCGAAAAACTCTTCATTGTTCCGTTCCCCCGTGAGGTTCCCCGTCCGGCGACTCTTAGGCGGACAACCTACGGCCGCCAAGGGGATATCAGGCAGATTCTATGCCAGCCTGCTGCGTGGCGACGAGGCGGGCGAACGCGCCGGCCTCGCCCGCCCGGTTTATTGTTCGCCGAGGAAACGCTCGACGGTGTTCACGAAGAAGCTGACGCCGAACGGGATTGCCATGTCGTTGAAGTCGTAGCGCGAGTTGTGCAGGCCGGCACCATTGCCGTCCTCGCCGCCATTGCCCAGCCACACCATGGCGCCCGGCACCCGCTCCAGCATGTAGGAGAAGTCTTCCGCCCCCATGCTGGCCTGCACGTTGTCGCGCACGCCGTGCGGTCCGCAGACGCCCGCCGCGACATCGATGGCGAAGGCCGCGCGCTGGGCATTGTTGATCGTCGGCGGATAGCCGTGGCGGTATTCGACGTCGATCTTCACGCCGTACATCTTGGCGGCACCCTCGCAGATCTCGCGGATGCGGGCCTCGATCAGCTTGCGCGCCTCCGGCGTCGTGGTGCGCGTCGTGCCGCCGACATGGGCGTCGGTCGGGATGACGTTGTAGGCCGAGCCGCCCTTGACGAACCCCACGGTCACGACCGACGAGGCGAACGGGTCCATGTTGCGGCTGACGATGGTCTGCAGCGACAGCACCAGGTTGGATGCGACGATCAGCGGATCGAGGCTGAGATGAGGGTGCGCGGCGTGGCCGCCCTTGCCGGTGATGCGCAGGTCCCAGCGGTCGGCCGCGGCCAGCAACGCGCCCGGCCTGGTGGCGATCATGCCGAGCGGCAGTCCGGGCTTGTTATGGATGGCGAATACCGCGTCGCAGGGGAACTTCTCGAACAGGCCGTCGTCGATCATCGCCTTGCCGCCGCCGCCGCCTTCCTCGGCCGGCTGGAAGATGAAGTGGACGGCGCCCTCGAAGTCGCGCTTCTCGCTCAACACCTTGGCGGCACCCAGCAGCATGGCGGTGTGGCCGTCATGACCGCAGGCATGCATGCGGCCGGGGTTCTTCGAGGCATGTTCGAAATCGTTGGTCTCATCCATCGGCAGGCAATCCATGTCGGCGCGCAGGCCGATCGCCTTCACCGAGTTGCCCTTGCGCAAGGTTCCCACCAGGCCGGTCTTGCCGAGCCCCCGCGTGACTTCGAGTCCCCATTCCGCGAGCTTGGCCGCGACGATATCCGACGTCCGGTTCTCCTCGTAGGCGAGTTCGGGATGGGCATGGATGTCGCGGCGGATGGCGGAAATCTCGCCCTGGATCTCGATCGAACGGGGAAGGACAGGCATCGGGTACTCCGGTTGGAACCTCGGTCATCTTAGCCCAGACTGGCACCATGTTGTCTCTTCAGGATGTCGAGGACGCCGCGGCAATCGTTTACGCGGCCATGCCGCCCACCCCGCAATACGCCTGGCCGCTGCTGGCCGGGCGGACCGGCTGCGAGGTCTGGGTGAAGCACGAGAACCACACCCCCACCGGCGCCTTCAAGGTGCGCGGCGGGCTGGTCTACATGGATCGCCTGAAGCGCGACCGGCGGGAGGTGGCGGGCGTCATCAGCGCCACCCGCGGCAACCACGGCCAGAGCATCGCGCTCGCCGCCGCCCGGGCCGGCATCGCCGCCACCATCGTCGTGCCCGAGGGCAATTCGGTCGAGAAGAACGCCGCCATGCGGGCCTTCGGCGCCGAGCTGGTGGAAGCCGGTCACGATTTCGATGCCGCCCGCGAGACCGCCATGCGCCTGGCCGGCGAACGCGGACTTTCGATGGTTCCGTCCTTCCATCGCGACCTGGTGTGCGGCGTGGCGACCTATGCCCTCGAACTGTTCCGGGCCGCCCCCCTGCTCGACACTGTCTATGTCCCGATCGGCCTCGGCTCCGGCATCTGCGGCACCATTGCCGTGCGCGACGCGCTGGGGCTCTCGACCAAGGTGGTCGGCGTGGTCTCGACCGAGGCGCCGGCCTATGCGCTGTCCTTCGCCGCCGGCAAAGTCGTGGCGACCAACAGCGCCGACACCATGGCCGACGGCATGGCCGTGCGCGGGCCGGACGCGGCGGCGCTCGAAATCATCCTGAAGGGCGCCGACCGGATCGTCGAAGTGAGCGACGCCGAAATCGCCACTGCCATGCGTGCCTATTACGAAGACACGCACCAGCTCACCGAAGGGGCGGGTGCCGCGGCGCTCGCCGCGCTGCTGCAGGAACGCGAGCGGATGGCGGGCAAGCGCGTCGGGCTGATCCTGAGCGGCGGCAATATCGACCGGCCGCTCTATTTGCGGGCGCTCGCCGGCGGCTGAGGGACCGGCGCCCAGGCCAGATCGTTCTTCACCGCCTGCATGATGAAGGACGACCGCGTGCCCTTCACGCCCGGCATGCGCAACAGCGCCTTCATGGCGAACTCGCTGAAGCTCGCGAGGTCGGAGGCAAAAACATGGACCTGGAAGTCCATGTCGCCGGTCACGGCGTAACAGGCCACGACCTCGGGCCGCGCCCGGATCGCCGCCTCGAAGGCTTCGACGGTTTTCTCCGAATGGTCGTCGAGCGTGACCTGTACCAGAGCCTGCAAGCCAAGCCCCATGGCCTGCGGCGACACCAGCGCGGCGTAGCGCGCGATCACACCTTCTTCTTCCAACCGCTTGACCCGCCGCTGGCAGGGCGTCGGTGACAGCCCGACCCTCCCGGCAAGGTCGACGATCGCCAGGCGGCCTTCGGCCTGCAGGGTTGAAACGATGCGCCGATCGATGTCATCCAACGATATCATAGAGAATATCTTCAATTATCTAGGAATATTTAGAGAATATCACCATATCAGACCGACAGACACCCCAAGTTCGCCGGGATTCGCTCCGGCTACCGAGCTCATACTGCCGACATGGACACCGCCCCTCTTGCCAATCTCCGCGGCGACTACGTCGGCATGGCGCCGGACTGGACCGTGCCGCAGCACGCCGGCCTCTACTCGGCCGAGGATCAGGCAGTGTGGCGCCTGCTGGTCGAGCGTCAGACCGCGCTGGCCGGGCAGCATGCCTGCGACGAATTCCTGCAAGGCCTGCGGGCGATCGGGCTCGGCGAGTCCATTCCGGATTTCGAGGCGGTGAACGCCAGGCTGGAACCGATGACCGGCTGGCGCATCGTCGGCGTGCCTGGCCTGATCCCCGACGCGGCCTTTTACGACCACCTCGCGCATCGCCGCTTCCCGGTGACGGTGTGGATTCGTACCCGCGCCGAGATCGATTACCTGGTCGAGCCGGACCTGTTCCATGATTTCTTCGGCCACGTGCCGCTGCTGTCCAATCCGGTGTTCGCCGACTTCATGCAGGCCTACGGCCGGCGTGCCATCGCCGCGGGGGCCGAGAACATCGGCCGGCTTGCCCGGCTCTACTGGTTCACCGTCGAGTTTGGCCTGATCCGCACGCCGCGGGGCCTGAAGGCCTACGGCGCCGGCATCCTCTCCTCGGCCGCCGAGGTCAGGCACGCCCTTGAGGACAAGGACGTCGAGCGTCTGCCGTTCGACGCGGCGACGGCCATGGCGAGTCCCTACGAGATCGACCGGCTGCAACCGACCTATTTCGTGCTCGACGACTTCGGCCAGCTTCTGGACCGGTCCGCGGCCCACTGAGCCCACGCCGGAAGACCGCCCTATTGCTGGCGACGGCGGCGCGACAGAAAGGCCTGTGTGGCGAATACCAGCGCGAGGTAGGTGGTCGCGCACAGCACCACGATGCCGACCTGGCCGGCGGTCGGTTCCATTATGAGGTCGACAATGCGGTCGCCTATGATGGAAACGAGCAACAAGCCCGGCAACATGCCGACGACCGAGCCGATGGCAAAATCGGTGAACCGGATACCGCTCGCGCCCAACGCCAGATTGACCACCGTGCCCGGCGCTACCGGCACGATCCTGAAGGCCACGACGACCAGGATGCCGCGTTCGCGAACGGCATCGAGTATGCGCTGCAGCTTCGGTCCAGCCAGGCGCGCCACCGACGCCTTGCCGAGATGCGCACCGACGAAATAGATCAGGAAGGCGCTGGTGAACACGCCGAGCGTCGAATAGGCAAAGCCGAGCCAAGGACCGAAAACCGCCGCCGTGGCAAGGATCAGCACGTTGACCGGAAAGGCCACGACGCCCGCCACCAGATACGCCAGCAGGACAAGGACCGGCGCCCAAGGATCGCCCCGGGCAACGGCCAGCAGGCTCCTTATCCGCTCGGCGGTGACGACTTCGGCAAGGCCGGTAAAGGTCCAGGCGAACGCGACGCCCACGATCCCGAGCAGCAGGATCGCAATGATCAGAAGAGCCTTGATGCGCATGACGGGTCACACATTACGGCAAAGCACGTCCGGCGCCATCACGTCGGTTCTAGTGCAACACCACCAGCCCATCGACGGCGATCACGCCCTCTCCTTCCTGCTTGACCAGCAGCGGATTGATCTCGGCTTCCGTCACATCCGCGAACGCCGAATGTGCGAGCGCCGAGAAAGCCGCGATCGCACCGGCAAGTGCCGCGACGTCGCCCAGCGGCAAGTTGCGATAGCCGCGGATCGTGGCGAGGCCCTTCACTTCCC
>CALFRN010000313.1 GCA_937919085.1 uncultured Reyranella sp.
TCGCCACGCTCTGCGTCGGCGGCGGCATGGGCACCGCCACCATCATCGAGCGCGTCTGAGAAATCTCGACCCGCTGCCCACCCTTCGAGACGGCCCTTCGGGCCTCCTCAGGGTGAGGTGGTGGTTCCAGACAAATCCTCACCCTGAGGAGCGAGCGAAGCGAGCGTCTCGAAGGGTGGCCACAGGAAGAATTCGGAGACACACCATGATCAACTATAATGTCGACAGCGACGGCATCGCCACCATCACCTGGGACATGCCGGGCCGCAGCATGAACGTGCTGAACGAGGCCTCGATGACCGCCTATGCCAGCGCACTCGAGTCCGCGATGAAGGACGACAAGGTCAAGGGCATCATCGTGACGTCGGGCAAGGACTCGTTCATCGCCGGCGCCGATCTGGAAATGCTGCTGGGCGTCGACACGTCCGACGCCACGAAGCTGATGGAGCAGTTCAGCCAGCTCCAGAAGCTGTTCCGCAGCCAGGAGACCGGCGGCAAGCCGGTCGTGGCCGCGATCAACGGCACGGCGCTGGGCGGCGGGTTCGAGATCTGCCTCGCCACGCACTACCGTATCGCCGCGGCGAATCCCAAGACCAAGCTCGGCCAGCCCGAGGTCAAGATCGGCCTGCTGCCGGGCGGCGGCGGCACGCAGCGCATCCCGCGCCTGATCGGGGTGATGAACGCGGCGCCCATCCTGCTCGAGGGCAAGGACCTCACGGTCGATGCCGCCAAGGGTCTCGGACTAATTCACGAGGTTGTGCCGGCGGGAGAACTGCTGGCCAAGGCCAAGGCGTGGCTCATGGCGCCGGCTGGCGAGCAGGTCGTGCCGGAGTATGCCGGCAAGGGTGCCAAGCCGATCGACGGCCGCGCCGTCCAGCCGTGGGACCGCAAGGGCTTCAAGGTCCCGGGCTTCCCCGGCGGCCAGGTCTGGGGGCCGGTCGGCGTACAGACCTTCATCGGCGGCAACGCCATGATCCGCGGCAAGACCAACGGTATCTATCCGGCGCCCAAGGCGATCATGAGCTGCGTCTATGAGGGGCTGCAGTTGCCGTTCGACGCAGGGCTGCGCGTCGAGACGCGTTATTTCGTGTCGCTGCTGCGCGATCCGGTGGCCAAGAGCATGATCCGCACGCTGTTCTTCGGCCTGCAGGAGGCCAACAAGCTGGCGCGCCGGCCCAAGGACGTGCCCAAGCAGGAGTACAGCAAGATCGGCGTGCTGGGTGCGGGGTTGATGGGCGCCGGCATCGCCACGGTCTCCGTCCAGGCCGGGCTCGACATCGTGCTGGTCGACCGCGACCAGGCGGCGGCGGACAAGGGCAAGGCGCACATCGCGGCCGAACTCGACAAGCTGGTGAAGCGCGGGCGCCTCGATCAGGCCAGGCGCGACGCCATGCTGGCCAAGGTCGAGGCCACGCCCGAGTTCGGTGCGCTGAAGGACTGCCAGATCGTGATCGAGGCGGTGTTCGAAAACCGCGAGGTCAAGGCCGAGGCCACCAAGAAGGCCGAAGCGTCGCTGCCGAAGGACGCGGTGTTCGCCTCCAATACCTCGACGCTCCCGATCACCGGCCTCGCCCAGGCTTCGGCCAGGCCGAAGAACTTCATCGGGCTCCACTTCTTCTCGCCGGTCGAGAAGATGCCGCTGGTCGAGATCATCGTCGGCAAGAAGACCTCGCCGGAGACTCTCGCCCGCGCCATGGATTTTGTGCAGAAGATCCGCAAGACGCCGATCGTGGTCAACGACAGTCGCGGCTTCTTCACCTCCCGGGTCTGCGGCGCCTTCATCAGCGAGGGCCATCGGCTGCTGAAAGAGGGCGTTCCTGCCGCCATGATCGAGAACTGCGCGCGCTTCGCCGGCATGCCGGTGGGGCCGCTGTCGCTCAATGACGAGGTGGCGATCGACCTCAGCTGGAAGATCATGGACCAGGCACGCAAGGACGCCGAGGCGGCGGGCAAGAAGTACCAGGGCTCGGGAACCGAGGATATCCTCGAGCTGATGGTGAAGAAGCTGGAGCGCTTCGGCCGCAAGAACGGCAAGGGCTTCTATGACTATCCGGCGGACGGCAAGAAGCGGCTGTGGCCCGACCTGCAGACGCACTTCCCGGCCGATCCGAAGCTGCTCTACGGCGAGGGCGAGGAGAAGCGCGCCAAGGAGGACGAGATCAAGAAGCGCCTGCTCTACGTGCAGGCGGTCGACACCGTGCGCTGTCTCGAAAGCAAGGTTCTGACCAACCCGCAGGACGGTGATGTCGGCTCGATCATGGGCCTGGGCTTCGCACCGCAGACCGGCGGGGCGATCAGCCTGATCGACCAGGTGGGCGTGAAGCAGTTCGTCGCCGAATGCGACAAGCTCGCGAAAAAGTATGGCCCGCAGTTCAAGGTGCCGAAAATGCTGCGCCAGATGGCGGCAAGCGGCGAGAGCTTTTACGGCAACTACCAGCCTGCCAAGGCGGCCTGATTTTTTTGTTCCCCCGCACCCGCCCCGTGAGGGTAGGGTGCGGGCCGGACAAAAAAGGGAGAAACGCCGTGGACGCCAAGGAAATCGCCGCACTCGCCGACCGCATTGCCGAAGGCCGGCTCAACAGGACGACGATGGACTGGCTCGCCGGCGCGACCGCGAGCCTCTCCGAGGCGGATGCCTACAAGGTCCAGTTCGCGGTTCACGACCGGCTGGGCGCCGGCGGAATGAAGCTCGCAGGCTGGAAGGTCGCCTTCGCCGTTCCCGCACAGTACGAGCCGCTGAAGCTTTCGGGCCCGGCCTTCGCCGGCATTTACACCAGCGGCATCAAGCAGAGCGGCGCGGTGTTCGAGAAGGGCTGGCCTCTGAAGGCCGGCATCGAGTGCGAGATGGTGGCGCGCATGGCCAAGGACGCGCCGGCCGGCACGCAATACACCGCCGACTCGATCAAGGCCTATGTCGCCAACCTCTACTGCGGCATGGAAGTGGTCGATAACCGCTACGGCGACGCCTCCAAGCTGGGCGGTCCCGGCCGCATCACCGACGATGTGCTGCAGGCGGCTTGCATCATCGGCACCGAGATCAAGGACTGGCAGAAGCTCGATTTCGCCACGGTCCAGGGCCGCTCCGAGCACGAAGGCAAGGAACTGGCGGCAGGGCCGGGCAGCAACGTAATGGGCGGCGCCATGATCTCGCTCGCCTGGCTGGCCAACCGGCTGATCGCCAATGGCTATGCCCTGAAGGCTGGCGATGTGATCCTTACCGGTTCGGTGCACCCGCCGCAGTTCCTGTCGGGTCCGGGCGTTGCCAAGACCGAGTTCGTCGGCTTGGGTGGGGCGGAGATCACTGTCAAGTAGCGGCCGACCGCTCACGGCCGCAATGGTCCCTCATTGCGGCCGGGATGACGGTGCCGGACTCGGGAGTTAGGCCTGGGCGGCGAACAGCCTGCTGAGGTGTGCGGTGTCCGATGACCAGCCGCCGAGCGGCTCCTGGGGCGACGAGAACGAGGGGTAGGCCTGATCCTTTGCGAGGAACTCGGCCTCGACCCTGAAATCCTCGTCCTGCTCGAAGCCGTGCCAATGCAGGAAGTCGAGGTAGGCACGCCGATCGTCGCGCAGGCGCAACACGAAGCCTGCCGCACTGCTGTGCAGGTCGCTGAAGGTCCAGAACCATTCGACGCGCTCGATGTCGCTGCGGCCGAAGCCATGCAGGTCCGCATCCAGCACGTACAGAGTGTGGCCGAGTTCATAGAGCCCCCGGATACGAAGGCGATTCGCATTTTCCTGGCATTCCTGCGCCATGGTCGCAGTCTAGGCGGATCGGGCGGGCCGGCGTTACCAATGAACAGGGCGGAAACAGACGACATGCCGATTTTAACCAACAGGAGGCTTGCTTTGCTCACATAAAGAACATATCATGAACATTCAATCCGGGAGGCAGTCTGTTGGCCGATCTTTTTGCGACGATGTTCGATACTTGCCAGCCTTGGCAGGCGCTTTCTGGACTTCAGAGCCGCGCGCCCTCCCAATTGGCGATCCGGCGGCTGCACCAACGGCACGCGGGTATGGCACGGGCAACGGGGCGGCGGCAGGCAACCGACCGCCTGTTCTTCGCCGTTCGTCCCGATGAAGAAACGGCGGCGCAAATTGTCGAACGCGCCCAGCGCTGGCGCGCCGCCCATAACTTGACGGGCAAGCCGCTCGAGGCCGGGCATCTGCACGTCACGCTCTGTCACGTGGGCAACGCCGCTGGGCCACCGCGACCTGAATTGATCGCAGCACTGACGGAGCGGGCGGCTGGCGTCACGATGCCGGCCTTCCGCGTCGAATTCGACCGCGTCATGAGCTTCCGCAACGGGGCTTTCGTGCTGTGCGGCGACGACAGCGCGATTGGACTCGAAATCCTGCAGCAGCGGCTGAGCGACGTGCTCGATGCCAGTCCCCGTCCGGCGCGCCGCTTTGTGCCGCACGTGACGTTGCTGCGTGACGGCCGGCACGTTGCCGAACAGCCGATCGAGCGAATCGGCTGGACGGTGCGGGAAGTCGTCCTCGTCCATAGTCTTCTGGGGCAAACGATCCATCGGCACGTGGCGCGAGTGCCGTTGATCCAATCGTGAGCGCCCTCTGCGGGCGCTCGCCTAATCCGCGGCCTTGCGGTCGAGAAAGACGAGCATGCCGTCGGTCCGTTCGCCTCTGAGATAGCGGAAGGTACCGGCGCCGGTGGCGACGAGATCACCGTGTTGGTCGTAGATCTCGGTCTCGGCGGCGAAGGTGCTCTGGCTGGTCGACGGCCGCCAGGCGCCCAGGATGGTGAGCACGTCACCGTTGCGCGTCGCCTTGATGAACTGCGTCGTGAAGGCGAGCGTCACGCTGAGGCGCCGTGCGGTTGCCGTCTCGTTGAAGGTGCAGGCGAGGCCGCTGGCGCCGTCGAGCAGGGTCATCAGCACGCCGCCATGCAACAGGCCGTTGGCGTTGCACAGGTCGGCCCGCACAACGAGGTGCATCTCGACGAAACCAGGCCGCCACGCCACCACTTTGTGGCCGATCGACTCGTTGAATCCGTGGAAACCGTACGCGACAGGGCGCGCGTCCGCAGGACGTTGAATCGCCATTTTCAGAAAGGAAGACGACGCGCCTTAGCGGCGCGCCATCGCTGACATTGAAGGCCGGTGTCCGTTGCCGTTGGAGACGACGGGCCGTGCGATGACAGGAGTCGGTGTGGCAGCCGGTTGGGTGGCTATGCCAGTCCGGATGTCGCGGGCGATTTTCACCAGGCGCGGCCCCCAGTCGGCTTCGAGACGGTCGCGGCTGACCTGATAGATCGGCGCCGAGGCGTTGATTGCATAGGCGGCAGTGCCGTCCGAATTGCGCAACGGGGCACCGACGCCGCACAGTTCCGGCAGCCACTCGCCCCAGGTGACGCAGAAGCCGCGATCGGCCAGCTCCTTGAACGAGCGCTCGAGGCCGGTCTTCACCTTGGTCCAGTCGTCGCGCCAGCGGCGGCGGATCGCATCGATCTGCTTGTTGCGATCGGCGTCGGGCAGCGAGAACAGATAGGCCCGGCCGATCGCCGTGGTGGCCATCGGAACGCGCGTGCCGACGTCATGGGTGATCGCCACGACCGACGGGCCGCGGCAGGCTTCGAGATAGATCATCGAGTGCCGGTCGCGTCCGCCCATCGCGGTCGAGGCATTGAGCGCGTGCGCGAGCTGCTCGAGCGGCTGACGCGAGGCGCGGCGGATATCCATGCTGAAGATCGCGGCGTAGCCCAGGGCCAGAACCGAGGCGCCGAGCTCATACTTGCGGAAACGGCGAATGTAATTGAGGTAGCCGAGTTCGGTGAGCGTGTGGGTGAGGCGGGCGACGGTCGGCTTTGGCAGGCCGGTACGGTGGGCGATTTCCTGGTTGCCCAGCATGCCTTCGCCGGCATGAAAGGCACGAAGGATATCGAGGCCGCGGGCAAGGGCCGTGACGAATTGACGGTCCTTGCCGCTGCTGCCCTCGGCGAGACCATTTTCGACCGAACTCTGGAAGGCTGCGGTTCGCGTGACGAGATGGCTGACGTTACCCATGGCGCTCTCTCCGGTGAATGGCTGTTTATTTTTCAGTGCGCGAAAACTGCCATTGCCGTGTGAGCGCCGCAATGCACGACCAAGGGTTTTGACCTGCGAACATGCAAAGCCGCCATGTCGGAAGTGCGTGATTCGCTATCCAAAGTTGCAAAAGAACGAATACCCGCGCGGATTCGGGTATTTTACCCCTGAATAGGTGACGCCGGCCGCACCTTTCGGTACGAGACGGGTACCATCTGCCCGGTTCCCTGAGAGGCAAAATTGGCTAAAGAACCTTCACTGCCCAAGGATATTGCTGCCCTGTCGTTCGAGGACGCGCTGAAGGAGCTGGAAGGCATCGTCCAGCAGCTCGAGCGTGGCCAGGTGAAGCTCGACGAGGCGATTCAGGCCTATGAGCGCGGGGCGCTGCTGAAGCGGCACTGCGAGCAGAAACTCGCCGAAGCCAAGATGAAGGTGGAGAAGATCGTATTCTCCGCCGACGGCTCGGTCGGTACCCAACCCGCCGATCTCGACTGATTTCGGCTTCGCATGCCGCTGTCGCCTTACCGCCAGTTCGATGCTGCGCTGGCCTTTGCTGCCGAGTCGGTCGACCGTGCCATGGGCCGCCTGCTGCCGAGCGGCGACGAGGGTGAAGCGCGCCTGTTCGAGGCCATGCGCTACTCGAGCCTGGGCAGCGGCAAACGGCTCCGGGCGTTCTTCGTCCTGGCCGGCGCGACACTGTTCAAGGTTGCGGTGACGCCGGCGCTTCGAACCGCCAGCGCCATTGAATTCGTGCATGCCTATTCCCTGATCCACGACGACCTGCCGGCGATGGATGATGACGATCTGAGGCGTGGCAAACCCTCCTGTCACAAGCAGTTCGACGAGGCGACCGCGATCCTGGCGGGCGACGCACTGCAGGCGCTGGCCTTCGAAGTGCTGGCGCACAGGGACACCCATGGCGATCCAGCCGTGCGGTGCGCCCTTGTGGCCGAACTCGCACGGGCCAGCGGTGCCCACGGCATGGTGGGCGGGCAGATGCTCGACCTTCAGGCCGAGTCCCGGCGCGAGGCGCTGTCGATCGGGGCGATCACCCGCCTGCAGCGTTTGAAGACTGGCGCCCTGATCTCGTTTTCCTGCTCGGCCGGGGCAATCCTGGGCAAGGCCAGCGAGCCGATGCGTGCGGCGCTGTCGGCCTACGCCCACGACCTCGGCCTTGCTTTCCAGATCGTCGACGATCTTCTCGACGTCGAGGGCAGTGCGGCCGAACTCGGCAAGTCGACCGGCAAGGACATGGCGGCCGGCAAGGCCACGTTCGTGTCGATCCTGGGAGTCGACCGGGCCCGGTCCCAGGCGGTCTTGCTGGCGCGACAGGCCGCCGCGCATCTCGAGCCGTTCGACGAGGCCGCCGATTTGCTAAGGCAGGCGGCGAATTTCGTCGTCGCCCGCCGTACATGAGCATGGGGCGCGAGCCGCCGCGCGGGAGTATAGTGGTGCCATGACTGGCCAGAGTACGACACCTCTTCTCGACACGGTCGACACGCCGGCCGATATCCGTCGGCTGCGCAGCGACCAGTTGCGCCAGCTTGCCGACGAACTGCGGCAGGAGACGATTGCGGCCGTTTCGGTGACAGGTGGACATCTCGGCGCCGGGCTGGGAGTCGTGGAGCTAACGGTGGCGTTGCACCATGTCTTCGACACGCCCCGGGACCGCCTGCTCTGGGACGTCGGCCACCAGGCCTATCCGCACAAGATCGTCACCGGCCGCCGCGCACGCATCCGCACCCTGCGCCAGGAGGGCGGACTTTCCGGTTTTACGCGCCGGTCCGAGAGCGAGTACGATCCGTTCGGCGCCGCCCATTCCTCGACCTCGATCTCGGCCGGGCTCGGCATGGCGGTGGCGCGCGACCTGGCGGGCGGCAGCAACAATGTCATCGCCGTGATCGGCGACGGCGCGATGAGCGCCGGCATGGCCTACGAGGCCATGAACAATGCCGGCGCGCTGCGCTCCAGGCTGATTGTCGTGCTGAACGACAACGACATGTCGATTGCCCCGCCGGTCGGCGCGCTTTCGGGTCATCTGTCGCGGCTGCTGTCAGGCCGGCCCTACGTCACGCTGCGCAATCTTGGCCGCACCTTCGCGGAAGCGCTGCCCAAGCCGCTCGAGTTGGCGGCGAAGCGCGCCGAGGAGTTCGCGCGCGGCTTCGTCGCCGGCGGCACGCTGTTCGACGAACTGGGCTTCTACTATGTCGGCCCGGTCGACGGGCACAATCTAGACCACCTGCTGCCGGTGCTGAAGAACGCCCGCGACAGCCAGCTCGACAAGCCGATCCTGGTCCATGTCGTCACCAAGAAGGGCAAGGGCTACCCGCCGGCCGAGGCGAGCGACGACAAGTATCATGGTGTCGTGAAGTTCGACGTCGTTACCGGCAAGCAGTCGAAGCCGGTGGCCAACGCACCGCAATACACCGCCGTATTCGCCAAGGCGCTGCTCGCCGAAGCCGAGGCCGACAGGAAGATCGTGGCGATCACCGCGGCGATGCCGTCCGGCACCGGCCTCGACAAGTTCGCCGAGCGGTTCCCCGACCGGCATTTCGATGTCGGTATTGCCGAACAGCATGGCGTCACCTTCGCCGCCGGCCTTGCCTGCGAGGGTTTCAAGCCGTTCGCGGCGATCTATTCGACGTTCCTGCAGCGCGGCTACGACCAGGTCGTCCATGACGTGGCAATCCAGAGCCTGCCTGTCCGGTTCGCCATCGACCGTGCCGGTCTGGTCGGTGCCGACGGGGCCACGCATGCCGGCTCGTTCGATATCGCCTATCTCGGCTGCCTGCCGGGCTTCGTCGTCATGGCGGCTGCCGACGAGCTCGAGCTGATGCATATGGTGGCGACAGCGGCACAGATCGACGATCGCCCCTCGGCCTTCCGCTATCCGCGCGGCGAGGGTGTCGGCATCGAATTGCCGGCGAAAGGCACACCGCTCGAGATCGGCAGGGGGCGCGTCCTGCGCGAAGGCACCAAGATCGCGATCCTGAGTTTTGGCGCGCGCCTGGGTGAGTGCCTGGTGGCGGCCGAGGATCTGGGCGCCAAGGGACTCAGCACGACGGTGGCCGACGCGCGTTTTGCCAAGCCGCTCGACACCGACCTGATCCGGCGCCTGGCGCGCGGGCACGAGGTGTTGATCACCATCGAGGAAGGGTCCGTCGGCGGCTTCGCCAGCCAGGTGCTGCAACACCTCGCGAGCGCCGGCCTGCTCGACCACGGCCTGAAAGTGCGGCCGATGATCCTGCCCGACCGCTTCATCGATCACGCCGCGCCGGCCAAGCAGTACGAACAGGCCGGCCTCAATGCGCCGCAGATCGTGGCCACCGCGCTGGCCGCGCTCGGCCAGCAGGCCGAGCGGGCACGCGGTTAGAAAAAGATCCCTCGGCTAAGCTCGGGATGACGGCTTCGCCGTCACTTCGGCATGGGCACGATGCGCAGGTAGGGCTTCGGCGCTTTCCATCCGTTGGGATACTTGGCCTTGGCGGCCTCGTCGGAAACCGCGGGGACGATGATCACGTCCTCGCCGTTCTTCCAGTTCACCGGCGTCGCCACCTGGTGCTTGGCCGTGAGCTGGCAGCTCTCGAGGAGCCGCAGCACCTCGTCGAAGTTGCGGCCGGTGCTCATCGGATAGGTGAGCATCGCCTTGATCTTCTTGTCGGGGCCGATGATGAACACCGAACGCACCGTGGCATTGTCGGCCGCCGTGCGGCCTTCCGACGTCGTGCCGGCGCCCTCCGGCAGCATGTCGTAGGCGGTCGCGACCTTGAGTTCGGGATCGCCGATCATCGGGTAGGTGACGGCGTGGCCCTGTGTCTCCTCGATGTCCTTGGCCCACTTGGAATGGTTCGACACCGGGTCGACCGAGAGGCCCAAGATCTTGGTGTTGAGCTTGTCGAATTTGGGCTTGAGGCCGGCCATGTAGCCGAGTTCGGTGGTGCAGACCGGGGTGAAATCCTTGGGATGCGAGAACAGGATCGCCCAGCCGTCGCCGATCCATTTGTGGAACTCGATCGGGCCCTGGGTCGTCTCAGCGGTGAAATCAGGCGCGGTGGAATTAATGCGAAGCGTCATGGCGATGGTCCTCCTCATTTCCGGATGTAAGTCAGCCCTTTCAGGCCGCCCGGTCAAGCCTTGGCGGGAATCCAGCTTATAAGGCCGATTCCACCATCAACTTCTACTGTCGTACCCACGACATAGCGGCCAAATCTTTCAGACAGAATGGCGACGGCGACCTGGGCGATGTCGTCGGGCGTGCCCGGCCGGCCAAGGGGAATTTGGGCCACCAGCGCTCCGAGGTCACCGGCGACGAAACCACCGCCGGGGATCGCGCCGGGGGCAATGGCATTTACCCGGATACCGTCGGGCGCCAGCACGCGCGCCAGTTCCTTCATCACCATGGTCATGCCGGCCTTGGACGCGCTGTAGTGCGGCAAGTTGCGCGTCATGAAACGATGCTGCGACGTGATCAGCAGCATGCGCCCCTTGATCTTGTTCTCACGCATGTGGCGGCCGACCTCGCGGGCCAGGAAGAAGCCCGAGCGCAGGTTGATGTCGGTCATCGCGTCCCAGGTTTCCTCGCTGACCGACAGCGGCGTGTCGACTTCGAGCCGGCGCGGGCTGGCGGCATGGACGAAGAGCGAGATGGTGCCAAGCTTCTTGGTGGCGCCGTCGAGCAGGTCCTTCCAGCCGTCGCGTTTGGAAAGATCGGCGGCCAGGAAATCGATACCGTCGCCTGCCGGCGGGGCGGTAATGTCGCTGCCCAGGACGGTTGCGCCTTCTGCGAGAAGGGCCTTGGCGATGCCGCGGCCAATGCCGCCAGCGCAGCCGGTGATCAGGGCGCGTTCTCCCTCCAGAAGCTTGGTGCTCATGCTAAGTGTTTCTTCCCTTGAGTTATGGAGTGAGCCTATGGACCGGATGCGGCCGACGCTCAATCAGTTGAACATTGTAAGCGGCAATGTCGAAGCATCCATCGCCTTCTATCGTCGGCTGGGCGTCGACATTCCCGATCCGCGGATTTGGCGCACCGCCACCGGCGCGCACCATGTCACCGCCGTCGAGCCCGGGGAGACAGAGGCGACAAGTCTCGAACTCGACAGCGCCGCCCTTGCCCGGATCTGGAACAAGGGGTGGGCTGGCCGC
>CALFRN010000314.1 GCA_937919085.1 uncultured Reyranella sp.
GCCGGCGACTGCTGGATGCCGTGACCGGAGAAGCCGGTGGCAAAGATCAGGTTCTCCCTCTCGGGGTGTCTGCCGACGATGCCGTTCTGGTCGAAAGTGTTGTACTCGTAATAGCCCGCCCAGGAATTCACCACCTTGGCCGCCTCGAACGCCGGCACCCGCGCCGCCAGCGCCGGCCAGACCATGTCGTCCCATTCGGCGTGCTGGACCTCGAGCGGCGGCTCGGCCGGATCGTTGCCGGCCGCAGGCGTCGTGCCCGCGAGATAGAAGCGGCCCTCCGGCCGGAACCACACGCCCGACGGCTCGATTGTGAGCGGCGTCAGGCCAGGTGACCCTCTTCCTTGCGATGGGCGCACGTCCAGCACGAACACCGAGCGCCGCCGGGGTTCGACCGGCAGCGCAATGCCGGCCCGCGCCGCGAGCTGTCCCGACCAGGGACCTGCCGCAAGCACCACTGTCTTGGCCGCGATCACGGCGCCGGACCGCAAGGTGATCTTGTCGCACCCCAAGCCGACCACCTCATCGGCAATGTAGGTTGCACCCAGTTCCCGCGCCTTGCGCCGAAACCCCTGCATCAATGCCGGCCCGTCGAACCAGCCCTCGTTGGCAGTGCCATGCGAGGCGAGTGCGATGTCGCTGGTCGATATCCAGGCAAAACGCGCCGCGAGTGCCGCAGGATCGAGCAACTCGACCGCGCAGCCCGCGGCTTTTTGAACCGAATTGTTGGCACGCAACACAGCCTCGCCGGTGGTGCTCGCCAGGAAGAGATAGCCCGGCTCCTTCAGTCCGAGATCGACATCCAGCAGATCCGGCGCGCGGCGCAGGAAGTCGATGCCGTATCGCGAGAGGTGAATGTTGAGCGGCGTCGAGAACTGCTGGCGAATTGAACTCGCCGACAGCGCCGATGAGGCTCGCGCGTAGGTCGGATCGCGCTCCACCACCGCGACGGTGCCGGAGAAGTTGCGATCGCTCTTGAGGTGATAAGCGATCGAAGATCCCATGACGCCGCCGCCCACGATGACAATATCGAATTTCATCGGCCAGGATCCACGCCCGATGTCCTAGGCGATCTGGATCACGGTCTTGCCCAGGCCCTCGCCCGTTAACGCGAACTGAAGGGCGGACGCAAACTCGTCGAGCGCAAAGGTGCGTCCGACGGCGGGAACGAGCCGGCCTTCAGCCACCCAGGAGAGCAGCTGGGCGAGATGGGGCGCGCCTTTCTCGGCCTCGAACAACAGGAATTGGCGCACATCCACGCCCACCAGTGCCGCGCCTTTCATCAAAGTCAGGTTGGCCCGCAGTACCGGGATGGGTCCGCCGACAAATCCGACGACCAGATGCCGCCCGCCCCAGGCAAGAGACCGAAATGCCGGTTCGAAGAGCGGCCCGCAAACCGGATCGAAAACGATGTTCGGCCCCTTGCCTTGGCAGACGGCCTTAAGCCGATCCCGCCAACCTTCGGGCACCGTGTCCAATACCTCATCCGCGCCCTGCGCCCGGGCAAAGGCGCGCTTCTCCTCACTCGAGGCCGCGGCGATCACCTCGACGCCCAACACCTTGCCCACCTGGACCGCGGCCATGCCCACTCCGCCGGCCGCCCCGAGCACCAGCAGGCGCTCGCCGGGATGCACCATCGCGCGGTCGCGCAGGCCATGAAGTGCGGTGAGATAGTTGACCCGAAAGCCTGCCGCTTGGGCAAAGCTCATGCGGTCTGGAATCTTGGCCACTGTCGCGGACGACGCGACGGCAAACTCGGCAAAGCCGCCGCGGACGTTGGCCAGCACCCGGTCGCCGGGTGCGAAGCCGTCGACGTCCTCGCCGATCGACTCGACCCACCCACCGGCTTCCTGGCCAGGCGTGTGCGGCAGCGGCGGTTTCACCTGATAGCGGCCGAGCGCGACCAGCGCATCCACGTAGCCGACGCCGCACGCTGCCACTTTTATAAGCACCTCACCGCGACCGGCCCGCGGAATCTCGCCTTCGCGCAGGCCGTAGTCCACAATCGAGTCGAGCTTGGCGGCCTGAACGAACTTCATGTATCTCCTCATGTCGCGATGCGCGCTCAAAGTCGATGCATCTCATGCACTCGGAAGCGCTCGATACACCACCGCCGGCATCGCCGACGACATCGAACCCGCCAGTTGGAACCTCAAGTGCCATGGGCTACGCTGCGCTTCAAGAAGCTGTACGGGCGCGCGTAAAAAGTCAGCGGCCGGCGGATCATGGTGGGGGCCGAATGGACACTCTCGCGCGTGCCGTCAATGCAATCGATTGGATCAACCGGTGTGTTGGGCGCGCCGTGGCTTGGCTCACATTGGCCACCGTGCTGATCTGTGCTGCCGTCGTTCTCCTGCGCTACTCCGCGGGAATAGGCTTCGTATGGATGCAGGAACTCTACATCTGGACGCATGCGATGACCTTCCTGCTCGCGGCGGGCTTCGCCTATCTCCTCAACGCCCATGTCCGGGTCGACATTTTCTACGCCAGGCTGGGGCCACGCGGCAAAGCCTGGATAGATCTTTTCGGCGTGATCTTCCTTCTGATGCCGTGGCTCGTCCTGCTCGGATGGACATCCTGGACCTACGTCACCTATTCCTGGCAGACCGGCGAGATATCGGTCCAGAACAACGGCATGCCCGCGATGTACATTCTCAAGTCGGCAATACTCGGCTTCGTCGCCCTGCTGGGGCTGCAGGGGCTGGCCTGGGCCGGCCGCAGCATTCTGGTGCTGGGCGGCCGGGAACCTCCGCCGCACGAGACCCTAACCGGACCGCTGGGCTGAGGCGGTCGCGATGTCCACAATCCTGATCGGCGAAATCCTCGCCGTTGCCCTCTTCGTGGTCGCCACATTCGGCGTTCTGCTTGGTTTTCCCATCGCCTTCAGCCTGGCGGGCTTCTCGCTCGTCTTCGCCGCCCTGGGTTGGGCGCTCGGCGCCTTCGACCCCATCATCCTCACCAGCCTGCCGTCGCGCTATTTCGGCCTCATGACCAACGAGGTGCTGGTCGCGGTACCGTTGTTCATTTTCATGGGCGCGATCCTCGAACGCTCGAAGATCGCCGAGGCACTGCTCGAAACCATGGGCCAGATGTTCGGCGCGATGCGCGGCGGGCTGGCGATCTCGGTGGTGATCGTGGGTGCGCTGCTGGCGGCGTCGACCGGCGTGGTCGGCGCGACCGTCGTCACCATGGGCCTTCTCAGCCTGCCGGCGATGATGCGTGCCGGCTACGATCCCAAGCTCGCCACCGGGGTCATCTGCGCCTCGGGAACACTGGGCCAGATCATTCCGCCGTCGGTGATCCTGATCTTCATCGGTGACCTGCTTATGGGCGCCAACCAGCTCGCTGCCCAGAAGACGGGCAAGCCGCTGGAGCCGGTGTCGGTTGGCGATCTCTTCGCTGGCGCTTTCCTGCCGGGCATGGGCCTCGTCGCGCTCTACATCCTCTATATCCTCTTCCTCGCCGTCGTTCGCCCGTCGAGCTGCCCGGCTTTGGTGATGGACGCCAAGGAACGCGCCTCGCTCGGCCGCCGCTTCGTGCGCGCCCTGATCCCGCCACTGCTCCTGATCGTGGCGGTGCTGGGCTCGATCCTGAGCGGTATCGCCACGCCGACCGAAGCGGCCTCGATCGGCGCTATCGGTTCGATGGTCCTGGCCGCCTTCAATCGCGCCTTCTCCTGGGACATGCTGCTGGGCGCCATGCGCAATACAGCCGTGATCAGCGCCCTCGTGTTCGGCATCGTGCTCGGCGTGTCGGTGTTCTCGCTGGCTTTTCGCGGGCTGGGCGGCGAACACCTTGTCGAGCAGCTGCTGATCAACGTGCCGGGCGGCAGTTTCGGCGCGGTGCTGTCGGTGATGATGGTGATGTTCGTGCTGGGCTTCTTCATGGACACCATCGAGATCGTGCTGATCGTGGTGCCCATCACGGCGCCCGTCATCATCGCCATGGGCATCAGCCCGATCTGGCTGGGGGTGATGATCGGCGTCAATCTCCAGACCGCCTTCCTCACGCCGCCGGTCGGCTTCGCGCTGTTCTACATGCGCGCCGTGGCGCCGGCATCGATCACGACGGTCGACATCTATCGCGGCATCATCCCGTTCGTGGGACTGCAGCTGGTGGCCATCGCCCTGCTGTGGATGGTCCCGCAGACTGCGACCTGGCTACCCAAGATCGTCTTCCCCGAACCGGTCGCCATTGTCGGCGAACCATCGTCCAGATCGGTATTCGACGACATCATGCAGGGTAAACCTACCGGCGCGCCTTCCTCATCCGGCTCGACGCTCGACCAGCTTCTCAATCAGCCTCCGGCTGCCGCGCCCGCCAGCGATCCGGTCCTCGACCGGTTGATGAAAGGGAATTAACCGGCGCGGCATGCAAAAGGGCCGGCGTTGCCGCCGGCCCTCTGTCGATGTCGAAATGCTTCGAAGGTCTCAGGTGAACTGGAACCCGATCAGTCGCGCATTCAGGTATTCCTGCAGGCCGATGCGGGTCCAGGCCATCTGCTCGCGCTGGAACTTGTAGTAGGAATCCAACGTCTTCTTGGTAATCGCATCGCCCGATTCGCGCATTTCCTTCATCAGTTCGCCAACGGCCTTGCCGTAGGCCTTGATGAATTCGTCGGGAAGCTTCTTGAGCTGCACATTGTGCTGCTTGATCAGAACCTCAAGTGCACCGGCGTTGCTGGCGTCGTTCTCGGCCGTGAGCTGGCTGTGCTCGTCGCCGCAGCCCCAGGCGAAGATCTGCTGCACGTCCTTGGGTAGGGATTCGAACTTGGCCTTGTTGACGGTGATCTCGTTCACCGTCGCCGGCTCATGCATTCCGGGCCAGTAGTAGTACTTCGCGACCTTGTAGAAGCCGGCGGCGAGATCCTGCCAGGGGCCGACCCACTCGGTGGCGTCGATGGCGCCGGACTGCAGCGCGCCGAAGATTTCGCCGACCGGCAGGTTGACGATGGTGGCGCCCAGCTTGCGCAACGCCTCACCGCCGAGGCCCGGGATACGCATCTTGAGGCCCTTGAAGTCGGCCGAGGATTTGATCTCCTTGTTGAACCATCCGGCCATCTGCACGCTGGTCGAACCGGCGTGGAAGCCTTTTAAGCCGAACTGCCCGTAGATCTCGTCCCACAACGCCTGCCCGCCGCCGTAGCGTAGCCACGCCACCGACTCGGCATTGGTCATGCCGAACGGAACCGTGGTGAAAACGCTGAGGACCTTGGACTTGTTCTGCCAGTAGTAGGGCGTCGAATGCATGCAATCGGCAGTGCCGCGCTGCACGGCGTCGAACGCCTCGAAAGCCGGCACCAGTTCACCGGCGGCAAACACCTTGATCGTGAGTCGTCCGCCGGTGGCCGCTTCGATTTTCTCCGCGAAGCGGACCGCCGCAACGCCGCCGCCCGGGAACATCTTCGGCCAGCTCGTGACCATGCGCCATTCCTGCTTTCCCTGCGCGATCGCAGGGGCGGCCATCGTCGTCACCGCCGCGGTGGCGGCCATGCCACCCACCGCCGCCTTCGCGAATTTACGTCGCTTGATGTTCGTCATCGTTTGCGTCTCCCAGTTGTGAAGTCACCATTTCACGCGGAGCATTACGCTACACTTGATCCCCGTTTCGAACCGCTCGCTTGAGCAGAATGACCGATGCTACAGACGGCATCGCCGCTTTGTCAAAGAACCGTCGCTGTCGCACGGACTGCACGACGCAAGTGCTGGCGCCATCACGCATGCAGGCGACTGGAATGCAGAGCTTTGTCACGGCTCCCTCCCGCCCAGTTCGTCCTCGTCTCACCGCCATTGCTGGCGCTCATCCATCTCCAGTTCCGATGCGAAGCCGAGCAACGTGCCGATTGGTCCATCTTCATGCTTCAACCTCGCGCACGGTTAGCGCCTCCGCCACGCTTGCAGTCGACCGAGCAGGAAGCGATCCGCCAACAGATGCAACGTCTTCACGATCGCGGAGGTTATCACGATGACGACGCAGAGCGCGGCGGCAGCGGCCGTGGCGCCGGTCTCCTCGATGTTCACTGCGGCGACCGACGCAAGCTTGGTGTCGGACGCGTAGAGGAAGATCACCGACGACACCGTCGTCATGGCGTTGACGAAAAGATAGATCGCGATGTCGAGGATCGCCGGCAGGCAGATCGGCGCGGTGACCCGGCCGAAGGTTTTCCAGACCGGCACCTTGAGCGACGCCGAGACCGATTCGAACTCGGGGTCGATCTGTTTCAGCGCCGTCGTCGCCGTGAGGTGGCCGACCGTGTAGAAGTGCGCCACGGTGTTGATCACCAGGATCGCCATGGTGGCATAGAGGAAGTTGAGCGGGTTGTCGGGCGCGTTGAAGAAGAAGATGTAGCCCAGCCCGAGCACGATGCCGGGAACCGCCATCGGCAGGAAGGCGAGCAGCTGGACGACGCCGCGCACGATGCCGAAGCCCCTGGTCTTCTCGTTCAGCCAGGCGCCGACGAACATCACCGCAGTACCCACGATCGCAGCACCCGCCGCCATGCGCAGCGAATTGAAATAGGAGTCCCAGCCGTTGGCGTCGAAGTTGGCGAAGTAGTAGTTCCCCAGCGTGAGGCTGAGATTGTAGGGCCAGTACTTTATCAGCGAGCCCCAGATCGCCATGCCGAGGATGGCGAGGATGCCGGCGGCGATGATCGAGCAGAACACCGTGAAGAAAAGGTCACGGCCGGCCTTGGGCCTGGGGATCAGCGGCACAGCGCGCGACGTCAGCAGCGCCACCTGCTTGCGCTGTACCATCCGGTCGATGACGAAGGCCAGTGCCGCCGGCGCCAGCAGCACCATGCCGACCACCGCCCCCATCGAGAAATTCTGCTGGCCGATCACCTGCTTGTAGACGTCGGTTGCGAGCACGTTGAAGTTGCCGCCGATCACCTTGGCGATGCCGAAATCGGTGATCACCAGGGTGAACACGACCAGCGCGGCGCTGATCAGGCCGTACTTCGCGCCCGGCAAGGTGACCGTGAAGAAAACGCGGAGTTTCGAGGCGCCCAGCGCATCGGCCGCCTCGTAGAGCCGGGCATCGGCGGTGGCCAGCGCCGTGACCAGGATCATGGTTGCGTGGGGAAAACAGTAGAAGACCTGGGCGATCACGATCCCGTCGAAGCCGTAGATCGAGCTGCCGCCGAGCAGCACCTTGAAGAAGCCCTGGTTGCCGAACAGGTAGACCAGCGCCAGGCCGGGCAGAAGCGACGGCGCGAAGATCGGGATCAGCGAGATGCCCTGGAACAGCCACCTCGCCGGCAATACCGCGCGGGTGAGCGCATAGGCGTAGAGGAAGGCCACCGGCACCACGATCGCCGTGCTTACCGCCGCGACATGGAAGCTGTTCAGTGCCGAGTTGAACATCGCCGGGGTCGAGAAATACGAGACATAATTGGCCAGCCCGACGTAGCGGCCGTCGCCGTCCTCGAAGCCTTTGGCGAGCAGCGCCCACAGCGGCAGTCCAACGATCAGAAGCAGCAGCCCCGCCAGGACGACGAGGCCGGCACGCATGACCAGGTCATCGCGCGACAGGCCCATGCGTCGGCTCGCCCGGGGCCTGGGCGCCGCAAGACTCACGCGGCGTAGACCCTGACCCGGTCGGGCGGCAGTGCCACGTCGAGACGGCTGCCGATCGCCACGCCGAGATCGCGAATCAGGTTGCTCGAAAAATCCGCCACCAGGGTGACGTCGCCGGCGCCGCCCACCCCGAGCGTGGCCCGGCAGAAGGCGCCGACGAAATCGAGTTCGGTCACCTCGACCGCCACGCGATTGGCAACGTCGGCCGGCAGGTCGCGCACCCGGACGTCCTCCGGCCGGATGCTGAGGCGCACTTTCGTCCCGACCGCCAGGCCTTCCTGGAGAGGGCAGGCAAAGGCAAGGCTTGCGACCTTCACCCGGTCCGGCGCCTCCAGCGTTCCGTCGAGGAAGTTCATCGAGCCCACGAAGTCGGCGACGAACGCCGTCGCGGGACCTCGATAGATATCCTGCGGCGAGCCCACCTGCTCGATGGCGCCGTGGTTCATCACCACGATGCGGTCGGCCATGGTGAGCGCCTCCTCCTGGTCGTGCGTCACCATGATGGTGGTGACGCCAAGGGTTCGCTGCAGTGCCTTGATCTCGTGGCGCAGCCGCAGGCGCACGCGGGCGTCGAGCGCCGACAGCGGCTCGTCGAGCAGCAGCAACCCGGGCGATGTCGCGAGCGCACGGGCCAGGGCCACCCGCTGCTGCTGGCCGCCCGAAAGCTGGGCGGGATATTTCGATCCCGAATCGGGCAGGCCGACCAGGGCCAGCAGTTCGGTCACGCGCGCGCCGATCGCGCCCCTTGCCTGGCGCCGGCTCACCAGCCCGTAGCCGACATTGTCGGTGACCGTCAGGTTGGGAAACAGCGCATAGGACTGGAAGACGATGCCGAAGTCGCGCTGCGCCGGCGGCAGCGCCGACACGTCACGGCCCTTCTGGCGGATGGTCCCCGAGCTTTGCGGATCGAGGCCGGCGATGGCGCGCAGCAATGTCGTCTTGCCGCACCCCGAGGGACCGAGGAAGCAGACGAACTCACCCTCGGCAATATCGAGCGAGATATTGCCGAGGGCCGTGAAGTCGCCGAACCGCTTGGAGAGATCGCGGACTTCGAGGTAGCTCGTCACGTCGCGCGAATCGCTTCGGCGCGGATCATTGCTTCTTGGGCGCCGACTTGGAGTCGTAGCGCTTGGTCCACTCGGCCAGGATGCGCGTGCGGTTCTTGGACATCCATTCGACGTCCATCTTGGCCATCAGCTTCTCGCCGTCGGCCGGGTAGTTGGCCGGCATCGACTTCACCGCCGGGTTGGCGACGATGGCGTAGTACTTGCCGTAGAGCTCGTTGGCCTTGAGCGAGGCCGACCAGTCGGCGAGCTTCTTGGCCGCCTCGAGGTTCTTGGTGCCCTTCATGATGGCGGTGACTTCCATCTCCCACCCGAGGCCTTCCTTGGGCACAATCAGGTCGATCGGCGCGCCCTTGGTCTTCTCCGAGGCGCCACGCATGTCGAAGCCGATACCCATCAGGCGCTCGCCCTTGGCGGCCTGCACGCACGGCGCCGAGCCCGAATGAAGGTACTGCGCCACATTCTGGTGCAGCGCGTCCATGAACTTCCAGCCGGCTTCCTCACCCATGATGGTGAGCCAGCCCGCGACCGTGAGATAGCCGGTGCCCGACGAGGCCGGGTTCGGCATCACGATCGAATCCTTGTACTCGGGCTTGGTGAGATCGGCCCAGCTCGTCGGCTTGGCCTTCTTGCCCTTGGCGGCCTCGGCGGTGTTGAAGCACAGCACCGCAAGGTAGGCGTCCATGCCGACCCAGGTCTCGGGGTTCTTGCCGCTCTTGAAGATCGGCTTCAGGGCCGCGGCGCCGGCCGGGGTATAGGGCTCGATCATGCCCATGCTGGCCATCAGGCCGATGCTGGATGCCGCCAGGCCCCAGATCACGTCGGCGCGGGGATTGTCTTTCTCGGCGATCAGCTTGGCGGTCATGACGCCGGTGGAGTCACGGACCCAGGCGATTTCGATGGTGGGATTGTCGCCCTCGAACGCCTTCTTGAACGGCTCGAGCTGCTCGTTCTCGATCGCGGTGTAAACCGTCAGCTTGGTCTTCTGTGCCCAGGCGCTGCCGGCGAAGCCGATTGCCGCGAGTGCCGCCACGCCGGCCAGCGCCGTGCGCCGAAATGTCGAAGTATTGGCCATATTCAAAGTCTCCCCATTCGGCTAAACGCCGGCCGTTTCGCTACACGCGCCGCATGAAACTTCCATGACGGCGACTACCCCCCAACGCCCTTGTACTTCACAAAACCTTAACATGGGTCTGGGGATCGGCAAGGCCGTCGTGCTACGCTTCCCTTGCAAGAGGAGAGCCAGAATGGACGGTACGGCGCTTTCGGCCCGCCCCGCGTTGCCGCCGGAAATCGCTCAGATGGTCGCCCGGCACCGGCCCGGCGGACCATTGGAACAGGCGTTTTATACCGCTCCCGAGGCATTTGCCGCCGACCTGGCCCGCATCCAGTACCGCCACTGGCTGTTCGCCGGCTACGCCTTCCAGATCCCGAAGCCGGGCGATTTCTTCACCTGCAAGGTGGGGACGGCGTCGATCATCGTGGTGCGCGACCGCGACGGCGAGATCCGCGCCTTCCACAATGTCTGCCGCCACCGCGGCTCGCGGATCTGCAGCACCGAGGCCGGGCACGCCCACCGCCTGGTCTGTCCCTACCACCGCTGGACCTACGAACTCGACGGCGCCCTGGTGCTCGATACCCGCCGCGAATTCGGCGTCGACAAGGCCGAACTGTCGCTGAAGCCGGTGGCGATCGTCGATGCCGCCGGACTGCTGTTCGTCTCGTTGAGCGACCAGCCGCCCGATTTTTCCCAGGCACTGGCCACCATCCGCCGCAAGATGGCGCCGCATGCCATCGGCCGCGCCCGGATCGCCCACCAGGTCGACTATGTCGTCAGGGCCAACTGGAAGATCGTGTTCGAGAACAATCGCGAGTGCTACCACTGCCCGCCCAACCACAAGGAATACAACACCGCCGCCTACGACGTGCAGCGTGACGCGGCCATGCTCGATCCCGCGCTGCAGCCCGGCATGGATGCCATCGTGGCGCGCGCCAACGCCCGCTTTCGCGCCCTCGGCCTCGATGAGGGCGACGCACTGTCGACCATGACCGGCGTGTCGTGGCGCTGCCACCGCACGCCGGTGATGGAAGGCTTCGTGACGCAAAGCATGGACGGCAAGCCGCTGTCCTGCCTGATGGGCGACATCAAGGAATGGGATTCGGGTACGCTGCGTACCACCGTGTTCCCCAATTTCTGGCAGCACACCAATTGCGACTATGCCGCCGCCGCACGGCTGACGCCGATCGGCCCCGACGAGACCCTTGTGCGCGGCTACTGGCTGGTCGATGAGAAGGCGGTCGAGGGCAAGGATTACACGCTCGACCGCCTGCTGCCGATCTGGGACCTCACCAACAAGCAGGACTGGAAGATCTGCGAGGACCAGCAGGCCGGCGTCAGCTCGCCCGCCTATACGCCCGGCCCCTATTCGCTGGTGCGCGAACGCAACGTGGCGCATTTCATCGACTGGTATCTCGGAGAACTGCGCGCGTGAACCTTCCCACCCAGGCGCGCATCGTCATCATCGGCGGCGGCGCGGTCGGCTGCTC
>CALFRN010000315.1 GCA_937919085.1 uncultured Reyranella sp.
TTGGCGGAAGAGAGTGGGAGTCGAACCCACTAAGAACCGTCTGGCGGCCCTCTCTGGCTTTGAAGGCCAGCCGCCCCACCGGGAGCGCTTCCCCTCCATTTTCGATCATTCCCCAGAAGCCGCGCGCTGTCACCTGCCGTCCGCAAGACCCTGCGTTGCCGGTGGAGGTCCATACTGTTCGAGTTTCTGCGGCACCGTCCGGCGCAGATCGCCGCGGCGAACCGTAACGCCATGCCGGTCGAAGAATTCCAGGATCAGGATGGCGACCTTGCGGCCGTTGTCGAGCTTGTCGCGGAATTCGGCGGCGCTGAAGTCGCGGCCGAAGGCGTGGGCGATGGCGATCATCTCGGCCACGACGGGGCGAAGGAAATACTGATCGGGTGCCACCTCGATGACCCGGCCCAGGCGCGCCAGCCGCTGCAGCAGCTTGCGCGTCTCCGGTTCCGGCGCACTGTAGGTCTGGGCGAAATCGCGCACCCGCGGTGGCTTGAAGCGCTCGCGCTCGAGGTCGGCCGAGATCTTCTTCCACAGCGCCTCGTCGCGCGGCGTCAACGTCAGCGAATGCCCGGGCAGACGCAGGAACGCGCCATCGACCATCACCGTCTTGGCGCGAACCTCACGGTCGAGCAGGGCGCGGAAGACCGGCACCGGCCACCGCTTCTTCAACGTCACGCGCAGCCGTTCCGGCTGCAATCCGGGCGCATCGGCCTTGGCCTGGTGGAAGGCCTTCAGCGTCTCGACGATATCCAGCCGCGCCGCTGCCAGAGTGTCGGCGAGAAACCCATAACCCTCGAGTTTGTCGCCACCGGCCGCCTGCAGAAGCTTGTCGACCTCGGCCGGCCGCAAGTTGCGCGCGGTACCGAAGCGGGCCGTTTCGACGAAACCCGACTCCAGGCGCAACAATCCGGGAAGTATTTCGGCATCGGCGCCGCCCAGCGCCGCCAGCTCGGCCAGCCGGCGGCCGGACCGCCGGTTGCGCGATGGCCCGAACGGATCGATGACCGTGGCGCCGGCGACAGTGCGCGTGGCCGACGGATCGCGCAGAATGACATGGTCGCCGGCCAGCGCGCCGACCTTTTCCTCGAGCACGAGCTGCGCCAGCCCCGACGCCCCGGGCTCAAGCGTGTTGCCGTCGAGCAGGGCGACCCGGCCCATGACATGGGCCGCCCCCAGGTGGACGTGAACCGGCGACCAGTGCTTCAGCGGCTGGCTCTCCGACGCGAGCAGCTTCAGGCGCACGTCGGTTCGGTCGGTCGGCACGTGCAGTTCCGGACTCACAACCCAGTCGCCGCGGCGGATCGACTCGCGGGAAAGACGCGGTCCCGTGAGATTGAGGGCACAACGCTCGCCCGCGCGTCCGATCTCGGCCGGCCGGTTCTGGGCATGCAGCGAGCGCACCCGCGCTTCCAGCCCCGACGGGGTAAGCACCAGCCGGTCGTCGACCCTGATCTCGCCGGCATGAACCGTTCCCGTCACCACGACACCCGCGCCGGAAAGCACGAAGCAGCGGTCGACGGCAAGTCGGGCAAATCCCGTAGTGCCCCTGCCGCTTTCGCCCAGCGTCAGAAGCCTGGCCTTCAGTTCGTCGATGCCCTGGCCCGTGACCGCCGACACCGGCATGATCTCCGCTCCCGCGAGCGAAGTGGAGGCCAGCAGGGTCTCGATCTCCGCCATGCGCTCCAGAAGCTGGTCGTCATTGGCGAGATCGGCCTTGGTCAGCGCGACGATGCCGCGGTCGAGGCCGAGCAGGTCGACGATCTGAAGGTGCTCGACGGTCTGCGGCTTGATGCCCTCGACCGCCGACACGACCACAAGGGCGGCGTCGATGCCCGTGGCGCCGGCCAGCATGTTGTGCACGAAGCGCTCGTGGCCCGGCACATCGACGAAGCCGAGCTGGCGGCCATCGCCGAGATCGCTATAGGCATAGCCGAGATCGATGGTGATGCCGCGCGCCTTCTCCTCCTTCAGACGGTCGGCATCGACGCCCGTCAAGGCTTTGACGAGCGCGGTTTTCCCATGGTCGATGTGGCCCGCGGTGCCGACGATCATGGTCCGGACTGCCTGGGCCCGGACCGCCCGATATCGAGCTGGTCCAGCTGGCCGGCGAAGGCCGGCTCATCGTCGAGCGTGCGCAGGTCGAACAGCAGCGAGCCGTCGGCAATGCGGCCGATGACGGGGATCGGCAGGCCGCGAAAGGCATCAGCCAGCCTCTGCAGGCCCTTGCCGGTCATTGCGAGCGCGAACGACGGCAGCAAGTCGACCGGAAGGGCGCCGGAGCCGATCTGGCCTCGCACCGGCGCGATCCCGACGTCGGCCGCGGAGCCCAGCGCCTCGCGCAGTCGCGGCAACAGGCGCTCGGCCTGGGCCCGGATCTCGGTCGCCGGCCTTGCGAGCGACCGGATGGTCGGCAGGCGTTCGGCCAGACGTCCCGGGTCGCCATAGAGCCGGAGCGTTGCCTCGAGGGCGGCCAGCCGTACCTTGTCGAGACGAAGGGCGCGCTTCATCGGATTGCGCGCGATGCGGTCGATCATGTCCTTGCGGCCGACCACGAGGCCGGCCTGCGGCCCGCCCAGCAGCTTGTCACCGGAGAAGGTGACGACATCGACGCCGGCTTCGATGGCCTCGCGCGCCGTCGGCTCGTGCGGCAGTCCCCAGGTCTCGAGGTCGACCAGCGTGCCGCTGCCGAGATCCTCGATGAGGGCGATGCCCTTCTCGCGCGCGAGCGGCACGAGTTCGGCCGCCGGCACCGACTTCGTGAAGCCCTGGATGGCGTAGTTCGACGGATGGACCTTCATGATCGCGGCGGTATCGGGACCGATCGCCGCCGCATAGTCCCTGAGGTGGGTCCGGTTGGTCGTGCCGACTTCGACGAGGCGGCAGCCGGCGTGTGCCATGATGTCGGGGATGCGGAAAGCGCCGCCGATCTCGATCAATTCGCCGCGCGAGACGATCACCTCGCGGGCCCTCCCCTCCCGGGGGCCGGCCAGCGCGTTGAGCACGAGCAGCACGGCGGCGGCATTGTTGTTGACCGCCGTCGCCGCCTCGGCGCCGGTCAGGCGGCGCAGCCAGGGTGCGACGTGATCGTCACGTTCGCCACGCGCGCCATCGGCAAGATCGTATTCCAGGGTGGTCGGCGAGCGCATGGCCGCAACCGCCGCCGCGACCGCCTCCTCGGCGAGCAGCGCCCTGCCGAGGTTGGTGTGCAGCACCGTGCCGGTCAGGTTGAAGACCCGCCGCTGCGAAGGGCTCACCAGAACCGCCAGCCGCGTCTCGCACCAGCGCGCGCAGGCGGCCTCGTCGACGACATCGGGCATGCCGCGCCTGGCTTCGGCCCAGACCCGTAACGCCTCGATGACCAGCGGACGGCCGGCGCGCGCGACAAGCGGTGCCAGCGCAGGCCAGCTCGCCATGCGATCGATCGACGGGGGACGTCCTGACGGCGAAGGAACGGATGGTGCGCCTTTGGCGCGGTCGTCACGCGACACGGGTATTCCCTCGAATTGGCAGGGTCGGACGAAGCGTCCAGCAGGTTGGCAAGATGGCCCAGCCCGGCGCGTCGATCAATCGGCGGACTGGCCGTCGGAACTGCCGGGCGGAAACTGCCCGGCGGTAAGCCCTTCGACCTTATTGGCTGGCCATGGCCACTCCGATACGCGCCAGGACGAGGACCATCGACGACGACAGG
>CALFRN010000316.1 GCA_937919085.1 uncultured Reyranella sp.
TGGCGCAGGCAACGCCGAAGCTGGCGATGGCGATCAGATTGTCGAAATTGGCCCGCACGCCATATTTTTCAGTCAATTCATCACTTGTTCTCATTCTGGATTTCCATACCACACCCGCCAGGGCGTGCCATTCGCCGAGGTGAGATGCCTGAGACGGGCCGCTGACGCTGCGTCAGTCGCCCAGCCGGAAGCGAATGCGCACCGTGCGTGTCACCTCAAGTCCGGGGGCCGGCAATTTGGCACCCTGCAACAAGCGCAGGGCAGCGCCATCGAGCACCGCGGATCCGCTGCCTTTCGTCACCGACACGACCAGTACCCGCCCGTCGTCCGCGACGGTGAAGCGAACCGTGACATCGCCTTCCTCGCCGCGCCGGCGCGCTTCGTCGGGGTAGCGCCGATTGGCGGCGAGCCAGGCTGCAAGCAGCGCGTTCCATCCGGGCGCGACGCTCGCGGCAGGTCCGGGCACCGCAGCTGTTGCCGCGGGTGGCGACGGCGCCGCAGAGGCCTGGCCGGTCTGTGCGGGCGCAGGTGAAGCGGCGGCCGGTGCCGGTCGTCTCGGTGCCGGCTTGGGTGGGGCTGGGCGTGGCGGCGCAGGTTTTGGCTCCGGCGGTGGGGCCGTGGAGAAATCCGGCGGCGCCAGTGCCTCAGGTGGTGGTGGCACAAAGTCGGCTAACGCCGGCTCCGACGGGGAGTCGGTGGCCGCCGTTGCTTGGGTCTCGACTGTTGGCGCAGCGGCTGTCTGAGCGGCGGGCTCGATATAGACCGTGACGGCAGCGGCATCGAGGGCAGCTGCGTCGTCGAGGGCGACCGGCTGCGGTCCCATCGCAAACAGGACCGCGGCGCCGGCGAGCACATGCAAGCCGAACGAGCCCGCAATCGCCGCGCCACGACTCCCGCCGGAGGCACCTGTGACCGGCAAGGGACGACCGGTTTGACGGTTAGTATTGTTATAATATAACATGTTACGATATAACGATACGAATCCAGGCCAAGCGCGACAAGAGGAGAGTGCGATGCGACGGTGGATCGGCGGATTGGGCGTGGTTCTTGGATCAGCCGTCGCGGCGGCAGGACCGTCGGTGGCTCAGGGCACGCCGGACGAGGCCACGATCGATCTCGAAGTCGTCGCCAAACGGCTCGACCGCGAGCGCAGTTCGATCCTGCCCAGCCTTGGCGCCACCCGATACGATTTCAGCAAAACCGCTATCCAGAACACCCCCCAGGGCGAGAACGCCCCGCTGAACCAGGTCCTGCTGCGCGCTCCCGGCGTGGTGCAGGACGGCTTCGGCCAGATCCACGTCCGCGGCGACCACGGCAGCCTGCAATACAGGCTCGATGGCGTGCAACTCCCGGAAGGACTCTCGCTATTCAGCCAGATCCTGTCGCCGCGCTTCGCCAACGAGATCTCGCTGATCACCGGCGCGCTGCCGGCCCAGTACGGCCTGCGCACCGCGGGCGTGGTCGACATCGGCGTGAAGTCGGGAACCACCAGTCCCGGCGGCGAGGCCTCGGTCATGGGTGGCTCCTACAACTGGATACAGCCCTCCCTGGCCTATGGCGGCCGTTCCGGGGCGATCGACTATTTCGCGGTTGGCCAGTATGTGAGCAACGGCATCGGTGTCGAAAATCCGACACCTTCCTACACCCCGATCCACGACGACACCGCGCAATGGTATGGGCTGGCGAAGGTCACCGGCATCGTCGACGAGAACACCCGCCTGGGCTTCATCGCTGGCGGTGCCAGCGCGCGCTATCAGATTCCCAACGTACCCGGCCAGACGCCGGCCTTCACCGTGAACAACATATCCGACTGGAACAGCTCGATCCTCGACCAGCGGCAGTGGGAGGATACCTACTTCGGCATCGCCTCGCTGCAGAAGAGCACCCAGAACTTCAACATGCAGCTATCCGGGTTCACGCGTTACTCCAACCTTTCCTACCAGCCCGATGTCATCGGCGACCTGCTCTACAACGGCCTCCAGCCCTACGCCAACCGGACGAGCCTCGCTGCCGGCGTGCAGGGCGATGCAAGCCTGAAGGTCGCGAGCGCCCATACGCTGCGCGGCGGCTTCCTGGTCCAGCGCGAACGCGTCACCAGCCTGACCCACGCCAATGCGGTCACGCTGGTCGCCGACCCCAACGATCCGGCTGGCGATCCCATTCCTTCCGGCCAGACTGCAGGCTTCACCCAGGGCTCCGACCTCGTCGGCTGGACCTACAGTGTCTACCTGCAGGATGAGTGGAAGGTTGTCCCGACTGTAACGGTGAATTTCGGCGCCCGTTTCGATGCCATCTCCGGCGTCACGTCGGAGAATCAGCTCAGCCCCCGCGTAAACGTCGTCTGGCAGCCCGACCCGAAGGTCACGCTGCGGGCCGGCTATGCGCGGTACTTCGTGCCGGCGCCACTCAACCAGGTGAACCCGACCTCGATCGCGGTGCTCACAGGAACAGTAGCAGAGCCGGAAGTGGCCCTGAACGATCCGGTAAAGGCGGAACGGTCGGAAAATTTCGACGTCGGCGTGACGCTGAAGCCCGTCGACGGGCTGACGCTGGGCCTCGCCGGCTTCTACAAGTTCGCCCAGAACTACCTCGACAAAGGCCAGTTCGGCGCACCGATCACCCAGACCTCGTTCAACTATGCCAATGCCCAGGTAGCCGGCCTGGAACTCTTTACCAGTTACGGCAGGGGACCGTGGTCGCTTTACGCCAACCTGGCCTGGACCCGCACCTCGGCGATCAACATCAATTCCGCGCAGTTCAACTTCGAGAGGGCCGAACTCGACTATCTCGCCAACAACTGGATCTTCACCGACCACGACCAGTCCTGGACCGGCTCGGCCGGCGCCGCCTATGTCTTCAATCAAGGCAGCGACTGGGCCACGCGTGTCTCGGCCGACATGCTGTTCGGCCGTGGCCTGCGCACCAGTATCGTCACGCCCAACGACACCTCGCTGCCGGCCTATGCCACCCTCAACCTGTCGCTCACACAGAAAGTGCCGGTCAGCATCAGCAAGGGCACCCAGGTGCGCCTGGACGCCATTAACGTGACCGACGGCGTCTACCAGATACGCGACGGCCAGAGCGTCGGCGTCGGTGCGCCGCAGTACGGAATGCGCCGGGCCTTCTTCGTAACGCTTTCGCAAAAATTCTGACCCCGATCCGACGTGATTGGGGAGCCTGGGACGTGATAAAGGCTCAGTCATGCCTACATCCACACCCCCACATGTCGTGCCGCTGCAGGGCGGTTCCAACTTCCGTGATCTCGGCGGCTATCGCACCGGCGATGGCCGCGTCGTGCGGCGCGGTGCGGTCTTTCGCTCCGCCCATCTCGGCAACCTGACGGACGGGGACCGGGCAGCGCTTGGCCGGCTCGGCGTACGCACCGTCGTCGATCTGCGCGGGGTGAGCGAAGCGGCCGAGACGCCGCACCGCATCGACGGACTCGCCTGCCGCGTCGTCGGCGCCCACATCGAACCGGGAGTCGGCGAGAAAATCAGGGGCGCCGTCGCCGACGGCAGCGCCACTCCCTTTGTCATGATGGGCTTCCTGACGGACCACTACCGCGACTATCCGCGCCGCTGTGCGCCAGGATTCCGGACCCTGTTCGCGACGCTGAGCGACGGAACGCATCGGCCGCTGGTGTTCCACTGCACCGCCGGCAAGGACCGCACCGGATTTGCCTCGGCACTGCTGCTCACCCTGCTGGGCGTGCCGTGGGAAGCCGTGATGGAGGACTATCTCCGAACCAACGAACTGTGGACCGGGCATATCGGCCGCTACCCCGAACTCGACATCGATACCCGCGCCGCCATCATCGAGGCGCGCACGGCCTATCTTGAAGCGGCCTTCGAAGTGGTGCGCGCCGATTTCGGCGGGGCGGAAGAGTTCGCCGAACGGGCACTGGGCGTCGACCCGCCGGCGCGCGCGCGCATCCGGGCGGATTTGCTGGAGGGGTGAGTTCCGCGCTAGGCCTTTGGACATGGCCGAATCACGGTACGAGACCCCCGAACCCTTCAAGGTCGACATTCCCGAACGGGCGCTGATCGATCTCGACGAACGCCTGCGCCGGTGGCGACCAGGACCCGCCATCGCCGACGACGGCAGCTGGGCATCCGGCACCGACCCGGATTTCCTGGCCGAGCTGGTCGAGTACTGGCGCCACGGCTACGACTGGCAACGCTGCCAGGAGGCGATCAACCGCTGGCCCAACTACCTGGTCGACATCGGCCCGCAGCGGCTGCACTTCATCCGCGAGCCCGGCACCGAGATCGAGGATGCGCCGCGGCCGCTGCCGCTCGTGATCACCCACGGCTGGCCGGGCTCGATCGTGGAGTTCCTTCACGTGATCGAAGCGCTGGCGCACCCCGAGCGGCATGGCGGCGATCCGATCGATGCCTTCGACGTCATTGCGCCGTCCCTGCCCGGCTACGGCTTTTCCGCGCCGCCGGTGCGCGCCGACGGCACCACCGGCCCGATCGGCCCGCGTGCCATTGCCGATCTCTGGTACCGTCTCATTCGCGAGAAACTCAATTACCGCCGGCCGTTCGGTGCCCAGGGCGGCGACTGGGGCGCCGTCGTCTCATCGTGGCTGGCGTACGATCACCCTCTCGAGGAAGACAAGGACGGCGTGCGCTCGGGCGCGCTCGGCCTGCACCTCAATATGATCGGACTCCGGCCCGGCATCGATCTCAAGGCGACCCGGTTCTGTGCCGCCGAAACGGCGTGGCTCGCCAGAGTCCAGGCCGAACGCGACGACAGAACCGCCTACCAGCGCATCCACGCTACGCGGCCGCAGACACTCGGCGTGGCGTTGACCGACTCGCCGGTGGGCCTTGCCGCATGGATCGTGGAAAAGTTCCAGGCCTGGAGCGACTGCGGCGGCGATCCACTCAGGCGATTCTCGATGGACCTGCTGCTCGACAACATCATGGTCTACTGGCTGACCGGCACAGCGGGCACCGCAACCTGGCTCTATCGCGGCGTCACCGAGCAGAAGCAGCGTGCCCTGCCCGAGGGAAGGCGCGTCGAGACGCCGACCGCCTTCGCCGCCTTTCCGGCAGACCTCGCGCCGCCACCGCCCGGGGAATGGATCGAGCGCGCCTACAATCTCCGCCGCCATACCGCGATGCCAAGCGGCGGCCATTTCGCCGCGCTCGAGGAACCGGAACTCCTCATTGATGATATCCGCGCCTTCTTCCGTCCGCTGCGCTTCGGCGCGGCGAACGACTAGGAAAGAGTCGCCGTCGCCTGCACGGCCACCGTGCCCTTGGGCGTCACCGCCCAAAGCTCGGCGCCCTTGCCGTCCGGGGTCGGCCGCCCGATCACGTCGAAGGGCTGGGTATCGAACAGCGGCGCACGGGCGCGCACGGCGAAGGTCGCGATCTTCCGCCCCGGCAGCGAATCTCGCAGCAGGTCGAACAGGCACTGCTGCGAGAACGGCCCGTGCACCACAAGGCCGGGATAGCCTTCGGACTCGATGCAGTAGGTGCGGTCGTAGTGGATGCGGTGCGGATTGAAGGTGAGCGCGGAATAGCGGAACAGCATTACCGGATCGGGCTTGATGGTGCGCCGCCACGGCACGTCGGCAGGGGCCGCCTCACGTACCGGAACTCCACTTTGCGTTCCAGCCTTCACCTCTTCGCGGAATACGGTGTTGGCGGCCTCGGTCACGGCCAGACCGCGCGGCGTAAAAATGCGGCGGGTCTGGGTCGTCACGATCAACGTGCCAGTGCCGCCGCCGCGGAGCTGGACGTCGCTGAACTCGGTCTCGCGGCGCAGCCTGTCGCCCACCCGGATGTCGCCATCGAAGGTAAAGGTCGAGCCGGCGTACATCCGGCGCGGCAGCGGCATTGGCGGCAACACGCCGCCCTCTACCGGCAGGCCGTCTTCGCCCAGCACGGCACGGCGCGCATAGGAATGGAGAAAGCAGAGATGCCAGCCCGGTGCGATCGGCTCGCCCGCATCCGGGACCTTCTCGCCACGGTCGAAGGTCGCGATCATGCCCTTGAGCGGCGCCTGGGTGACGGTGTCCTCGTCGTCGATCCTGCGGCCGAGTTCCTTCTTCAGCGGTTCGATGTCGATGGTCATAACTCTTCCTCCCGGACCTGTCCGAGGGTAACCAATCCGCCACCATGATTCGCCGCCCTCGACCTGACGAAATCCATCTGCTGCCGCAGATCGAAAACGCCGCCGACCTGCGCTACGGGCACATCGGACTGCGCCGGGTGATCGAAATGCCCCCCGCCACGATCGCATCACTGGCGCAAGGCCTGCGCGACGAAAGGCTGTGGGTGGCCGCCTCGCCGCTCAACCGGCCCGTGGGATTTGCCCTCATGAAGCTGGTTGGCCGCACCGCCTGGCTCGACCAGCTCTCGGTGCTCGATCGCTGGCAGGGTCAAGGCCTGGGCGCCGCGCTGATCGATCGAACGGCGGCAGCCGCCAAGGTCCTGGGCTACGACACGCTCTATCTCTCGACCTATCGCGACGTTGCCTGGAACGCACCCTTCTACAGCAGGCGTGGCTTCGAGGAGGTGCCTCGAGGGATCTGGCCGCCCGCGTTCCGTGCTCAATTCATGGCCGAAAACAGCCACGGCCATCCGCCGTGGCGGCGAACGATCATGCGTCGATCACTCGGCCGCCACGGATAGTCCCATCTGCTCGCAGGTCGGCGCGATGTCCGACACGGTAGCCCGACGCATGTCGCGGGCGTAGCGCTGGTCGTCGAAATCCATGCCGCGATGCATGGTGCACCGGTCGTCCCAGATCACCAGGTCATTCACCCGCCAGCGATGGCCGTAGACGAACTGACGCTGCGTCGCATGCGCGGTCAGTTCCTCGACAAGCTGCCGGGCTTCCGCGTCGGCCATACCGCGGATCGCGCCGATATGGCTCGCGATATAGAGACTCATGCGGCCCGAATCGGGCAACCGCCGTACCAGCACCTGCGGTACCGGCTTGAAGGCCTCGCGCTCGCTCTCGTCGAAGTCGGCGAAGCCGAGCTTGGCGCGCGAATGCATGATCGAATGCTCGGCCACCAGGCCCGCTACACGCCGTTGGGCCGCTTCGGGCAGGGCATCGTAAGCCGCACGCAGGTCAGCGAACTCGGTCTGGCCGCCGATCGGCGGGATCGACCGTGCATGCAACATCGAGCAGTAGGCCGGCAGGCGCTTGAACGAGGAGTCGGTATGCCAGAGCCGGTTGCCGAGATTGTACAGGCGCTGGCGGTCGTTGGCGGCGAGAATCCGGTTCTCGGCGTCGAGATTGCCGACATCGGCTATGTTCTCGTGCAGGCGCAGCTTGTGTTCCTTGCGCGCCTTGAACACCGTCGTCTCCAGCGGGCCGAAATTTCGCGCAAAGTCGAGCTGGCTGTCGTCGTCGAAGTGCTGATCGGGAAAGACCAGCACGGCATATTTGGTGAAGGCCGCGCGGATCGCCGCAAGATCGTCTGCGGCCAAGGGCCGCGACAGATCGACATCACCCACTTCAGCGGCGAAACTTGGCGTGATCGACTGGACGGTGATGGCCATGAGTTCCTCCCGGCCGTTGCTTTCGGCCAATTGGAGCACCTAAAAGACTTTCCGGCAATCGCCGGATATGATGGCAGCCATGATCGAGAAGCAGGAAGTTCAAGAAATCTTCCCGACGCCGTTGTGGATCGTCGACCTGAAGCCGGCCGCGGCGGCGGCACTGAATGCGTCGCTCAAGGCCGAGATCGAGCGCCTGATCTCTCCGCGCCCGGCTATCCCTGCCGGCAGCAACTGGCAGACGCCGCAGGACCTCCACACCAGGCCGGCCTTCGCCGAGTTCGTGAAGCTGGTCGAGACGGCGGCGCGCGGCGTCACGCGTTTCCTGCAGGTCGACCAGTATCCGATGGGGATCACCGGATGCTGGGCGAACGTCAATCCGCCGGGCGCCTATCACCCCATGCACCATCACCCGAACAACTACCTGAGCGGCGTCTACTACGTGGCGATCCCCTCGCCCGGCTCGAAGATCCTGTTCCAGGATCCGCGCGGCCAGGCCTCGATGATCATGCCCAAGCCGCGGCAGTACACGCGGCTCACCGCCAACGGCGCCAATGCCCAGAGCGTGGAGGGCCGCCTGGTGATCTTCCCGTCGTGGCTGAAGCACACCGTGCCGGCCAACGACGGCAAGATCGAGCGCATCAGCATCTCGTTCAATCTCATGTTCAAGAATTTCAGCGAGGCTATGGCCGCGCCGCTGTGGGATGCCACGGCGGGTAAGGGGAAGGGTTGAGGCATGTTTCAGGACCGCTATGGCAATGAGCTGAGCACGCGTTCGGCCGCCGCGCGGGACGCCTATGCGGCGGGCGTCGACAGCCTGATGGCGGCGACGCCGGGCATGGACGCGCATTTCCAGGCCGCGGTGACGGCCGACGATGGCTTCGCGCTCGGCCACATCGCGCTTGCCCGCGCCAAGCAGCTCCTGGGACGCGGCCACGAAGCCAAGGCGCCACTCGCACGGGCGCGCGAGCTGGCGGCAGGCACGACGCCGCGCGAGCAAAGCCAGATCGCCATCTTTGACGGGATCCTGACCGGCCAGGGTGCCGCCGCGCTCGAAGCGATCCGCGAACACCTCAAGAGCTGGCCGCGCGATGCCATGGCGCTCGCGCCGGCAACCAGCGTGTTCGGCCTGATCGGATTCTCGGGCCTGGCCGGACGCGAAGTGGATCAGCTTGCGCTGCTCGCTCCGCTGGAGACCCAGTACGGCGACGACTGGTGGTATCGCACCCAGCTCGCCTTCGCGCAGATCGAGCTGCAGATGTTCGACGAGGGGTCTCGCAACATCGAGGCCGCTCTCGCGGCCTGTCCGCGCAGCGCCCATTCCGCGCATATCCGCGGCCACCTGTTCTACGAGTTGGGCGAGCGCGAAGCGGGCCTCTCCTTTCTGACCGAGTGGATGAAGACCTATCCACGCGACGGCCTGATGCATTGCCACAACAGCTGGCACCTCGCACTGTGGTCGATCGAAACGGGACGCACGAAGGACGCTTGGCGAATCTACGAAGACGCGCTCCGCCCCGGTGCCGCCTGGGGGCCACAGATCAATGTGGCCACCGATTGCGCCGCCTATCTTGTCCGCGCCGAAATGGCAGGCGAGCCGCGCCGGCGCGACCTGTGGCAGGAGATCGCTGCGTATACGACGAAGTGGTTTCCCAAGCCGGGCCTCGGCTTCGTCGACATGCACGCGGCGCTGGCCTACGCGATGGCGGGCGATGGCGATGCCCTGGCCAAATTCGTCGAAAGCCCGCGCGGGCCTACTGCGGACATGCTGGCGCCCATGGGCCGTGGCTTCGATGCTTATGCGAGTGGTGCCTGGGCCCGCGCCGTGGCGGAGATCGAACCGCTGCTTGCGACGCATGAGCGTCTGGGTGGCAGCCGCGCGCAACGCGATCTTCTGGAATACCTGGTGACGTCGGCAATGATGCGCGCCGGCGGAGCCGAGAAGGCGCGATCGTTCATTTCGAAGCGTCGCCCGCAGAACGGCAAGGATGGCGGCTTTCCCCTGGCGGGACTCTGAGGCCATCCAGTCGAGACCGATGAACCCATGATCTCGCGCAACCGGCGCGTCGGAGTGCCTGGTTGCACGCGCGATTTCCACCTGGACCGACCATCTTTAGCGCCTGTCCAACAGTCGAACTTCCAATATAATCGGTAGGCATGATCGTAAAGCAGGAACCCCAGGAGATCTTTCCGACGCCGCTCTGGGTCGTCGACATTGTCTCGGCCGACGTCGCAGCCTTCAATGCCAAGCTCAAGGCCGATATCGAAGCCATCATCGCGCCGCGTCCGAAGGTGCCGTCCGGCAGCAATTGGCAGACGCCGCAGGATTTGCATACACGTCCGGAGTTCGCCGATTTCGTCAAGCTGATCGATATGGCGACGAAAGGCGTCGCACAGTTTCTGAAAGTCGACCAGTATCCAATGATGGTCACGGGCTGCTGGGCCAACGTCAATCCGCCCGACAGTTACCACCCCTTCCACAATCACCCGAACAACTACCTGAGCGGCGTCTACTACGTCGCGGTGCCCGAGCACGGACCAAATCTCCTTTTCCAGGATCCGCGGCCGGGCCTGATCCTTCCCCCGACCGCCAAGCAAGGTCGCGTGACCGCCAACGCCTTCGTCGCGCAATCCCGGCCCGGCCGAATGCTGATATTCCCGTCCTGGCTGAGGCATCGTGTTCCCTCCAATGAAGGAACGACCGACCGCATCAGCATCTCATTCAATCTCATGTTCACGAACTTCGCCGAATCGCTGTCCGCCCCAAGCTGGAAGCCGACGGCCGGCAACACCTAGAGCGGCGTGAGGCCGAATTCCCGCGCAAGCAGCTCGTAGGAGCGTTTGCGCTTGGCGAAGTCGTGGCAGATCGTCACGACCATGATCTCTTCGACCTGGTATCGCGCGGCATGTTCCTCCAGACCGGCACGCACGGTTGCGGGCGAACCGACGAGAGAACGGCGGCGCATCGAGGCGAGGAAGGCTTCCACGCGCGGATCCCGGGCGGCCTCCAGTGCCTCCTCGACCGAGGGTATGGGACCGGGGTTGCCGGTCGTGCGCAGACGCATCGCCCAGACATCGCGACTCTTGGCCAGAAGATCGGCTTCTTCGTCGGTCTCCGCGCACAGCACGCCGGTTGCCATCAGCGGCATCGGCTGGGGATGGAGTGACGACGGTCTGAAGTGCGCACGATAGGCCCGCGTCACGCCATCGCCACCATCGGGATTGATGAAGTGGGCAAAGCAGAACGGCAGGCCGAAGTGCGCCGCCAATGCCGCACTGTCGTCGCTTGATCCCAGCAGCCAGACATCCGGCGCGCTTTCACCCACTGGCTGGGCCGTCACGCCGTGCCCGGCGTGGTCGCCGGGCAGCGCATCGTGCAGCCACGCCTCGAGGTCGCGTACCTGGAGCGGATAGTTGTCGGCACTGCCCCAGTTGGGCTTGCCGTCGGCCAGCACGCGCATGGTTTTCTGGTCGCTGCCGGGAGCGCGGCCGATGCCGAGATCGATACGGCCGGGAAACAGCGTCTCCAGCATGCGGAAGTTTTCCGCCACCTTGTAGGCGCTGTAGTGCGGCAGCATGACCCCGCCCGAGCCGACCCGGATGCGTTCAGTGAGGCCGGCCACGCGTGCGATCAGCACCTCCGGCGCGGAGCCCGCCAGGGCCTCGCTGCTGTGATGTTCGGCCAACCAGTAGCGTACATAGCCGAGGCGATCGCAGAGCTGCGCCAGTTCCAGGGTTTCGCGCACGGCGTCGGCCGGCGTGCGGCCCCTGGCGATCGGCGACTGGTCGAGAACGCTGAGACGCAGCGACAACGGCGTCAGAGGCCCTTCTTGCCCATCGCCAGGAACTTGTCCTGGCGTTGCTGGCGCAGGCTGTCGGCGTCGAGCTGGGACAGTTCGGCCAAGGCCTCGGATATAACTTTGCCCACGGCGTCGATCGTCTCGTCGGGCGCACGATGGGCCCCACCGATCGGCTCGGCGATGACCCCGTCGATCACCTCGAGCTTCTTGAGATCACCCGCGGTCACCTTCATCGCCTCGGCCGCGTCCTGGGCCTTGGCGTTGTCGCGCCACAGGATCGAGGCGCAGCCTTCCGGCGTGATCACCGAATAGATGGAATTCTCCAGCATGTAGACGCGGTCGGCCGAAGCGATGGCGAGCGCGCCGCCCGAACCGCCCTCACCGATGACCACGCTGACCAGCGGCACCCCGAGCGAAAGGCATGTGTCGATGGTGGTCGCCACGGCTTCGGCCTGGCCGCGCGCTTCGGCATCGATGCCGGGATAGGCGCCAGGGGTATCGACCAGGGTCACCACCGGCATGCCGAACCGGTCGGCCAGCTTCATCAGACGCTGCGCCTTGCGGTAGCCCTCCGGCCGAGCCATGCCGAAATTGTGCTTGATGCGGGCCTCGGTGTCGTCGCCCTTCTCCTGGCCGAGCACGACGACGCTGCGGCCGCCCAGCCGGCCGATGCCGCCGACGATGGCGGCGTCCTCGCCGAAGGCGCGGTCACCGGCGAGCGGCATGTAACTGGCAAACAGCCGGTCGATGTAGCGCTGAGCGTGCGGCCGCTCGGCATGACGCGCCACCTGCACCCGCTGCCACGGCGTCAGCTTGGCGTAGGTCGCGCGCACAAGCCGGTCGACCTTGACCTGCAGGCGCATGACTTCCTCGGCGATATCGACGTCGCCGGAGTTGGGCAGGTGCCTGAGCTCGGAAATCTTGCTTTCGAGTTCCGCAACCGGCTTCTCGAATTCGAGATAGGTAGCCATCGGCTTTCAGGTGTCGCCCGGCATCCGAATCGTGTCAACCGGCTGAGTTCATCCGGTCGGCCGGCGTCGGCGCCGCGCCAAAGGATGCTTGTCCTGCACCAGCGAACGCAGCTTTTCGTCAAGAACGTGGGTGTAGATCTGGGTCGTGGCGATATCTGCATGGCCCAGCATCAATTGCACGCTGCGCAGATCCGCCCCGCCTGCCAGCAAATGGCTGGCAAAGGCATGCCGCAGCACATGCGGCGACACCCGAGCCGAGTCGATGCCGGCCGCGAGGGCGGCCTCTTTCAGAAGCTGCGCGAAGCGCTGGCGCGTCAGATGACCGGTGCGGCCGCGCGACGGAAACAGGTAGCGCGACGTTTCACCCTCAGCCAGCAGGCCGGCTCGGACCGACAGCCACGAAGCAATCGCCACCCGCGCCGGATCGGACAAGGGGACCATGCGCTCCTTGTCGCCCTTGCCGCGCACCACCAGGACCGTAGGATCGCGCTCGACCGCAGACAGCGGCAGGGTCACCAACTCCGATACGCGCAAGCCGGCGCCGTAGAGAATCTCCAGCAGCGTCGCCATGCGGCCGCCATCGATGGCGTCGCGGGCGCGCGTTGCGTCGATCAGACGGTCGACCTCGGCGCGCGACAGAACCTTCGGCAGCGGTTGTCCCAGTCGCGGCGAATCCAGGGTACTGGCGGGGTCGTCCTCGCGCAGCCGTTCGGCCAGCAGGAACCGGAAGAACTGGCGGATCACCGACAGCCGGCGTGCCACCGTGCGCGGCGTCATGCCGAGATAATCGAGTGCCTTCAGGTAGGCCCGCAGCGCCGCGGCATCGGCCGTCACGGCCCCCTGCTTGCGTCGTGCGAGAAAGCCGAGAAGATCGAGCAGATCGCCCCGATAGGCGATCACGGTGTTCTTCGAGGCGCCGCGTTCCGCCGTCAGCATTTCAATGAATGCCTCGGCTTCGCGGGCGAGCGGCGTGGCGGGCTTTCGCTTCACAGGCCGTGGGCGATCGCCGTCTCGACGGCATAAAGCCGCGCGGCATGGTCCTCGCCGACCTGGCGCAGCGCCCGCACGATGGCGCCGACCGCGGCGGGATTCAGGCCGGTCAGCGGCGTCTCGCCAACCGCGATGGAAGCCAGCAACGCCGTCTCGGCGCGGCGCCTGGCGGATGCCGCCGACTGCAGCGCCTGCATCGTGGCGGGCGACGGTGAGACCAGGCGGGCGCCGGCCGGCCGTGCCTCCGGCAATTGGGTCGAGCCCTGCGGCACATCGATGCCGGTGGCCCGAAACAGCTCGAGCAGCAGGTAGCCACGCAACGGTGCGCCTGCCGGATCGTCCTGCCGCATCACCTGATACCATCGATTGATGTCCTCGGCCGGCAGCCGCATGGCATCGTCGACGCCGGCGATGGCAACCAGAGGCAGCAGCCGGTCGAGCGCATTGGTGGCACGTGTATTGCCGAGGGCAGCCTTGACGGCCAGTTCCGTCCAGGCCTTGGTTCGCCGTTTGTCGCCCAGCAACAGGAAGCCCCGCATGGCCTCCTGGGCGACATTGGCGAACTGCTCGTCGGCTGGAAGGTTGAGCAGGCCGATGGCGCTGGCGCGGGCGACGGTGGGAAACAACGACCCGCCGCGCGACTCGCCATAGACCGCGATAAGCGAATCCACGACTTCCTGCGCGTTGGCGGCGCGGCGCGCGGCGGTGACCAGCCGTGCCCGGCGTGCCATCGGCGCCGGCAGCACGACACCGTCGCGAAGGGCCTGGATATAAAGATCGCCGAGCTTCGTTGCCTCGATGATGGCCAGCGCCTCGCCTCTTTCGGAGATGTCGATGCGGGTCGCCGCAGGCAGGGTGCGATGGGCGACCAGCGCGCGCATGAGCGGCGGGTCGGTGGTACGCAGCGCCGCCGCCGATGGCGGGACATAGGCGAGATCGAGCATGACCATTGCCGGACCGTCGAGCAGGGTCGGCGGCGGCGCCGACGGCGGCAGCCCCTGGGCCGCAATCTCGACCAGCTTGGCCAGCGCCGGATCACCGCCGCGCAGTGCCGCGGCCGCAGCGATCGCCGCACCGTTGTCGCCGGACACCAGCAAGCAGGCGGCATCGGCGCGAGCTTTGAACGGCTCGGGAAGAGGATGCTTGCGCACGATCGCGCAGGCCCCTTCCTTTTCTCCCGCCAGCATCAGGGAGTTGACCACGACGGCCGCTACCGCCGGATCGGCGTAGCCGCCTACCGAGCGCACCATCTCGTTCAGGTTCTCAGCCTCACCCATCGCCGCCAGGCGGTCGACCTTGCGGGCAAACAGGCTGGGCGCCGGACTGCCATCCGCGGCCGGCGGCGTCAGCTGACTCACCAGGACCTTGAACTGCACGTCGCGCAGCGCGCGGCTGCGCGGCGCGGCCGGCAATGCCGACACAAGTCGCTTGGCCGCACCGAGCGATGTCCCGGCCCAGGAATCGGGCGGCATTCCGCCCGCGCTCACCGACAGAAAGCCTGTCGGCCGACCGTCGAAACTGGGGACTTGTGCCACGGCCGGAGCCACCCCGAGGACAAAAGCCAGAATCGCGATCGGGAGGAACTTACCGCGCAAAGCGATCACTTGAGACGGGCACCTCGAACTGCCGCATCGGCGGCCGCGGTTCGATGACGGCGAGCGCCACCAGACCCGCGATCAGCAGACCGATGACAACGACGGCCACCACGGGGCCAAGCCTCAGCGTGGGCACGCGAAAGTGGTTTCGAGAACGGAACATGGGCACGACCCGGGCAAACTAGCGGGCTGCCGCCGGGCCGGCAATCGCCGAGCCTCCCTTCGCGACAGTCGCTTGAAACAACGGGCAGAATGCGCAACATCCATGCTTGCAGTTCGACATGGACGTCTCCTCCCCCTTCTCCTTGCCGCGTACCGTCGCCCTCGTAGGCCTGATGGGCGCCGGCAAGAGCGCTATCGGCAAGCGGTTGGCGGCACGTCTCGACCTGCCTTTCGTTGATGCCGACGACGAAATCGAGCACGCGGCCGGCTGCACGATCGAAGAATTCTTCGAAAAGTACGGCGAGGCGGACTTCCGCGCCGGGGAAAGGCGCGTTATTGCACGCCTGCTCGACGAACCGCCGCGTGTGCTTTCGACCGGAGGCGGTGCTTACATGGACGCCGAAACGCGGGCCCTGATGCGCGCCAAGGCGCTGACCGTATGGCTGCGCGCCGATCTCGATGTCCTGTACGATCGCGTCCGGCGGCGCACTCATCGTCCGCTCTTGCGCCAGGGCGACCCCAAGGAGATTCTCGGCAGACTGATGACACAGCGTTATCCCATCTACGCCGAAGCCGACATCGTCGTCGATTCGACCGCCCAGCCCGTAGACCGCACGACCGAGCAGGTAGTTGATGCACTGCGCGCGCATTTGCAGTCGCGGCCATCCGGAGCGCCGCAATGAGCGCGTCCGCGAACGCCTCGCGCACCGTTCATGTCGATCTCGCCGGCCGCAGCTACGACATTGCCATCGGGCCGCGTCTGATTGATCGCGCCGGCGAACTGAGTGCCGGACTGCTGGCGGCGCCGCGGGTCACGATCGTCAGCGACGATACCGTGGCCCCGCTGTATGGCGCGCGCCTCATCGCCTCGTACCGCGGTGCCGGGATCGATGCCGCCCTGGTCACGGTACCGGCCGGCGAGGGCAGCAAGGACTTCACCGCTTTCGGCCAGCTCATCAACGCGCTGCTCGACCGCCGCCCCGACCGCAAGACCACCCTGGTGGCACTGGGTGGCGGCGTGGTCGGCGATCTCACGGGGTTCGCGGCATCGGTGCTGCTGCGCGGCGTCGACTTCATCCAGGTGCCGACGACGCTGCTCGCCCAGGTCGACTCGTCGGTCGGCGGCAAAACCGGCATCAATACGCGCCACGGCAAGAACCTTGTCGGAACCTTCTACCAGCCGCGCCTGGTCATTGCCGATACCGACGTGCTCGACACCCTGCCCCGGCGCGAACTGCTGGCGGGTTATGCCGAGGTCGCAAAGTACGGACTGATCGACGATCCGGAATTCTTCGCCTGGTGCGAGGCCAGTGCTGCGGCGGTGCTGGCGGGCGACGCCGCCAAACGCATCCACGCCATCGAGCGGAGCTGCCTGTCCAAGGCCCGCATCGTCGCCGCCGACGAACGTGAAACCACCGACATGCGCGCCCTGCTCAACCTCGGCCATACTTTCGGCCATTCCCTGGAGGCCGAGACCGGTTTCGGCCCCGATCTGCTGCATGGCGAAGCGGTGGCCGCGGGCATGGCAATGGCGTTCGACCTGTCGGCCCGGCTCGGGCTCTGCCCGGCCGCGGACGCTGCACGCGTGCGCAACCATCTCGCGGCGGTGGGCCTGCCGGTGCGGCTCAGGTCGATCGGCGGCGACAACCGGCGCGCCTGGGATGCGCTCCGGCTGATCGACCATATGCGCGGCGACAAGAAAGCCGAAAGCGGAAGACTGGCCTTTGTCGTCGCGCGCGGCATCGGCAAGACGTTCGTGAGCCGCGACGTCGACGAGGCCGTCCTGCACGACCTCCTCACTGACGCCATCGCCGCCTGAGTTCGCACGGCATGGATCCCGAGCTTAATTTCGAAGTCCCGCTGTACGTGGCCGGCCCGCTGGTCCTGTTCTGCCTGCTGTTGTCCGCCTATCTGTCGGCGACGGAGACCGCCATCACCGGCGCGTCGCGCCAGCGCATGCACCGCCTTGCCCAGCAGGGCAGCAAGCGGGCGGCTTTGGTCAATCGCCTGCTCGACCGCAAAGACGAGACGGTGAGCGCCGTCCTGCTGGGCAACAACGTCGTGAACATTTTCTCGGCCTCGTTGACGACGGCGGTGCTCACGACCTTGTTCGGCGCAGCCGGCGTGGTGTACTCGACTCTGGTCATCAGCTTGATGGTCGTGATCTTTGCCGAGGTCATGCCCAAGACATGGGCGCTGCTGCGCGCCGATCGCGTGGCACTGATGCTCGCTCCGTCGGTCATCGTCACCGTGGCGGTCCTCGGCCCTCTGACCCGTGGCGTGGTGTGGATATCGCGTTTCTTTCTGCGACTGCTGAATATCCATCCCGACCGCCAGCCCGACGCCGAGGAGCAGAACGAGCTGCTGCGCGGCGCCATCGAGATGCATGGCCAGGACAAACTCGACTCCGACGCCCCCGCCGAAAAAGCCATGCTGCGCTCGGTCCTCGAGCTCGGCGATCGCACGGTTGGCGACGTCATGACCCATCGCGGCAATGTCGCATTGATCGATGCCGACCTGCCCACCGAAACGATCGTGACGCAGGTCCTGGCCGCACCCTATACCCGCATACCGCTCTACCTCGGCGAAGCCGACAACATCGTCGGCGTCGTGCACGCCAAGGACCTGTTTCGGGCGGTCAAGGCGGCCGGGAGTCCCGAAGCCGTCAAGATCGACGGCGTGATGACCCCGCCGTGGTTTATTCCCGAATCGACCAACCTTTTCGACCAGCTCCAGGCCTTTCGCGCGCGCCACGAGCATTTCGCCATCGTGGTCGACGAATACGGCGCGCTGTGCGGCATCGTTTCGCTCGAGGACATCATCGAGGAGATCGTGGGCGATATCGAAGACGAGCACGATGCCATCAAGCGCGGCGTCGTGAAGCGTGAAGATGGCAGCCTGATCTGCCAGGGCGACGTCCCGATCCGCGACCTCAACCGCGAGTACGAGTGGCGGCTGCCCGAGGATATCGCAACGACCATCGCCGGGCTCGTCCTGCACGAAGCCCGGCGCATCCCGGAAGTCGGCCAGACCTACGCGTTTTACGGGTTCCGGTTCGAAATTCTGAAGCGCGAAGGCACCCGAATCGCCGAGTTGCGCATCATGCCGCCCGACGTCATACAACCCCCGTAACGTTCATCCATTTCATTCCACGAGAGGTTCAACCATGCCGCTTTCGCCGCCGGTCGGGCGACAGCACCTGCACACGCGCCGCGTTGTCTGCCAGGGATTTTTCCGCGACGACGGACTCTGGGACATCGAGGGTCGCATCACCGACGAGAAGACCTACGACCATGCCAATGAATGGCGGGGCGCGCTGAAGCCCGGCGACTTCATCCACGACATGTCGATCCGCCTCACGGTCGACA
>CALFRN010000317.1 GCA_937919085.1 uncultured Reyranella sp.
CGGATCGTGCCCGCCTAAGCGGGATCACCGGGACAAGCCCGGTGATGACAGTAAATCCAAGCCTTTCCCCCCCGGAATCACCCTGCTACATACCCCGCCATGAGCAAACCTGAACGCGATTACTCCGAGACCCTGTTCCTGCCGCAGACGGAATTCCCGATGCGCGCCGGCCTGCCGCAGAAGGAGCCCGAGCTTCTCAAGCGCTGGGAGGAAAGCGACCTCTATGGCCAGTTGCGCGAAGAGGCCAAGGGCCGCGAGAAGTTCGTGCTGCATGATGGCCCGCCTTATGCCAATGGCAACATCCATATCGGCCACGCGCTCAACAAGATCCTCAAGGACGTGGTGACGCGCTCGCAGCAGATGCTCGGCTACGACAGCAATTACGTGCCGGGCTGGGACTGTCACGGGTTGCCGATCGAATGGAAGATCGAGGAAGAGAACTACCGCTCCAAGAATAAGGCCAAGCCGAATTTTTCCGACCCCGCCGCCATGGTGGCGTTCCGGCAGGAATGCCGCGCCTATGCGCAGAAGTGGCTGGAGGTGCAGCGCGAGGAATTCAAGCGCCTCGGCGTCGAGGGCGACTGGGATCATCCCTACACGACCATGAGCTTTCCGGCCGAGGCGCAGATCGCGCGCGAACTGATGAAGTTCGCCGCCAATGGTTTGCTCTATCGCGGCTCGAAGCCGGTGATGTGGAGCGTGGTCGAAAAAACCGCGCTGGCGGAAGCCGAGATCGAATATGAGGATTACACCTCAGATACGGTGTGGGTGAAGTTTCCGATAGTTACGGTTGACGATCGCGAGCCTCTCCATAAAGAGCTTGAGGGTGCAAGCGTAATAATCTGGACGACGACTCCTTGGACGTTGCCGGGAAATCGGGCAATTTCCTATTCAACTAAAATTCAATACAGCCTTTACCGTGTGACAGATGCGGCTGACGATAATTGGGCAAAGAGTGGTGATAAATTTGTACTTGCTGACAGTTTGGCGTCTGATGTTTTCAAAGCAGCAAAAGTTGTCGCCTATGATAAAATTGGCTCGATTGTCGAACGAAATTTAGGCGACGCATTCCTGTGCAAGCATCCGCTCGCGGGTAAAGGCTACGACTTCGACGTTCCCCTTCTCCCCG
>CALFRN010000318.1 GCA_937919085.1 uncultured Reyranella sp.
AGGGGGAGGGGGTGATTTTAGGCCGAGCGTAGCTCGGCCCATGAGCGGCAGGTGATGCGAAGCTTTACCGGGAGCGTCGAAGGTTCTGGCGTCCCGCGAGCCGCTCAGTCCTTGTCCCGGAACTGCGGATAGAGGTGCATGTAGCCGGGCTTCATGCGCGTCTTACGGTCAATTCCCGACGTATCCACTATGAGCCGTACCCGCGAAATATTTGGCCCACCTGCTTTGGCGGGCGATCCTCGCCATCAAGCTTTCGAATCTGAAAGAACATGATCGCGATTCTGATGAACCCTATTGCCAAGAAAACCGCGAAGATCACAAATCCAAGCAATCGTAACCGCTAGGCAAATTCACTAGGAAAAAACAAGGATCCAAGGCCCCAAAGCAGCATGAAGACTGCTCCGATCCCAACTAACGGCCCGAAGGTATGGAAGTTCACTAGATATTTTCGAACTTCCCTGCGGGGCATTACTTGCCTCCCACGCTTTGACCGAAGTCTGTGGCAAACGCCGAGGGAAACAGCGACCAACTGCTTGAGTCGGAGCCCGGGAGAAAGCTCGTCGCATTACCGATGGCATTGACCAAGGCGTCGTCGCCCGCGGTGGCTGTGGAATTGCCGACCATTTGCTCGAACATGGCGATGAAGCTCTGCAGCGAGCCGGGCGGCAGCCCTCCAAACGGCCGAGCTAATTGTTGTTAGGTGGGGGCGGTGGCGGCGGCGGCGGGGCTGAATAGACGGGTTTCGTTGGTGCCGGCGCCGCCGGGGGAGGGCGGCTGGCATTGGAGATCGTGAGTGCCTGGTTGCCGGCGGCTTGCAGATAGCTGAACCAGGCGTTCGTGCCGCCGCCTTCCGGACCCAGGCTGGAATTCAGCGCAGCCAACATGGCATTGACCAACGCGTCGTCGCCCGCGGCGGCTGTGGAGTTGCCGATCATTTGCTCGAACATGGCGATGAAGCTCTGCAGCGAGCCGGGCGGCAACACGATTGGCGGTTGTGGCGGCTTGTCGTAGGGCACCAGGATTTGCGAGCCGGCACGGGTCGCCTTGCTGGTCACGCCCTGGCCGGTCACCGTCATCGCATCGCCGTACAGGAACGTGGCCACGGCGGAGCCGTCGCTGCCGATGGCGATCATCATGATGCCGCCGCGTATCCCGATGTGCGCCGATGGCGTCCTTACGACGACTTCGCTCTTCTTGCTGATGGCGCCGCCGACAAAGCGAAACACGCCGCGCGAAACGGATACCGCCAGATCGCCGACTTTGCGGTTGGGGTCGTAGACATATCTGTCAATCACCAGGTCGCTGTCCGGACCGACGGTAAGCGCGGACCCGTCGAGAAACACCAATTGCGCGCGATCATTGTTGCGCGTCGTGATCCGCTCGTTCGCCTGCACGTCGATACCCACCTGCAATATCCGTTCAGGCTGGGCGGGCGGCGTACCTCGCGGCTCACCGGAGGCAGCGGTTGTCACACCGACCTGCGCAAGCCCGGGCATGGCCAGGCAGCAACAAGCTGTCGTCAGCAACCAAAAGCGGATCAGAGCATTCATGAAAACTCTCCCGTCTTCCGCTAGAAACGCCATCCAACGCCGACCAGCGTGGTCAAGGCATTGTAGGCGTAGTTGCTCAAGGACGCCCATCGCTGCGCGTAGCTGACCTGGGCGGCAAGCGAGAACCGCTCGTCGAGCGGCACGTTCAGCACCATACCGAGGCCAAGATCGGTCTGGCTGCGGGCAACGGCGGGATCGACGACGGGGTTGGGTTGATCGTAGCTGGCGATCTGGGTGTAGATGTTCGCTGTGATTTCCCAGGGCCGCCCGTTGATCCCCAGGGGATCGATGAACCGCTTTGTCAGCGCAGCACCTGCACCGAGCTCCCCGTAACTCTCCCACGGCGTGACTGCCGAATAGCGCATGGCATTGGCGTTGAACGACAACCAAAGTGTCGACGTCAGCTCGGCGCGCAGGTCGAGGATAGAACCTGCCTCGACACCGGTATTCTGATTGTTCGTCGGCACGTCGCTGTTGTTCACGAACTGGCGTTGCCTGCCGATTATCGCCAGCGTGCCGTCGATCCTGGAACCGAGAGGCGCGGTTGCTTCGATGCCGGTGCCGTATGCCCAATAGCTGGTCATGTCGTCGACCGCGACGTAGCGACCGGTAAGGAAAGGCTTGAGCGACACGGATCCTGCCCAGCCCTCAAATGGCTTCACTCTCGGGCCGGTCGAAATGTCGACCACAGCCACGTTGGCGACGGTGACCTGGAATTGCCGGGTGGCATAAAGGGCGAAGTTGCTTTCCAGCGCGCCGCTGTCCTGTCGACCGAGGTCGTAGTGGTGGCGCACGTTCATGGCCGTGAACGCACTGAAGTCCGGGCGCTGCGAGAAGGTGGGATTGGGCACTACCGGGACGCCGGAAGATTGAACGGAACCAGTCGGGCCGCTGTTGGCGTTGGTCGAATAGCGCAAGCCCGCCATCAGATTGCCGGAGAACAGCGACTTGCCGGTCTTGCTGTCTATGGCGACGAGGTACTCGTCGGCGCGCTGCTTGATCTCGGCGGTGGCAAGCCCGGACGAACGGGCGCTGTCGAAATAGGCCCGAGCCGCCTCATATGAGCCGAGACGATAGTAGAGGGTTCCGAGTTCCACCTTCACGCTCGGCTGGTCACCGGAGACCAGCAGCAACCGCTCGAGCGCCGAGATCGCGCCTTCAAGGTCGCTTACCTTTATCGCGGCCGCCGCGTAGCGCAGCACCACTGCCGTATCTGCAGGGTTGCTCTGCGACGCCTGGAAGGCGGCATCATACTCCGCACGGGCAGCTCCCGGAGGCGTCTGGGCCTGTACGGTGACGGATGCCAGCACGGAGACGGCAACCAGATATCCGGAAACTCGCATGCTCTTCGATCTAGTGCATAATCAGTGCGCAAATACCAGCCTCAGGCGGCTGTTTCGGGACTGAAGATCGCATATCTCCTGGCACTCACAGCGGCGGCCGCGGCCGGCAATGGCCCGCTCCTGTGATGGAAATGATGAGCGACGATCTTCTTGCTGCAGCTCGGAAGTCCAACGATCGCAACTGGCTTATCGGGTACCGTGACTACAATCGACGGCGTGGAAATAGAGAGGTCGTCGGCGCTGTCGAGCAGCACTTGCGTGACCCGGACTTGCGCGCGACGCTGCGACTTCGCCCGGAAGCCAGGACTGTCGGGGACAGAATCGGTGAATCCGTGGGCGTCCATCGTGAATTGCGCAGACACAGGCACGGCCGCCCCGCCGACGACCCGTCCGGCAGATGCCGGGGACCGAGGCGCGATCCACGTGTCCGGGAGCTGGTTTGACGATCGTCTGCGGCTCCCCGTGGCGGGGCCGCAGGGTCAGATTCTGCTCGATGCCACAGGTGGGCGCTCAACCTGTGTCACAACATTTGTCTCAACTTGGTGAGACACGGGCCGTGCGCGTTGCGGCACCATTCGACGCTCTCGGACTTTGCTGCGCAATGTCCTGTCGCTCACCGGCCGAGCTTCGCCCGGCCTCGCAATGTCCGAGAGCGTCGAACGGTGCTGCGCACCCCCTCGTCATGGGCATCGATGTGAAGACCCCCTCCGGCCAAAGGCGCTGTAAACAGCGCCGGGGCCACCTCCCCCGCAAGCGGGGGAGGAGAAGGCGGCTGAATTTTCAGACAGGGCCGCGATTTTTGCCGTCGTCGAAAAGAATCGTCCGGCTCAGGCGGGCCAACGCCTTGCGAATTTTCGGACAGACACATCTCGGATAACTGGCGTCTGAAAAGTCGCCGTTCTCAGCCCCGCCGGCCGGGCATCAGGGCCAGCCACAGCGAGATCACGGTCGAGGCGATGGCGAGGGCCTGCAGCCCCGACAGCGGCTCGTGCAGGATCAGGATGCCGCTCACGATCGCCACGATCGGGATGGCGATGGACGACAGCGCGGCCACCTGGGCCGGCAGCAGCTTGACCAGGGCGAACCAGGTGGCGGTGCCGAGCGCCGTGGGGATGGCGCCGGTGTAGATCGTGGCGATGAGCGCCTTGGCCGATGGCCAATATGTCGGCAGGCCGTCGAACAGCAGGGCGCCCAGCGCGATCGGCGGCAGGCAGATCACGACCTGCCAGAAGGTGAGGGAGAGGC
>CALFRN010000319.1 GCA_937919085.1 uncultured Reyranella sp.
TGGTTGCCAGGACGATGAGCGTGCCGTGACATTCGGATGACGCTTTGGGCGCCTCCCGAAGATCGCGGCTGGCGAACAACGCCGAGGCGGCCGGTGGGTTGCGGGGTGGCGGAGGAGGCGTGGCGGAGGACAGCCCCCTTACCCTGATATACGACGCCTCAGTTTGCCCACTCCGCCGAAAGCACCTCGGCCTGCTGCAGGATGTTCTGCACGGCCGCATCCTCCAGATCGGGCGGATAGCCGTATTTACGGAGGATGCGCTTCACCAGCACCCGGATGCGCGCGCGGGCGCTGGCGCGGTGGGTCCAGTCGGTCGAGACACTACCTTTGACGTTCTTGACCAGTTCGGTCGCGATCACCCGCAGCGCCGGTTCGCCCATGGCCTCGCGAGCGCTCGCGTTTTCGGCCAGCGCGTCATAGAAGGCGATTTCTTCGTCGGTCAGGCCGGTTTCCGCGCCCCGTGACCGCGCGGCGCGAATGTCCCTGGCGAGCTGGATCAATTCATCGAGCACCTGCGCCGTCGTGAGCGCGTTCAGGTGATAGCGGGCGATGGCCGCCTCCAGCCGCTCGGAGAAGGCCCTGCTTTGCGTCACGTTGCGTTGCGACTGGGCGCGCACGTCGCCGGCGATGAGCTTCTTCAGCGCCTCGATGGCCAGGTTCTTCTTGTCGGAGTCACGGACCTCGGCGAGGAAGGCATCGGACAGGATGGAGATGTCCGGGCTTTCGAAACCCGCCGCCTTCATGATGTCGACGATCTCCGTCGAGACGACGGCGCGGCTCACGAGTTGCTGAATGGCCAGTTCCCGGTCGGCCGCACTCTTCTTGCCATCGCCCGGCACGCTCTTGATCAGGGCGGCGCGGATGGCCTGGAAGAAGCCAACCTCGTCGCGAATCGCTCGGGCCTCGTCACTGGCCGAGGCGAGGGCAAACGCCTTCGACAGGGCGACGACAGCATCGGCAAAGCGCCGATGCGCGCGCTTCTTCTCCTCCTCGGTCTTTTCCTTGGCCGCCGCTTCCTGCTGCAGCGTCAGCACCCAATCTATGGCCCCGGCCATGACGGCCAGCCGGGCGGTGGCGCTGGCCTTGGGATCGAGCGCCTTGCGATAGTCGAAGCCGCCCTTGGTGTCGGGCCGGAACATGGCCTTCACCACCTCGTACTTTTCCAGCAGCACCCGGACGGCTTCGGCCTCGTCGATGCCGGTTTGATCGCGGTCGCCCGGCGAATACTGGCCGAGCGCGCTCTTCAGGTTCTGGGCGACACCGATGTAGTCCACCACGAGCCCCGCCGGCTTGTTGCTGAACACGCGGTTCACGCGGGCGATGGCCTGCATCAGCCCGTGCCCCTTCATGGGCTTGTCGACATACATCGTGTGCATCGATGGCGCATCGAACCCGGTCAGCCACATGTCGCGCACAATCACCAGCTTGAGCGGGTCCTTGGCATCCTTGGCGCGCTTGGCCAGCAGCTCGCGCCGCGCCTTGGGCCGCTTGCCGATATGCTCCTGCCATGACGGAGGATCGGAGACGGCCCCACTCATCACCACTTTCATCACGCCCGTATCGTCGTCGGCGCTGTACCACTGCGGCCGCAGTTCCTTGATGGCCTCGTGGAGCGCCACGCAGATGCGGCGGCTCATGCAGACGATCATGGCCTTGCCGTCGAGCGCCGCCATGCGGGCCTCGAAGTGCGTCACCAGGTCGTCGGCCACCAGCGCGAGCCGCTTCACCGCGACGTTCTTCCAGAAGCACACTCTGATCAATGTGTTACTGACCTATTCGGTATTTGATGTCAGCGATACCCTGTTGGTGATGCGCCCGTAACTGGGGTCGAGTTTCCTGTAGGTGGGCGGTTCATCGATATCCTCGCAGTCGACAAGGATGGTCGCTACGTCGTCTTTGAACTCAAGGTCTCGCGCGGTTACGACCGCGTCGTCGGACAGATCATGCGCTACATGAGCTGGATCGAGAAGAATATGGAAAGCTCGAAGCCGGCACGCGGCATAATTGTCGCGAATGAAATAACAGAAGATCTAAAGCTTGCGGCCGGCCGTGTTTCCGACGTTCGTCTGATAGAATACCAAATCTCATTTAAGCTAAACGCGATCTGAGAGCGCCTGACATCCGATTGGATGGGCGGGCGTTGATTGCCCGCTATCAGGTATTGAAGTTGGCAAGCCCCGTAGGGCGGGCAGCCCCGGCGCTTCGTCAGCGCGTCACTCCGCAGCCACGGCGACCTGCTTCGCCCGAATCGCCGCGATCTTCGCCTGGGCCCGCGCGCGGCGCTCGTCGAACTTCGCCAGCCGCCGTTGCGGATTCGCCTGCACGACGTTGTCTTCCGCTCCCGGGTTCTTCTGCGAGCCGACCCAGCCGTGCGCGGCGATGTCGAAGATGATGCCGTCGAGGTCGGTGTGCTTGATCTCGTAGCCGTTGGGGTTGTTGGTGTCGCCCATGATCCAGGTGGCGCCGGTGTTGCGCGCGATCCTGCCCTGCTCGACCACGTCGTCGACCCAGAAGCCGATGTGGTGGATGCCGACGAAGTCCGTGCCGGTGCCCTGCGCGGCCTCGTCGTTCTTGAAGTGGAGGATGGCGAGGTTGACCACGCCGTCGCTCAGGAACACGCCCTCGGCGAGCGGCCCGTCGAGCTCCAGGACTTCCTCCAGGCCCACAGCCTGCTTGTAGAATTCGGCGGTCTCCCAGGGATCCTTTACGCTGAGGGCGATGTGACGGATGCGGCCTCTGGTCTGTGCGGGCATCGGCTTGCTCCCTTCCATCAACGGACGGCCGGGCAGTGTAACGGAAACCGGGCCCGCGACCTAGATTACGACTTGGGCGACGACCCGGGCTGGGGGGGGTCAAAAGCAAGCGTCGATCTTCTCGCGGGCGAAGTCCAGCATATCGACGAGCGAGGCCCGGTCTTCGTCGTCAGGCGGCATAGAGCGGGCGGCGATCACGGCGGATGGAGGCGAGCCGGTAGGGGTTGGTGATGTTGCGCTCGCGCACGAGATCGACCGGACGTGCGAACAATTCGGCAAGCTCGGCGCGCAGACGGGCGGTGTCGATCAGGCTCCAGTCGGCCGTGGAATCGTAGTCGACCAGCAGGTCGATGTCGCTGTCCGGGCGCGCTTCGTCGCGGGCCTGCGAGCCGAAAAGGCTCAACTCGCGAATCTTCCAGCGGCGGCACAATGCTTCCAGCCGGTCGGGCGGCGGTGCGGCGAGCGTGGACATGGCACCATCCTAACATGGCCGCAGGGCACGGCCCAACGGGAGCCTTGCGCGGGCGGGGGCCACGACGCCGGCCGCCGCGCGCTTCCGGTCCGGCCTGTCCTGGCGAATTGCCTGTTGATTCCCTCAAGCCCGGCAGCCGACACTGCACTCCCGGAGGGTACGCCTACGGAAACGAGCAGACGGAGGCAGAAATGCGCAAGGCAGCCCTGGCCATCGCCATCGCGGCGATCGCCCTTCTTCCGGCCGGCGCCGCCAATGCCGGGCCCGTGCTCGATGCCGTCAAGGCGCGCGGCGAGCTGG
>CALFRN010000320.1 GCA_937919085.1 uncultured Reyranella sp.
GATCGACAGCGTCAGCAAACTCAGTCTCGGTGCCGATGCTTGGCCGGTCTTCGACATTGCCGCCTCGGCGATCAACTACCCCTTTCTCTATGCCGACGACGAGTGGACCGATCTCGGCGCGCTTGCGTTGCAGCAGTATGACGATGCCGACGAGGTGCTGAAGAACTGGGCGCGCGCGTTCGTGCGTGGCGATTCCACGGACACACTGGCGCTGCTCAAGGATCTCGGAGCGGGGGTGTCGGGGGCGATCCGCTATCAGGCCCGTGAGGTCGAAGGAACGCAGTCGCCGCTCGAAACGCTCGAGCTCGGCGTGGGGACCTGCCGGGATTTTGCGGTCCTGTTCGCCGAAGCGGCGCGCAGTCTGGGCTTCGGGGCGCGACTCATCTCGGGCTATCTTTACAATCCCGACCGTGATTTCGTGGGGTCGGATGGCGAGGGCTCGACCCATGCCTGGGCGGAGGTTTACCTCCCGGGTGCCGGATGGATTACATTCGACCCGACCAACCGCAGCGTCGGCGGCTTCAATCTGATTCCGGTCGCGGTCGCCCGCGACATCTGGCAGGTGATGCCCGTCGCCGGCAGCTTTACCGGGATGACCGACGCGTTCCAGGGCATGTGGGTCGAGGTCAGCGTCACCTCCTGACTCACGTTCGTGAATTTCGTTTGTCAGCCTGTCGAAACTGCGGGTAACGTATTTCCTCCGAGGGGGAGATTTCATGGCCCAGGATCGTCGGTCGTTGCGTGCTCTTGCTGCTTTGCTTCCGGCCGGAGTGCTCGGTCTGTCGGTGGGGCTCGCCTCTGCCGATGCAGCGGCTGCGGCTTCGTCCGGCGAGGACCGCGCCGCGCAGCCGAAATCGAAAGCCGTTGCCGCCCGGCTCGAGGCCATCCGCAATTCCGTATCCGACATCGTTGACGGCAAGACCGTAGACGTCGACGCCGAAGCCCGGCTCGCGTGGTGGGGTAATGGCGGTTGGCGAAACGGCGGCTGGGGCTGGCACAACGGCGGCTGGCATAATGGCGGCTGGGGCAACGGCGGCTGGCACAACGGTGGCTGGGGCAATGGCGGCTGGCACAACGGTGGCTGGCATAACGGCGGCTGGGGCAACGGCTGGCACAACTGGTAGGGACGTGCAGAGTTTCCTGCCCTCGGACGCGCCGCCCGGTCGTCCCGAAATCGAGATGGTGATCATTCAGCCGACCGCCTTCTGCAACATAAACTGCACCTACTGCTACCTGCCCGATCGCAACAACAAGCACGTCATCGCCCAATCGACGGTGACCAAGCTGTTCTCCGAACTCTTCTCGTCGGGCTGGACCAACCCGGAGGTCACGGTGCTCTGGCACGCCGGTGAACCGCTGGCCGTGCCTGTCGCTTTCTATCGCGAGGCCTTCGAGACGATCGAAAGGCTGAGACCCAAGGACGGGCCTCGCGCCGTTGTCGTGAAGCATTCGTTCCAGACCAACGGCATGCTGATCGACGATGAGTGGTGCGCCCTGTTCCGCGAATGGCAGGTCGGTATCGGCGTCAGCATCGATGGCCCGCGCGAGTTGCACGATGCCCATCGCAAGACGCGCAGCGGTACCGGCACCTTCGACAAGACGGTCGCGGGCATCCGCCGCCTCAAGGCGGCGAATTGGCCGGTCCATGTTCTCTCGGTGCTGTCGCGCGCCAGCCTCGAGATGCCGCGGGAGATGCTGGAGTTCTACATCTCCGAGGGCATCGACCATGTCTGCTTCAATGTCGAGGAATCGGAGGGCGATTACGTCTCCGACCTGTTCCAGGGCGCCGAGCTGCGCCAGCGTTACGAGACGTTCCTGCGAACCTTCTGGCACCTGGCACGGGCGGATGGGCGGGTCCGGTTCGTGCGCGAGATCGATCATGCCTTGCCGCGCGTATTCCGCCCGGAGGGCGTGCGTGCCCGCAACATTCAGGTCGAGCCGCTCGGCATGATCAACGTCGACAGTCACGGCAACGTCTCGAGTTTTTCGCCCGAGCTGCTCGGCTACAAGAATGCCGACTACGCAGACTTCCTGCTCGGCAATGTCAATAGCCAGTCACTCGCCGCGATTTACGACGCCTGCCTCGACTCCGCGCTGTTGCGCGACATCCGGGCGGGTACCGAGGCTTGCCGCGAGACGTGCGAGTACTTCTCCGTGTGTGGCGGCGGTGCGCCGGTGAACAAGCTGTTCGAGAACGGCCGGTTCGACAGCACGTCGACGTCGTTCTGTACGCTCACCCAGATGGTGCCGACCGACCTCATCCTGGAAGCCTACGACAAGCTCGAGCAAAACTGGACCGCAGACGGTCCTCCCACCATCGTCCAACCCGCCGTCTCGTCGGCGCCGTCACCGAGGATGCCATGACCAGATCGTTGCTCTTCGCCATTGCCTGCCTCGCCGCCGCGACATGGATGCCAGGCGCGCAGGCGCAACAGCCATCGGCCGGTGCCAAGCCGCCTGCCGCCGGCTACGGTCAAGGCGCGCCGCCGCCCGAAGGCGCAGCTCCTTCCGAAATGGTTCCCTGGCCGGTCCTGCTGGTGACCAGTGTCGAGGTTCTGCGGTCGACGCATGGCGGTGGCCTGGACATCGTTCGCGCACGCGGCGTGGTGACGTCGTCCGGCTGGGGGGCGCCGCATCTCGTCCCGATCACGCGCGGCGAGCCGGTCGACGGCATTCTCGATCTGATCCTGCAGGGCGTCGTGCCGCCGAGCCCGGCGCCGCTTGGCCCCTTCGTGACGTTCGAGGCCTTGCTGCCGGTCGCCACGGGACATCCCTACAAGGGCGTCCGCGTGCGTTCGTCCAGCAATGCAATCACCCTGAAGACAATTCCGGGATACACCGAAGGTGCGATCCCGAAGGCCGATTGCGCGTCCTGTCGCGGCAAGTACTTCGTCGCCAAGGGGGCCACGGCGCCGGCCGGCGCGGCGGCCGACAGTCTGGTGCGCGAAACCGACCTGCCGTGGAAGTTGCGCATCATCAGGCCGACGGACGGGCTGCCGAACTATGCCTTCGACCCGAACCGACTGACGCTGGTCCTGTCGGAAGACAACCGCATCGTCGACGCCGCCTGGGACTGAAACGTTCGACGATCCTTCGGATACCTGCCGCCTATTGCGTCACGAACTTGGCGAGCGGCTTCCACTTGGCGTAGTCGGCCTCGACCCGCGCGCGGAATTCGGCGGGCGTAGTGGAATGGGCTTCGTTGCCCAGGCCCTGCAGCTTGCTCTGGACGTCGGGCTGGACCATGGCGATTTTCGCCGCCGCGGCGAGCTTGTCGGCAATGTCGGGTGGTAGTCCTGCGGGGGCCGCGAGCCCGAGCCAGGAGACGACTTCGTAACCAGGTACATCGTCGGCAACCGGTGGCACGTCGGGATTGAAGGGCCAGCGCTGCTTCGAGGTAACGGCGAGCGCCCGGACCTGGCCGTTCTTGAGCGGGCCGGTGAAGCTCGTGAAGGTACTGATCGCCACGTCGAGCCGGCCGCTGATGACGTCGGCGATCTGCTGGCCGGTATCCTTGTAGGCGACCGGCTCGATCTCGACTCCGGCCTTGGCTTTCATCAGTTCGACGGCCAGGTGCAGCGTGTTGCCAACGCCGCTGTGGGCGTAGTTGAGCTTGCCCGGGTTCTTGCGCGCCGCGGCGAGCAGGTCTCCCAGCGTGCGATATGGCGAGTTGGCCGCGGTGAACAATGCGAAAGGAAACTGCGTCAGGATCGAGATGTAGGAGAAATCCTTGAGCGTATTGAACGGCGCCTGCGGGTCCGTCGCGCTGATGACATTGGCGCCGCCGGTGATCAGGTAGAGTGTATAGCCGTCTGCCGCCTGGCCGACGACATACTGCGCGGCGATGCGTTCGCCGGCACCGGGCTTGGGCTCAACCACGACGCTCTGGCCCAGCGTCGCCATCAGGCTGGGTGAGATGATGCGCGCGATGGTATCCGGATTGGAGCCCGGACCGTAGCCATGGACGATCCGTATCGGTTTGGACGGAAAGCCTGTCTGGGCGCGCCCGATGGCGGGTACGCCGGCGGCGAATGCGATGGAGCCCAGCAGCGTCCGGCGATTGAGTCCTGTCGGCATTTCGATTCTCCCTGGTTTGCCGGCTTATGCGCCGGCTTTCCGAAATCGCGTCGTTGCTTTGCGAACAACGCCTGTATTATCGAAATTACACATATTTTCGAAACTGCAGGCAAGCGCCAATGCCCGTCCGTTCCGCTGGGTGCGAGGAAGCGGTGGTTCCTGGCTGGCGGCTAGGGTGTCAGGGGTCGCAATGCCGTGCTGAGGGCACGGCTCGAGATCTGCATGAAGCCTTCGAACGGCTGGCCCATCTCGAGGATCAGGAAAATCGCGCCCGAAGCCGACAGGGCGATGATCAGGAGTGCCACGATTGAGGTCGGATTGAGCGGCGAGAACAGGCTGAAGCTGACGAAGATCATCACCAGCCAGGCAATCAGGGTGGCCAGAAGCGCCACCGGTATGCCGGTGTGCGCCCGTTCGAACAGCATCAGGCGCGATTTCTGGGTTGCGATGGCGGTCTGGATGACCTGGCTCTGGATCGAGCGCTCTAGGGTGGTTTGTGGAGAAAGCTCGTGCATGGCGATGAAGGCTCGCGAGGCGAGGCCGTTCGGATCGAGGGACAAATCCTTTGAGGGAGGCCTGCCGGTCTCTCCCCAGAGCTGAACGATCAGGGGTTCGATGCTGCCGCGGAGCAGCTTGCGCAACGGCTGCGCCTGCGGCCCGTAGCGCTCCAGAAGTTCGTCGATCAGAATCATGTTGGTCGCGATCTGCCGCACTTCGTTGCGCTGGGCTTCGTAGGAATTGCTGGCTGAGTTGATCAGCAGGCCCAGCACCAGCGCCGACATCGTGGCGATGAGGCCGGTGCCCAGCCGGACGATGTCCTTGGCGTGCTCGTTGAGGTGATGTCCCGGCAGGACATGCCGCAGCCGGGCACCCGCGGCTGCCCCGCAGAGCATGAGGGTGCAGGTCAGCAGCGCGACTTCGATGGGACTCACGGGCAGTTCTTCCGCTCCTGGCTTACTATGGGGGACTTATCCTTTGGCGACGAGCGACATCGAACGTGCCGCCGGTCTGGTTCCCGCCACCGAGTCGCGCTAAGGAAAGTCGAAGTTGCGCCACGAGGGAGCGTTGAATGCGCGCCGGAAAGCAGGTCACGCCGCAGGCAATCCTCTTCGACGACGACGGCGAAACGCCGAACAATCCGTCGTTGCCGCTGCTGGTCTATCGCGGCGCCGTCGAGGTCGAAAGTGCAACCGACCCGGCCGCGCTGTTCGAAAATGCATTTGGCGCGCACGGCTGGGGACAGGGGTGGCGCAACGGCATCCATGGCTTCCTGCATTTCCACACCCGAACCCACGAGGTGCTGGGCATCGCCCGCGGTCGTGCGCGCGTGCAGTTCGGCGGCGCCGGCGGGCAGGAGCTGGACGTGGAGGCTGGCGACGTGGTCGTATTGCCAGCCGGCACCGGGCACCGTCGCGTGTCGGCCAGCGCCGATCTTCTGGTGGTCGGCGCCTATCCCGACAATGGCGGCTTCGACCAGCGGCGTCCTGGAGAGATCGACCACGCGAGCGCCGTCTCGGCGGTCGCTGCCGTCCCGTTGCCGCGCGCCGATCCGCTGTACGGGCAGGCTGGTCCGTTGCGGGAGACGTGGATGCGATGAAGCGCATCCCGACCTTCGTGGCGTGTCTGCTGGCGAGCGGACCTGCCGCGGCGCAACCCGAGGCTTACCGCGGCCTCGCAACGATCGACATTCCCTTCGCCAACGGCCCGATCCGCGCCGAGCACGTACCCGAGATCCGGTTGAAGCTGCGGGGTGCGCTGCCGCGCCGCTTCGGCATGGATACCGGTTCCACCGGGATCGTCGTGGCCGCCGATCACTATGTACCGGGACCCGGCGACAGCAACGACGGGCCAGGCCGCATCGTCTACAACAGCAGCGGGCGCGTCCTGCACGGCACGCACCACACCACCGACGTCGAGATCCTTCACGACGACGGCCGGACGGCGGCGACGGCGCGCGTACAGGTGCTGCGGGTCGAGAGCATCACCTGCCTGCGCAATGCCCGCGACTGTGCGCCCGATCCACGCCCGCGCGGCGTGGCCTTCATGGGCATCGGCTTCGACCGCGCTGCCGCCCAGGGAACCGACAGCGGTCCGGCGGCGTCCGCGCCGCGCAATCCGTTCACCAATCTCGTGTCGCTGGCGTCCGGCGCTCCGGCAAGTTCGATACGCCCGGGCTACATCGTCACCCGGACCGGAATCCATCTCGGCATGAACACCGCGCTCACGCGAAATTTCGCCTTCGTGAAGCTCTCGGCCAGGGGCACGGCCTCGGCATCGGGGCTGCCGCAATGGAACGCCGCGCCGCTGACCATATCGGTCGACGGCCGGACCGCGACCGGCACCAGCCTGGTCGATACCGGCGTCAACTACATGTTCCTGTCGCCGCCGCCCGGCAGTCCGCTGGTTCACGGCGCGCCCGCGCCGGCGGGTACGAGGATCGCGATCGGATTGCCCGGTGGGCGTGCCGCCACGGTTTTCTACGAGTTCACGGTCGGCGACCGGGCCAACCCCCTGCATCCGGAGAAGGTCGAGGTCGTGCGCGACCCCGGCGTGTTCGTGAACACCGGTGCATGTTCTTCGAAGGCTTCGACTACCTCTACGATGCTGCTGGCGGCTATGTCGGCTGCGGGTGGAATGGTCATGTGAGTGGTGCCTATGGCAGGGTAACTCCGGGGGGACGATAATGTCGGTCTGGTCGATCGTTGCGCCCCAGGATGCGGGCTTCGCCCTCGATATTGCGGAAAGTCTGGACAAGCTCGTCGCCGACAGGCGGGCCTGGAATGTCCACGGCGT
>CALFRN010000321.1 GCA_937919085.1 uncultured Reyranella sp.
CGCGCGTGCGCCGCTTCTGCAGCGCCACATACTCGCGCACGATGGTCTCGCCGCCTGTCAACGGCGGCGTAAAAGTCGGCCATTGGGCGGAGTAAAACCAGGCCAGTTGATGCGTGTGTTGGCGAGCGCCGGGAGGGCGTAGCCCGAGCGGGGTTCGCCAACACACGCATGGCGGTTTGTCAGGGGGTTGGGGTTGCTTTTCGTGCCTGGCTCTGGGCCAGACGATAGCTTTCGCCGTTCATCTCGAGGATGCTGACGTGATGGGTCAGCCGGTCGAGGAGCGCGCCGGTAAGACGTTCGGAGCCGAACGTCTCGGTCCATTCATCGAAGGGCAGATTGCTGGTGATGAGCGTCGATCCACGCTCGTAACGCTGGGAGATCAACTCGAACAGCAGTTCGGCGCCGGTCTTCGAGAGGGGAACGAACCCCAGTTCGTCGATTACGAGGAGCTTGTAGCCGGCCATCTGCTTCTGAAAGCGCAGGAGGCGGCGTTCATCGCGCGCCTCCATCATCTCGCTGACCAGGGCGGAAGCGGTGGTAAAGCCGACCGACAGGCCCTTCTGGCAGGCTGCGAGGCCGAGACCGATCGCGACATGGGTCTTGCCAGTTCCCGATGGGCCAAGGGCAATGACATTCTCGCGCCGGGTGATCCATTCGCAGCGCGCCAGTTCCAGCACCTGCATCTTGTTCAGCTTCGGGATTGCCTTGAAGTCGAAGCTGTCGAGGCTCTTTGCGGCTGGGAACTTCGCGGTCTTGATACGCCGCTCGACCATCCGCCGTTCCCGATCGATCAGTTCCAGTTCGACAAGCCGGGCAAGGTAGCGGACATGATCCACGCCTTCTGCAGCGCATTGCCGCGCCAGCTTGTCATGCTCGCGAAGGAAGGTCGGTAGCTTCAGCGTCTTGAGGTGGCTGGCGAGCAGCAGTTCGGGCGCCTGGCTGCTCATGCCGCATCCTTCGCATTGCTGGGCAGCAGCCGCATGTAGGACCTTGCCGAGGTCTTCTCCACCCTGGCCCTGGGCAGGTAAGGATAAATGGCAAGATCCAGTCTGGGCGGACGGCGCTCCACCCGGCACAACAGGAGATGCTTCACCGCATCGAAGCCGATCGCCCCCATATCGACCGCCTGCTTCACAGCGCCGTGCAGCTCGGCAAGCTCGAAGCTTTCCAGCAGGCGCAGCACCTGCACATACTCGCGCCGACCGTGCTTGCCCATCCGCGCTTCCATCAGGCGGCGCAGCGTCGCGAACGCCTCGGGCAGTTCCCATCCCTGCAAGGGTGCGGCCTGATCGAGCGCATTGATCTTCTGCTCGATCAGGGGAAGATAATGGACGGGATCGAAGATTACATCCTCGCGTTCATAGCTGCGCGGATGACGGGCAATGACTTCGCCCCGGCAACCAATCACCACCTCATCGACATAACCCCGGATCCAGACGTCTTGATGGCCAAAGCGGACAGGGACCGAGTAATCATTGGTCCGGTAGCGCACCAGCGACCGGGACGAGACCTGACCGCTCACCTGATCGCATGCCTCGAAGGGTGAAGCTGGAAGCGACTGCATCGCCGCCAGATCGTGCTGCAGCCGTTCGCCGATCGTCTCGCTCTCGCCCCGCAGCCGGTCATTCTGACGCTTGCGGCACTGCTCCTCGAGCCGGACATTGAAAGCCTCCCAGCTCGCAAACTGCGGGATCGGCACCATGAAGTTGCGGCGGCAATAACCGACGAGACCTTCAACACTTCCCTTGTCATTGCCCTTGCCGGGCCGACCGTAACGGTCGCGGATCAGGTAGTGCGACAGGAAGGCGCTGAACAGCTTCGCCCGCTTGCGTGTGCCATCGGGCAGGATCTTCGCCACGAGACAGCGGTCGTTGTCGTAGACGATCGAGAGCGGCACCGCACCGAAGAAAGCAAAGGCGTGAACGTGGCCGTCCATCCATGCCTCGGCAACAGCCGCCGGATAGGCCCGCACATAGCAGGCGTCGCTGTGCGGCAGGTCGAGCACGAAGAAGTGGGCCTTCTGCTTCACACCGCCGATAACAACCACGGCCTCTCCAAAGTCGGCTTGTCCATGACCGGGAGGATGAGCCAGCGGCACGAACATCTCCTGTCCGCGCAGGTCCCGCTCCCGGATGTAATCCTTGATGATCGTGTATCCGCCGGTGAAGCCGTGATCATCGCGAAGGCGGTCAAACACACGCTTCGCCGTATGACGCTGCTTGCGCGGTACCTGACGGTCCTCATCCAGCCACGCATCGATGATCGCAATGAACGCTTCCAGCTTCGGTCGCCGCACCGCAGCTGTACGCCGATAGCCAGGCGGCTCCGAATACGACAGCATCTTGCGGACCGTGTCGCGCGATATGTTGAAACGTTTTGCCGCCTCGCGCTGGCTCATGCCTTCAGCGCAGGCCAGACGAACCCTCAGGTAAAGTTCCACGGTATAGATCCTTCAACCCTCCCTGCGCTTCGCAGAAAAGGGTAAACGGTGGACGACTTTTACGCCGCCCGCACCAGCACAATGCCGCCGCTACCGTGGTCTAATTTTGCACCGCCGCTCTCAACCTTGGGTCGGAATGCAGCACAGCAAGATTGCGCTGATAGCGGAATGTGCCAAGCAGCGCAGCTTCGTCCGGCG
>CALFRN010000322.1 GCA_937919085.1 uncultured Reyranella sp.
ATCACCGGCCAGAACCTGCTGATGGACGGCGGGCAGTATCCCGGGACCTACTGACCGGCCAGTGCCGCTTGACCTTCGGCGGATTTATCCTATGAAAATCCTGTCGTCGCCCTGACGACAGGTCTGCATGGGCATCCCGATGAATGCACCGGAGATCGTCTGTGAAAAATGCCCCACTTGGTTTCCCGTTTTTCGCCCGGATTTGCGGATGAAAAGGCAGGTAAATCAATCGGTTGATCGGAAGAGGGACCGCGCAGGATAGGACGGCGTCAGCGTCGTGTCAGATCGCGCGGCTGGACGAAGTCGAGGAGTTCGCCCGACCCGGCCGCAAGATCCTGCCAGGCTTTGGCCGGCAAGCGGAGCACGGTGAGAGCGCCGGTCGGGTATTTCTCGCGCAAGGCGGCGATGGCCGCCGGCGGTCCGCGTCCGGCCAAGGTCTCGGCGAGTTGCCAGATGCCGTCATTGTGGCCCACCAGCAGAACGGTCGAGACATCTTCGGGCACGCTTTGCAGGCGCGCCATCAGCCGTTCCAGAGGGGCGAGGTAGAGGCCGTCCTCCAGCGCGATCGGGGGCGCGGGCGTGCCCAGGCGCGCAACCAGGGGCGCCAGCGTCTGCCGTGTCCTCATGGCGGTGGAGCACAGGACCAGGTCGGGCCGGTGGTCGATCTGGGCGAAGTGGTCGGCCATGGCTTTGGCCGCGCGCTCGCCGCGGCCATTGAGCGGCCGGTCGTGGTCGCCGAGCCGCGGGTCGCTCCACGCCGATTTTGCATGTCGCAGGAGAAGAATTGCCTTCATGAGGATCGACCAAAAAAGCTTTCAGAACAATCGTTTAGGGAATTGCCATGACACCGTCATGCAGAGGCGCTAACGTTCTGTGAATAACTCTTCTGGAGGCGCCCCTCGGGGGCCATGATGGACGCCCTAAGTTCGACAAGCGAGCAGGCTTCGACCCTCGACATCGCATCCGATAGCCCACAGCGCTTCATCAACCGGGAGCTCTCGTGGCTCGCCTTCAACCTGCGGGTTCTCGATGAAGCGAGCAACAAGCGCCATCCGTTGCTGGAGCGGGTCCGCTTCCTGTCGATCTCCGCCGTCAATCTCGATGAATTCTACATGGTCCGCGTCGCCGGCCTTGTCGACATGTTGCAGACGCGGTCGACCCTGTTGAGCGACGACGGCATGACGGCTGCCGAGCAGCTGATTGCCATCCGCGACCGTGCGTCCAGCCTGATGGCGCATCAGCAGGACGTTTGGGCGATGCTGCAGGACGAACTTCGCGAAGCCGGCGTTTCGGTCATTGATTCCGACGAACTCACGGTCAATGAACGCGCCTGGCTCGACGTGTATTTCATCGACCAGATTTTCCCCATTCTCACGCCGCTGGCGATCGATCCGGCGCATCCGTTTCCATTCATTCCCAACGGCGGCTTCTCTGCGATCCTCAAGCTGCAGCGCAAGGACGATCACCGGCCGCTGATGGCGCTGCTGCCGCTGCCGCCGCAGGTCGACCGCTTCATCCGCCTTCCCGGATCGGCGGTCCGCTTCCTGCCGCTCGAGGACCTGGTCGATATCTACCTGCCGCGACTCTTTCCCGGCTACGAGGTCACCGAGCGTGCCTTCTTCCGGCTGATCCGCGACAGCGACGTCGAGATCAACGAGGAGGCGGAAGATCTCGTCCTGCTCTACGAGAGCGCGCTCAAGCGTCGCCGCCGCGGCGACCTGATCTCGATCTCGGTCAACAGCGCGATGCCGGCCGAGCTGCGTGAGTTCCTGTTCGACCAGCTCGAGGTTCCCGACCAGACGCCGACGGTGCACGTCTTCCATCTCGACCGCATGCTGAACATCGGCGACGTCAAGGCGGTGATCGTCGACGATCTGCCCGATCTCAAGTTCGCGCCCTACAACGCGCGTTTTCCCGAGCGCATCCGGGATTTCGGCGGCGACTGCTTTGCCGCCATCCGTGCCAAGGACATCGTCGTCCATCATCCTTACGAGAGCTTCGACGTCGTGGTGCAGTTCCTGCGCCAGGCGGCGCGCGACCCGACGGTCGTGGCGATCAAGCAGACACTATACCGAACCAGTCAGGATTCGCCGATCGTCAAGGAGCTGATCGCGGCGGCGGAAGCGGGCAAGACCGTAACGGCGCTGGTCGAACTCAAGGCGCGCTTCGACGAAGAGGCCAATATCCGGTGGGCGCGCGACCTCGAACGCGCCGGCGTGCAGGTGGTCTACGGCTTCATCGATCTCAAGACCCACGCCAAGGTCTCGATGGTGGTGCGTCGCGAAGGCCAGGCGATCCGCACTTATGTGCACTTCGGTACCGGCAACTACCATCCGATCACGGCGCGCATCTACACCGACCTGTCGTTCTTCACCTGCGATCCGGCGATGTGCCGCGACGCCGCCCGCCTGTTCAACTATATGACCGGCTATGCGCGACCCGAGCAGATGGAGAAGATCGCCTTCGCGCCGGTGACGCTGCGGTCGACGCTGAGCAGTCTGATCGACGCCGAGATCGCCAATGCCGCCGCCGGCAAGCCGGCGGCGATCTGGGTCAAGCTCAATTCCCTGGTCGACGGCAATCTGATCGACCGGCTGTACGCGGCTTCGGCGGCCGGCGTGCAGATCGACCTGGTGGTCCGCGGCATCTGCTGCCTGCGGCCGGGCGTGCCAGGGCTCAGCGAGCATATCCGGGTCAAGAGTGTGATCGGCCGGTTTCTCGAGCATGCGCGCATCGTGTGCTTCGGCAACGGCAAGCCGCTGCCGTCGCCCAAGGCCAAGGTCTTCATTTCCTCGGCCGACTGGATGCCGCGCAACCTCGACCGCCGGGTCGAGTTGCTGTGTCCTGTTGAGAACCCGACGGTCCATGAGCAGGTACTCGACCAGATCATGGTTGCCAATTTCAAGGACGACGGCCAAAGCTGGATCATGGCGCCGGACGGCACCTACGTGCGCCCCCATTTGGGAAAGGAGCCGTTCCTTGCCCATCACTACTTCATGACCAACCCGTCTCTTTCCGGCCGCGGCAGCGCGCTCAAGCTGCGGGGTGCGGTGCCGCGCCTGCTCCTCGGTTCCTGATCATCATCGCGATACCTGCAGCGGCGTCGGGTCGCGCCCGGATCGCCGCTGCAATCCGGCACGGTTTGGGGTAGAGGGGCGCGCATGGATGGCGAACCAACCGTAGAGACCCCAATTCCGCGTCCCGCCCTGGAAAAGGGCCGCGTCGGCATCATCGATGTGGGCTCGAACTCCATCCGCCTCGTGGTCTACGAGCGGGCAAGCCGCGCGCCGCTGCCGGTGTTCAACGAGAAGGTACTGTGTGGCCTGGCCCGCGGACTGGACGCCACCGGCCGGCTCAATCCGGCAGGCGTCGAGATGGCGTTGGCCAACATCGACCGTTTCGCCACGCTGGCGCACAACATGAAGGTGAAGTCGCTCGACCTGCTGGCGACGGCTGCCGTTCGCGACGCCGCCGATGGCGCCGACTTCATGCGCGAGATTGCGCGGCGTCCGGGGATCGAGGCCCATCTCGTGAGCGGCCGGGACGAAGCCCGCTTCTCGGGCTTCGGCGTCATCTGCGGCATGCCCGACGCCGACGGCGTGATGGGCGACCTCGGCGGCGGCAGTCTCGAACTGGTGGCGCTGGGCGATGGCCGGGTGGGCGAGTCGAGCACTCTTCCGATCGGACCGCTGCGCCTGATGTCGTCGGGCAAGGGCGACCCCAAGCGCACCGTGGTCGATGCGATCGAGAGCGTGCAATGGCTGCGCCAGGAAACCGGCAAGACGTTCTATGCCGTGGGCGGCGCATGGCGCTCGTTCGCGCGGCTTCACATGGAGCAGGCCGGCTATCCGCTCCACATCATTCACCACTACGAGATCGCTGCCGACGAGGCGCGCGCCGTCGCCCGCCTGATCGCCGTGCAGAGCGCCAAGTCCCTTGAGAAGATGCCCGGCGTGTCGCGCCGGCGCATCGACACGTTGCCGCTCGCCTGCCTGGCACTCGATCGTCTGCTGGTGGCGCTGAAGCCCAAGACCGTGGTCTTCTCGGCGTTCGGCCTGCGCGAGGGCTTTTACCACATCCGGCTGAGCGAGGCCGAACGGGCGCGTCATCCTTTGATCGCCTTCGCCGAGGAGCACGGCGCGGGTTGGCGGCGCTTCGACCTTTCGCCGGCCGAGATTTTCGACTGGCTGACGCCGGCCTTCGCCGACGAGAGCCCGGCCGACCGGATCTTGCGGACCGCAGCCTGCCACCTGAGTGACATCTCCTGGTATGATCACCCCGACTATCGCGCCGAGCAGGCCTACGTCCGCGTACTGCATCTTCCGGC
>CALFRN010000323.1 GCA_937919085.1 uncultured Reyranella sp.
GCGGATGACATAGCCTGCCCCCCTGACGGTGTGGAGCAGGGGCTTGTCGAAGCCCTTGTCGATCTTCGAGCGCAGCCGGCTGATGTGGGTCTCGACGATGTTGGTCTTGGGGTCGAAATGGAAATCCCAGACCTTCTCCAGCAGCATGGTGCGGGTCACGACCTCACCGACATGACGCAGCAGGTATTCGAGTATCTTGAATTCCTGGGCCAGCAGCTCGATACGCCGGCCGGCACGGGTGACGTTGCGGGACAGCAGGTCCACTTCGAGATCGCCGGCATGGAGGGTCGTGGCCGCCATGATCGGCGGGCGCCGGGCGAGTGCGCCGACGCGCGCCAGCAGCTCGGCGAATGCGAACGGCTTCACGAGGTAGTCGTCGCCACCTGCCTCGAGCCCGGTGACGCGATCGTCGATGCCTCCCATGGTGGTGAGAAACAGTACCGGCGTCCTGACGCCCGAGCCGCGCGCGGCCTTGACCAGCGACAGTCCGTCCATGGCCGGCAGCATGCGGTCGACGATCAGCACTTCGTAGGATTGTTCGCCGGTGGCGAGGTAGAGGCCGTCGCGGCCGTTGTCGGCATGGTCGACTACGTGGCCATGCTCACGGAGGCCCTTGGAGATGTAGTCGGCGGTCTGCTTGTCGTCTTCGACGAGGAGAATTTTCACGGCGATCCCGGCGAGTTCGGAAAACCTTGCATCCCTCGCGGCGCTCGGGGTGGCGGCTCCATCTGCATCAACATCTGCCGCCATTCCGGGCCCGAAGCAACGCCCCCCAACTATACAAACATTCAATGCGGGGGCCATCCGGTCGCCATGGCGCTACGCCCATATTCCTTTCCGAGCCCCCAAGGAGGTTGTTCATGACAAAGACCAAGAGCCGTATTATCGCCGCCCTGGCGCTGACCACCGCGCTGACCGCACCCGCCCTCATCGTTCCGATGTTTACCGCGCCTGCGGCGATTGCCGCCCCGCAGGTCGTGCAGGACTTCTCCGAACTTGCGGCCAAAGTGTCGCCGGCTGTCGTCAATGTTGCCGTCACCATGAAGTCCGGTGGCGAGGACGACGGCGAGGCGCGCATGTCCGGTCCGCGCGACAAGCAGATGGAAGAGTTCATGCAGCGCTTCGCCGAGCGCTTCGGCCAGCCGATGCAACCAGGCAAGCCGCAGGGCAAGCAGCGCCCGATGCACAAGGGCCAAGCCGTCGGCACCGGCTTCATCGTCGATGAAAAGGGCACGATCGTGACGAACTATCACGTCGTGTCGAAGGCCGACGAGATCACCGTCACCCTGGCGGACGGCCGCAAGCTGCCGGCCAAGTTGATGGGTGGCGACGAGAAGACCGATCTCGCCGTGCTCAAGGTCGACGTCGACAAGCCACTGCCGTTCGTCTCGTTCGGCGATGCCTCGAAGGTGCGCGTCGGCCAGGCCGTCATGGCGGTCGGCAACCCGTTCGGCTTGGGTGGCACCGTGACGACCGGCATCGTGTCGGCACGCGGCCGTGACATCCAGTCGGGACCGTTCGACGACTATATCCAGACCGACGCCGCCATCAATCGCGGCAATTCCGGCGGCCCGCTGTTCGACATGGACGGCAAAGTGATCGGCATCAATACGGCGATCTACTCGCCTAGCGGCGGCAGCATCGGGCTTGGCTTCGCCATCCCGGCGAGCCTCGCCGAGCCGGTGGTGAGCCAGCTCCAGTCCAATGGGCGCGTCGAACGCGGACTGCTGGGCGTGCAGATCCAGCCGGTGACGAGCGAACTTGCCGAAAGCATGTCGCTGGGTTCCGACAAGGGTGCCCTGGTGGCTGCCGTCCAGCCCGACAGTCCGGCGCTCGCCGCCGGCATCAAGTCGGGCGACGTCATCAAGAGCGTCGACGGCAAGCCGGTCGAGACCATCAAGGAGCTGACGCGCATGATTTCCGGCATCAAGCCGGGGACCTCGGTGAAGCTTGGCTTCTGGCGCGACGGCAAGGACATGACCGTCACCGCCAAGGTCGGCGACCAGAAGGACGACAGCGCGATCATCAAGGCCAAGGCCGACGGCCAGGCCGTCAAGCAGGAACCGATGGCATACGGCGTGTCGCTGGCACCGATTTCGCCGGAGGCACGCAAGCAGCTCGGTCTCGACGCGGCGGTAGATGGCGCGCTGGTGGCGTCGGTCGAGCCGGGCAGTCCGGCCGACGACCAGGGCCTGAAGGCCGGTGACGTTCTTCAGCAGGTCGGCCGAGACGCGGTCGACAGCCCTAAGATGGCTGCCGAGAAGCTCAAGGAAGCCAGAAAGACCGGCAAGCCGGTGCTGATGAAAATCTATCGTGAGGGCATGACCCGCTTCGTCGCTATCTCTCCCCGGGCGGCGTAGTAAGGACCTCTCGACGAGCCGGCGGTGGCCCCACCATCGCCGGCTTTGTCGTGCCGAACTTGGGAGGCGTGCCGCGGCGGGCTGAACAACCTCGCGCGGCGCGTCTGGAAGGGGAGGTCCGCGGTCCAGGTGTATTTGGACCGCGGGCCTTTCGTTTACAGCGCCGGCATGACCTCGCCTGCAAGCAATTCGACGGAGCGTCTCGACTCCTCGAAGGAGAGGTCGCCGAAGGCGAGCCGGCACAGGCAATAGTTGATGCCGGCAACGTCGTTGTCGCGTTTCAGCCGGTCGCGCACCGTGCCGGCCGACCCGGCGACGATGTAGCCGCCGTCGAGGGCATTCTCGAAGTCGGCGGGAATCATCTGGCGGGGCAGGCCGACGCCGTGGGCGCGCCACAGATGAAGCAGGGCATCGTACCAGAGCGCGTAGGCGCGCTTGGCCGCACTGCGGGCCTCGTGATCGGTATCGCCGACCACGACATGACGGCTGAGGCCGATGAAGGGCAGGGTGGCTTTGTCGTGGCCGAGAGTGTTCCAGGCCGCCCGGTAGCGCGCGGCGAACGCGCCGACGCCTTCCGGATTCATGCCGACGACGACATTCAGGCTCTGCCCGGCCAGCCGGTCGGCACTCTCCAGCGAATTGGCGCCGTACCACAGCGGCGGATATGGCCGTTGCAACGGCTGCATCTCCATCGGCACGTCATCGAAGGTGAAATGCTTGCCGGCGTGACTGAGGCGCTTCTCCGTGAGGCCTTTCAGGACGACCGACAGTATCTCGGCAAAGCGTTCGGGGCCGGTCGCGGGATCGACACCATAGTAGCCGACCTCGTAGGGCGAGATGCCGCGGCCGACGCCGAGTTCGAGCCGGCCGCCGCTCATCTGGTCGAGCATGCAGATCTCGTCGATCAGGCGCAGCGGATGATAGAGATTGAGCGTGTAGACCAGAGGTCCGAAGCGCAACGTAGTGGTCCGTTGCGCCACGGCCGCCAGGAAGACGCTGGGCGAGGGCGCCATACCGAGCGGTGTCGCGTGGTGCTCGGCCAGGTGATAGGCGTGAAAGCCCGCGCGCTCGTAGAGTTCGATCAGTTTCAGGCGATCCTCGAACTGCCGGCCGAGCCCGAGGCCGGCGCGGTCCATGTGATCGAAGACGCCGAATTTCATCAATGTCGCCTCAATTCCGGGTATCGAGTGCGAGCCGGATGGCGAGGCCGGCGAAAACGGTGCCGAGCAGGAGTTGCGGCACGCGGCGCCAGCGGGTTCGGGCTGAAAATGCCCTGCCGAGGCCGCTGGCCGTCAGGATGACGGCGCCGTTGATCACGATCCCGATCAGATTGAGCACGGTCGCGAAGATCATGATTTGCAGCGCAACGGAACCGGCCGCCGGATCGACGAACTGCGGAAACAGCGCCAGGACGAACAATGCCACCTTGGGATTGAGCAGGTTGGTCAGCAGACCTTGGCGGAACACCACACCGAGCGGATACCGGTGCAATCCAGTATTCGGCGCCAGCACCACGCCGCTCGAGCGGAAGGCCTGCCACGCGAGGTAGAGCAAATACGCCGCGCCGACATAGCGGACGATGTCGTAGGCGAGCGGTACGACCAGGAACAATTGCGACAGGCCGAGGGCGGCCGCCAGCGCGTGGCAGTAGGTGCCGACCTGGATGCCGGCCAGCGTGGTGAAACCCGAGGCCTTGCCCTGGCTGGCACTGCGCGAGGCGATCAGCAACATGTCGGGGCCTGGTGTGACGCAGAGCGCCAGGGCGGCTGCCGCGAAGAGGGCGAGCGTGGCGAGATCGGGCATGGGTGCGGGCCCTAAAGTGCGCGCTTCTTGCTGGAGATGACGCCGCTGGCGATACCGTGCCATTCGATCGTGCCGGCAAGCCGGGAATGTTCGATCTTGGGGCAGCGATTCATGACGACTTTCAGGCCGGCGGCCTCGGCGCGTGTCGCCGCGGCCTCATTGACGACCCCGAGCTGCATCCACACGACCTTGGCGCCGTGCCTTATCGCTTCGTCGGTGACCGTGCCGGCGGCTTCGGAGTTGCGGAAGATATCGACCATGTCGGCTTTCACCGGCAGCTCGTCGAGCGAGGCATAGACTTTCTGGCCGAGGATTTCCTGACCCGCTGCGGCCGGGTTCACCGGAATGACCTTGTAGCCGCGGTCGAGCAGATATTTCATGGCGAAATAGCTCGGACGATTCCAGTTGGCCGAAGCGCCGACCATGGCGATGGTCCGGGTGTCGCGCAGGATCCTGCGCAGGTAGAGATCGTCGTATTGGTCGTGAACGATATCGCTCATGACGGGAGAGTATACATGGCCCAACCGAAGCTGTTCGAACCGATTTCGATCCGCGACGTGACACTGAAGAACCGCGTCGTCGTGGCGCCGATGCACCAGTACGCGGCCGAAAAAGGCTTCGCCACCGACTGGCACCTGATGAATGCCGGCCGCTATGCCGCTGGCGGCGCGGGCCTCGTCATCATGGAATCGACCAAAGTCGAACGCCGCGGCTGCGGCACGGTGGGCGATCTCGGACTGTGGGACGATGCGCACATTCCCGGCCTCAGGCGCTGCGTCGAATTCATCCGGCTGCACAATTCGGTGCCCGGTCTCCAGCTCGGCCATTCCGGCCGCAAGGCGCGCCGCTTCCGGCCGTGGGAGGGCGGGGCACCGCTGAAGCCGTCGCCGGATATCTGGGATTGGGAGGGCTGGGAGCTGGTCTCGTCGAGCGGCATCAATGCGCCGGAAAGCGATCCGACACCGCGGGCGCTGACGCGCGCCGAGATTCCGGAAGTCGTGGAGCGCTGGGGTCAGGCGGCGCGGCGTGCCCACGAGGCCGGCTTCGAGGTGCTCGACCTGCACATGGCGCACGGCTACCTGATCCACCAGTTCCTCTCGCCGTTCTCCAACGTGCGCAACGACGAGTACGGTGGCAGCGAGCAGAACCGCATGCGCTTCGCCGTCGAAGTTGTGGAGAGCGTACGGGCGCACTGGCCGGCGTCCAAGCCGCTGTTCGTGCGCTTCTCGGTCGAGGACGATTCGGGCTGGGGGCCCGACCAGAGCGTGGCGCTGGCGAAGATCCTGAAGCCCAAGGGCGTCGACGTAATCGACTGCAGTTCCGGCGGCATGCGTGGTTCGCCGGTGGTGAGCGCGGGGCCCGTCACCTACGGCTATCAGGTGCCCTATGCCGAGCGCCTGCGGAAGGACGCCGACATCATGAGCATGGCGGTCGGCCTGATCGTCCATGCCGACCAGGCGGAGCAGATACTGCAGGAGGGCCGGGCAGACCTCATCGCGCTGGCCCGTGAACTGCTCTACAACCCGAACTGGCCGATGGACGCGGCGCAGAAGCTCGGCGTCGACAAGCAATTCGGCTCGGTGCCGCCGGCGCAGGCCTATTGGCTTGCCAAGCGTGCGCAGTCGGTCAAGACGGTCGTGCCGTCGACCTACATGAAGGGTATGAACGCGGGCTAGGCCCGGTTGCGATTGCGCAGCAGGTGGGCGCAGCCCATCAGCAGCGCCGTCAGCACGATCGTCAGGGTCGAGACGGCGGCGATGGTGGGATCGATCTGGAAGCGCAGGTCGTCCCACATCCGGCGCGGCAGGGTGACCGCGCCGGTTCCCGATATGAACAGTGCCACGATCAATTCGTCGAACGACGTGATGAAGGCGAACAGGGCGCCAACCAGAACGCCCGGCCGGATCAACGGCAAGGTGACCTGCCAGAAGGTGGCGGCCGGCGTGGCGCCGAGGCTGAGCGAAGCCTGCTCGAGGCGCGGGTCGATCCCGGAAAGGCTCGCCGTCACGCTGGTCACCACAAAGGGCACCGCGAGGCAGGTGTGGGCCAGCACCATGGCGATCGGCGTTCCGACCAGCCCGTAGTGTGAGTAGGCGTAGTAGATGCCGATCGCCACCACGATCCCGGGCACGATCAGCGGCGAAAGGATCAGGCCGGTGGAGAAGACGCGCATGGGCTTGGAGAGGCGGGCAATGCCGAGCGCCGCCAGCGTGCCGAGCACCGTCGCTAGTACGACGACGGCACTCGCGACCCAGAGGCTCACCCAGGTCGGATTCAGCCAGTCCGGGCTGCTGAAATAAGCCTCGTACCAACGCAAACCGAAAGCCGGTGGCGGGAAAGAGAGATAGGTCGCCGAGGAGAAGGATACGATGGCAACGACGACGATCGGGAAGGCCAGGAAGAACAGGATCAGGCCGACGATGCTCGCCGGCAGAAGTCGCGCGAGTATCATCGCATGCTCATCCGGAAGGCGTTGCCGACGCCTGGCAGGTGACGGGCGGCGGCGAGAATGCCGAGCGCGGTGGCCAGCAGGACGGCGGAGAGCGTCGCGGCATAGGCCCAGTTGAGCTGGTCGACCTCTTGGGCGATCAGCATCGAAAGGGTGATGTCGCGCGGCCCCCCGACCATCGCCGGCGTGATGTAGAAGCCGAGCGCCAGGACGAAGGTCAGTAGCGTGCCCGCGGCGACGCCCGACATCGACAGCGGCAGGATGACCTGACGGAAGGTCATGAAGGGCGTGGCGCCGAGTCCCGACGCGGCACGAAGCAGCGATGGATCGATCTGCCGGAGCGCATTGGCGATCGGCAAAATCATGTAGGGCAGGAGGATGTGGATCATCGCGATCTGGGTCGCGAGCGACGTGTTGAGGATGCGCATCGGCCGATCGATCATTCCAAGAGCGAGGAGTCCTTCATTGATCAGGCCATGGCGGCCGAGCAGCACCATCCAAGCGTAGCTGCGGACCAGAACGCTGGTCCAGAAGGGCAGCAGGATGACGACCAGGATAAGGGGCGCCATCGTCTTCGCGCGCACGAGGCCCATGGCCACTGGATAGCCCAGGATAAGGCAACCCAGGGTGACGATGACCGAGGTGTTGAAGGTGATCCAGAAGGTTTTTGCGAACACCACGTCCTCGAACAGGGCGGTGTAGTGCGAGAGCGTCCAGGTCGGGTCATTCAGGCTGCGCAGCAGCATCGCCAGCACCGGCAAGGCGTAGAGTACCAGCATGTAGATCAACAAAGGCGCCACGAGCATCAGCGGTACATGGCGGCGCCAATTCCGCAGCAGCGGCCGGACGGCCCCCAGGGGAACGGCGATGGGCGAGGGCTGCGCGATCTCGGACAAGGATTGCCTCACACGAGAATGGTGTCTGCGACCGACCAGGAGATCTCCGCGCGCTCGCCGATGGCGCGGCGCCGGATGGCAGCACTCGAAGGCTCCTTCAGGACCATCGAGGTGCCGTCGGTCGCCTGCAGCATGTAGCGGCAGCGTTCGCCGGCAAAGACCGCCTCGGTGACCGTGACGCTGAGGCGGTTCTGCGGCGTCGTCGCGTTCCAGGCACTGTCGGCAAAGCGCAGGCGCTCAGGTCGCGTGGTGAGCGTCACCCTGTCGCCGCTGGCAGGCCGGCCCGGGCACATGGCGCGGATGAGAGCGCCGTCGCATTCGGTGATAACGACGTCGTCCTCCATGCCGCGGACAATCGCAGGCAGGAAGTTCGACTCGCCGATGAAGCCCGCGACGAAGCGGTCGCTCGGCCGGTCGTAGAGATCCTCCGGGGAACCCACTTGCGCCACCTTGCCGTCGTTCATGACAGCGATGCGGTCGGACATGGTGAGCGCTTCTTCCTGGTCGTGCGTCACATAGATGAAGGTGATGCCGAGGTCGGCATGCAGGCGGCGCATCTCGAGCTGCAAGTTCTCGCGAAGCTGCTTGTCGAGCGCACCCAGCGGCTCATCCATCAGGAGCAGACGCGGCTTGAAGACGACGGCGCGGGCGACGGCGACGCGCTGCTGCTGGCCGCCCGAAAGCTGGCGCGGATAGCGTTCGCCATAGCCCGGCAGATGCACCAGCTCGAGCGCCTCGGCCACGAGCCTGGCGCGCTCGGCCTTCGGTACGCCGCGCTGCTTCAGCGGGAAGCCGATGTTCTCCTCGACGGTGAGGTGAGGGAACAAGGCGTAGTTCTGGAACACCATGCCGATGTTGCGGCGGTAGGGCGGCATGGCGACCACCGACGTGCCGTCGATCGCGATGTCGCCGGCAGTCGGTGTCTCGAAGCCGGCGATCATCATCAGGGTCGAGGTCTTGCCCGACCCGCTCGGTCCCAGGAGGGTGAGGAACTCCCCTGAGTGGATATCAAGCGATACGCCGTCGACGGCATTGACGCGATCGTACCTCTTCTCGAGCTCGGCGAGCGATACCGATGCTCCCCGGTCGGTCCTGTTCATGCCAGCTCCGTCCACGGGTATCAGCTCAACAGCCACTTGTTGAACTTCGGAATCACCGCCTCGCGGTTGGCGATCCACCAATCGTAGTCGTAGTTGACGAGCTGCTTCTTGATCGCCGGGGCGCTCGGCAGCACTTCTTGTCGGGCGGCCGGAATGTACTCGTCCGACTTGGTGTTGACCGAGCCGTAGGGAATGCCGAGCGAGACGCGTGCCTGTGGGATCGCCATGGTCGAAAAGGCCACGAACTTCATGGCGTTGTCCTTGTTCTTGGCCCCCTTGGGAATGCCCCAGGCATCGCGCTTCAGGAGGCCCTGGTTCCAGCTGATTGCGGCGGGCACGCCCGCCGCCTGCAGCGCCGCCATGCGGCCGTTCCACACGGTGGTCATGGTGACCTCGCGGTCGGTGAGAAGCTGGATCGGCACCGCGCCGGTCTCCCACCACTTGACGACGTCCTTCTTGATCTTGCTGTAGCTGGCCAGCGCCTTGTCGACGTCGAGCGGGTAGAGCTTGTCCGCTGGCACGCCCGCCGCCATCAGCGCAATTTCCATCTCCGGCCAGCCGCCGCCACCGGTGCCGAACATGGCGCGATCGCCGGGGTACTTCTTGGTGTCCCAGAAATCCGCCCAGCCCGTGGGCACAGCGCCCTTGAAGGCATCGGTGCGATAGGCGAGCACCTGTGCCCACAGCAGCATCTCGAGGCCATACTCGAAGCGGTATTCCTTGCCGACGCCGTCGTCGACGATCGAGTAGTCGATCTTCTCGAAATAGTCGCCGGTCTTCTGCAGGTTCATGATCGAGCCGCGGCTGAGCTGGGCCACATCCCATTCGACGTTGCCGGTCTCGACCATGGCCTTGACCTTAGGCGCGTTGGCGCCCGGGAAGGGCCGCACTTTGATGCCGGAGAGCTTCTCGAAGGACTCGTAGTAGCCCTTCGTCTGGGCTTCCTGCATGGTGCCGCCATAGCCGGCAATGCGGACCTCGCCGCTGCCTTTCAGGGCATCGGGTATCGTCGTCTGCTCGGGCCAGGCGGCCTGGGCGAAGCTTGGGCGGATGAAGGGCGCCGCTATTCCGGCGCTGAGAAGACCGAGCGCGGTGCGGCGCCCAGGAGTGTACTTCCTCATTGATGTACCTGCCTTTCGGTTCGATTGATCAGAATGCGAGAAGATTCTCCCTGAAGTGCTTGTGCTCGTAGGCGGTGCGCACCAAGCCACGGTCCTGCAGGGCAGGGATCAATCCGTCCTCGATCTCGGCCAGGGTGCGGCGATTGACGTTGGGCATGGAGAAGAGGAAGCCGTCGCCGCCGACCTCCTGCATGACCTCGCCCATGCGCGCGGCGACGGAGTCGCAGGTGCCGCACAATTCCACCGACAGGTCGACAGCGTTGAAGCTCTCCATCGTTTTGCGGATGGAACGGCCCGCCGCCATTCGGCGGAACTCCGCCAGGTTCTGTTGGTGGCCGTTGGTGGTCACGTCGTCCGGCAGCGGCTTGTCGAGATCGAACTTGCCGAAATCGATGTTGGTGACCTTGCCGAAATGGGCCAACCGCTGGAGGACATGCTCCTTGGCTCGACAGGCGCGCTTCTGTTTGCGCTGTTCGGCCTCTTCCATTGTTTCGCCGAGAATCGGGTTGATGAGGTAGAGAACCTTACAGTCGCTCGCCTTGCGGCCGTGCAGCGCCATGTTCTTGTGCACGTCGTCGCGATAGGCGCGCATGGCGTCGATGCCCTTGGCATTGACGACGATGGTGTCGGCATGGGCGGCGGCAAAGCGTCGGCCGCGTGGCGATCCGCCAGCCTGGGCGATGACCGGCCGACCCTGCGGCGCGGGGCCGGAATTGAGAGGGCCGCGTGTCTTGAAGTACTTGCCCTCGTGGTTGACGCGATGAACCTTGCCGTGGTCGATCAGCACGCCGCTCTTGCGGTCGGCGACGAAGGCACCGGGTTCCCACGAGCCCCAGAGCTTTTGCACGACCTCCATGTATTCGTCGGCCATGTCATACCGAAGATCGTGCTCGGGCATGCCGGGCAGGCCGAAGTTCATTGCCGCGAAGTCGGAGCTGCCAGTGACGGCATTCCACCCGGCGCGGCCGGCAGAGACTTGATCAAGTGTCGCCATAAGGCGCGCCAGAAGGTAGGGCGGATAGGCAAAGGTGCCGAAGGTCGGAACGATGCCGATGCGCGAGGTGACCTGTGTCATCAGCGCAGCAACGACGGACGGATCCTGGCGCGGAACGGAAAGGCCGTTCTTGAGGTAAATTTCGTTCGAGCCGCCGAAGCTTTCGCCGACGTAAGAGGAATCCTCGAGCAGAATGTAGTCGAAGCAGGCGCGTTCGAGCGCTCGCGCCATGTTCAGAAAAAGCTCAGGTTGCTCCCAGGTCGTGCCAATGTGCCCGGTCCAGGGTTCGCCCCAAGCCTGAACGCTGGAGCCTTGCAAGAACCACGCGATATGGAATGGCTTGGGCACGAAAAGAACTCCGCTTTGGTTCCAGACGTAAAAGCGGACGCAAATTCTATGCCGGGCGTCCGCAGAGCGGCTCTGCATCTCGCGCGGGAACGAGGTCGTCGCGCGTCCGCCGGAGATGCGCTACTCTGGTCGCATGCCTTCGGCGCTTGGCTGCGCCGGTTGAAACGAGAGGAGCGCGGGATGGATACAATCGTGCAACAGGACCGGCTCGGCATGACCGAGGCCGAATGGCAGACGCGCTGCGATCTGGCGGCGCTCTACCGCATTACCGATCATTTCGGCTGGACCGACACGATCGACACACACATGACGGTGCGCATTCCGGGCGAGCCCAAGTGCTTCCTGATCAACAATTACGGTGACCTGTTCGACGAGATCACGGCCTCGAGCCTCGTGAAGATGGACATCGACGGCAACGTCCACTCGAAGGACGGCCGCTTCAACGCCGCCGGCTTCACCATCCATAGCGGCGTCTACAAGGCCAGGCCGGATGCCAACTGCGTGATGCACACGCACACTCGAGCCGGCATCGGCGTCTCGGTGCTGAAGAAGGGCCTGCGTCCGATCAGCCAGGACGTGCTCTCGGTGTGGGACGACCTCGTCTATCACGAGTACGGCATGCCGACGTCGCAGGAAGAATGCGATGCGCTGGGAGTCACCTGCCAGGGTGGCAATTCGGTGGTGCTGCGCAATCACGGCCTGCTGACGGTGGGCACATCGATCCCGGGCGCGCTGCGGCGCATGTACATGCTCGAGCGCGCCTGCGAGGTCGAGGTCATCGCCCGCGGCATGAACGAGGAACCCGAGCCGATCGAACCGGACGTCATCCGCCAGTACGGTGACCGCGCCAAGCAACAGCGCGC
>CALFRN010000324.1 GCA_937919085.1 uncultured Reyranella sp.
ATCGTCGACTTCTCCGGCGTCGAGAAATTCATCGACACGCCGGTCAAGCGCTACTCGGTCGGCATGTATGCCCGGCTGGCCTTTGCCGTGGCGGCCCATCTCGAGGCGGAGATACTGGTCATCGACGAGGTTCTGGCGGTGGGCGACTCGGAATTCCAGGCGCGCTGTCTCGACCGGATGTCCAAGGTCGCGAGCGCCGGCCGCACGGTGCTGTTCGTCAGCCACAATCTGGCGGCGATCACCGCGCTCACGCGGCGTGCGCTGGTCTTCAAGGGCGGCAATCTCCACTTCGACGGTCCGATCGAGGAGGCGGTGGCCCACTACGCGGCTACTCTCAGCAAGAGTGGCGAAGCGCGGAACTGGGGACAGGGACAAAATGCGACGCTGATATCGGCGGCGCTGCTCGATGCCGAAGGAAGGCCGACCGACCGCTATGAGCCGGGCCAGCCGCTGCGCTTGCATGTCGAGATCGACACCGACGGCATGCCCGGCATGTCACTGGAACTGCTGCTCCGGGACGAGCTCAACCTTCCGCTGGCCTACTATACGTCGGAGGTCTTCAACCAGGTTTCGTTGCCGTCGAAGCCGGGCCGGTACGAATGCCGGCTTTCGCTTCAGCCGTATTATCTGGCGTCCGGCGAGTACTGTTTCGATCTCAAGACGACCTATACCAACGTCCACGACGACCATCGCGTCGACAACGCACTGCGCTTCGTCGTCGACAACTGCAGTCCTGACGGCGTCGCCTACGATTTCAAGCAGGGTGCGGGGCGGGGTGCTTTCGCGATGAAGCTGGAGTCGCCTCTGCAGTTCCTGGCGCTGCCGCCCGCCGCCGCTGCCGCCGTAGCCGGACCGGGCGCGCCGGCGCGCGAGATGGATTGAGCGCCGAGGCATGCGCCGTTCGGTCTGCATTGTCAGCCCCGGAAATCTGGCATCAAGTCCGCGCTTGCTGAAGGAAGCCGATGCGCTTCACGGAGCGGGCTACGATGTCACGGCCGTGGTCTGCAATTACACCGAAGCGCTGCGCAGGTTCGACGACGAGATCGTGGCCGACGTTCCGTGGAAGGTCATCCGTGCACGGAGGCCGGTTGGAGAGCGCGTCGTGTCGATGGCGGCTGGCCGGCTTGCGCGCTTCATCCTGGCCTGCGGTGCCACGGTTTCGCCGGCCCTGGCGGCGCGAGCCAACCCCGGGCCGGTCTCGACGTTGCGGCGCGCGGCATTCGACGTGCCAGCCGACCTCTACATCGCCCATTACATTCCCGGCCTGGCGGCGGCGGCGTCGGTGGCGCGCCACCACGGCGCGATGCTGGGTTTCGATGCCGAGGATTTTCATTCCGGCGAGGGAACCGGCGGGCCGGCCGAAGATTTTCGCGTCAGGATGATCGAAACCGTCGAACGGGCGATCCTGCCGTCGTGTGCCTATGTCACCGCGGCTGCGCCGCTGATCGCTGCGGTCTACGCCGAGCGCTACGGATTGGCGCCGACGACGGTGCTGAATGTCTTTCCGCTCGGCATGGCGGCGGCCGTGCCGCAGCCCGCGGCGGCGCATGGCGGACCGGCACACCTCAGGGCATACTGGTTCTCGCAGACGATCGGGCTCGATCGCGGGCTACAGGCATTTCTGCAGGCGATGTCCCGCGCCAAGAGCCGCATCACTCTCGACATTCGCGGTGGCAACCGGTGGGGACATGGCGACAGGCTGATGACGCTGGCGCGTGAACTGGGCATCGCCGACCGGGTCGCGCTGCTGCCTGTGGCACCGCCGGAGCAGATGGTGGCGTTGGCGGCACCCTACGATATCGGTCTTTCGCTCGAGACGGGCGTGAGCGAGAATCGCCGCCTCTGTCTCACCAACAAGATCTTCACCTATCTTCTTGCCGGTATTCCCGTCGCGATGAGCGACACACCGGCGCAGCGTGCGCTGGCGCCGGAGCTCGGCGCGGCCGCGACCGTGGTCTCGCTTTCCGATCCCGCCGGCATGGCGGACGCGCTAGATCGTCTGGGCGGCTCTCCCGCTGCCCTGGGCGAAGCCCGGGCTGTCGCGTTGCGGCTTGGCCGCGAGCGGTACAATTGGGATATCGAGAAGGACTTCCTGCTGGGCGCAGTGGATCGGGCGTTCGCTGAGCGCCGACGGGAAAGCGCATGACGACATTGCAGCAAAAAGCCGGCGCATGGTTGATTCCGCGGCTGCCGTTCAATCTGTGGGTCCTTCGCGTCAATCGCCTGGAGTTGAATGCCGCGGTGGCCGGGATGCTGGGACGGGTACATCGCGGATGGATCAGGCGTCGCCGCGCGCTCAAGGCGCAACGTGGGCTGCTGGCCAATCTGGGCCGCGGCCCCTTCGGTCTGGCGGATTGGGTGAACCTGGACCGTTTCGACGACCCCGGCGTGACGATGCGTGTCGATTGCCGGCACAATCTGCCGATGGGTGATGCCTCCTGTCGCGGCATTCATGTCGAACACCATTTCGAGCCCCTCGAGCCGCCCCCCGGACGTCCGCGCTTTCTGGCCCAGTGCCTGCGCGGCCTCGAGCCGGGCGGCTGCATCGATCGCGAGCAGCACGGGCCGTACTCCCTCTACACGGAGGCGCGACGGTAGTGCGCATTCTTTTCACCGTGGATCCGGAGATCGAGGTGCCGCCGCTGACCTATGGTGGCATCGAACGCATCGTCGACGTGCTGGTGCGCCGGCAGCGCGCCGAAGGTCACCATGTCGGCCTCGTCGCCAAGGCAGGCTCGACCTGCCCGGCCGACGAGATCTTCGCCTGGCCCGGCGCGCGCTCGCAGTCGGCCACCGACACGCTGTCCAATATGTGGACGCTGCGCCGGGTGGTGCGGGACTTCCGCCCCGATGTGATCCACAGTTTTTCGCGTATCGCCTATTTGTTGCCGCACCTGCGCGGGCCGGTACCCATCGTAATGTCGTATCAGCGTGAACCGACGCCCCGCACCGTCGGTCTCGCCGCGCGCCTGGCGGCACCCGGCGTGCTCACATTCACGGGGTGCAGCGAGTACATCGCCAGCCGTGGCCGCCCCGCCGGCGGCCTCTGGCACGGCATCCCGAACTTCGCCGACACCGATGCGCTGACCTTCAGCCCGCAGGTGCCACCCGACGCGCCGCTGGTGTTTCTCAGCCGCGTCGAGAACATCAAGGGCGCCCACTGGGCCATCGAGATCGCGCGTCGCACCCGGCGGCCGCTGATCATTGCCGGAAATCACGCCGAGTCGGGCGAGGAGGGTGCCTACTGGCGCGAACAGATCGCGCCGTGGATCGGCCGCGACGGTATCGACTATGTCGGGCCGGTCGACGACGTACAGAAGAATGCGTTGCTGGGCCGGGCGCAGGCGATGGTCGTGCCGATCCAGTGGAACGAGCCCTTCGGCATCGTGTTCGCCGAGGCGCTCGCCTGCGGCACCCCGGTCATTTCCTGTCCGCGCGGCGCGCTGCCCGAGATCGTCCGGCCGGGTATCGATGGTTTCCTTATCCGGAGCATCGATGAAGGCTGTGACGCGGTGGCGAAGCTCGGCGCGATCGACCGTGCGGTTTGTCGCCGCCGGGCGGAGGAGCACTTTTCGGCACGGGCCGTGGTGGCACGCTATCTGGATCTGTACGCTGCCACGCGCGCGCGAATGGAGCGTCGATGACCCGCCGCGTTGCTCTGGTGAGCGGCCACTTCTTTCCCAGCAATCTGGTCGGTGCTCAACGTGCGCGGCTGTGGGCACAGTATCTGCCGGAGTTCGGCTGGGAGCCGATCGTGGTTGCCGGGGACCCGGAGCATTACGAAGAACGGCCGGATCCCGAACTGATGCGGCTGCTTTCGCCGAAATTGCGGGTCATTCACGCCGCGACCCTGTCGACGCGGCCGATCCGTCTCGTCGGCGACATAGGCGTGCGTGCCTTCTGGGGCTGCTATCGGGCCCTTTCGGCGCTGGCGGCGGCCCGTGAGATCGACTTCATCCATGTCGTCATCCCGTCCAACTTCCTGGGACCGGTCGGTCGCCTCGTCCACCGGCGCTACGGCGTGCCCTACGGCATCGATTACGTGGACCCCTGGGTCAATCGCTGGCCCGGCATCGAGCGGCCTTTCAGCCGCGCATGGGGCTCTTACCGTCTTGCTCACCTGCTCGAGCCATGGGCGGTACGGGATGCGGCGCTGATTACCGGCGTCGCGCCCGGCTACGTGTCTGGCATGCTTGAACGCAACCCCGAGGTGGCGAAGAACGCCGAGCTTGCCTACATGCCGTACGGCATCGCGCCCGAGGATTTCACGCCGGTGCGCGACATGCATCGTGCGCCCTTTCTGTTCGACCCGGCCGACGGCTGCTTTCACATGATCTACGGCGGTGCCCTGCTGCCGGCAGGACTGGTCGTTCTCGATGCCTTCCTGTCGGGCCTGCGCGTTCTGCGCGAGACCGCACCCGACCTGGCGGCACGATTGCGCGTGCATTTCACCGGCACCGGCACCTCGCCGGACGACCCGGAGGGCTACCAGGTGATGCCGCGGGCGCAGCGCCTGGGCGTGGACGAGATGGTCCGCGAGAATCCGCATCGCATCGGCTATGTCGACATGCTCAATCACCTGATGCAGAGCAACGCGGTGCTGGTACTGGGATCGACGGAGCCGCACTATTCGCCGTCCAAGGTGTTTCAGGGAATGCTGTCGCGCCGGCCGGTTTTCGCGCTCCTGCACGAGCAGAGCACGGCGGTGGGCATGATACGCGCAGCGCAGGCCGGCCGGGTGACGACGCTTACGGAGAAGC
>CALFRN010000325.1 GCA_937919085.1 uncultured Reyranella sp.
ACAATGCCATTCCCAATTCGCGTGCCTATCTCGACGTTTTACTTAGCGCTGCAAGGCGCAGAAGCGTGGAGGTTCGCACCGATTGCCGCATCACAGATCTGGTGTGCGACGTTGCTGGTCGCGTCCAGGGCGTAAGCTGTGGACGCGGATCCACGCTGGTCCGATTCAACGCGCGGCAAGGTGTTGTTCTGGCGTGTGGCGATTTCAGCGGCTCACAGGAGCTAAAAAAACGTTATCTCACTGAACCCCAGCAGCGTGCAATTCCAGTTCGACCTGACAGCACCGGTGATGGTCATATGATGGCCGAGCAAATTGGCGCGGGCTTTAGGAACATGGACGTCGCGTTTGCCCCACAATTGCGCTTTCCGTCGGCTGCACACTCCTCTTGGGTCGACCGGCTTCCGAAGCATCGCATTGTCAATCGGATTTGTGCAGTCTTCTTGCGTTATGCGCCATCCGTGATAGTCCGGCGCCTGGCCAAGTCTGTACTCCTGTCACATATGTCGCCTTCCGAAAAGCTGTTCCGCGAGGGCGCCTTGCTGGTGGACCGGGAAGGGCGGCGGATCGAAACCGCGAAGCCGGCCGCAAGCCTGGCAATGGCCCCAGGCGCGACCGGCTACATCGTCCTGAGGGAAGCAGTGGCCAAGCGTTTCGCGGGTCCACCGCTCTTTATATCTACGGCTCCCGGCATCGCCTACGCCTGTTATGAAGACTACAGGATCGGGCGACCCGACATCACGCACCTTGCGCCGGACGTGCAGCGGCTTGCCGCGGCCCTCACCTTGCCGGTTGATGTATTACGTGACACACTTTCTGGATTGGGCAATGGGCCACTGGTTGCCTTTGGCCCGGTTATGGCAGCAATCACTATCGTAGAAGGTGGTCTTGCGGTGGACGAGCAATTTTGTGTTTTGAGGCCTGATGGCACAGTTATCGAGGGATTGTTTGCCGTCGGCGGCACTGGACAGGGCGGCACGTTGCTAAAGGGACACGGGCTTCACCTGGCATGGGCGTTCACCTCGGGCCGGCTGGCGGGCACCGCCGTCGCGCTGGGAGAAGGACACCAGCATGACTGAAATCAAGCGCCGTACATATAAGTCGGGGCGGGGTGCACTCAATGGTGTTCGCATTCTCGACCTTTCGCGACTGGTTGCAGGCAATGTCCTTACCCAGATGTTGGCTGACTTCGGCGCTGAGGTAATCAAGGTCGAGCCACCTGCAGGGGACACGCTCCGAGGCTGGAAGACGCAAGGCATTTCAGTCCATTGGAAGATTTATTCGCGCGGCAAAAAGAGTCTATGTCTTGATCTCAAGAGCAGCAAGGCAGTCGAACTACTTTGTGATCTCGCCGCCGATTCAGATATGTTCATCGAAAGTTTTCGGCCCGGAACGCTTGAATCCATGGGACTTTCGCCCAACCTGCTTCATGCCCGCAATCCAAAGCTTGTGATAGTGCGCATCTCTGGTTGGGGTCAAGACGGTCCCTATCGCCGGCGACCGGGATTTGGCACACTTGTCGAAGGCATGTCCGGCTTCGCCGCAATGAATGGCTTTGCTGATCGCGAACCCGTGCTGCCGCCCATGTATCTTGCCGACAGCCTGGCTGGTCTGACGGGTGCTGCGGCAGCAATGATCGCTCTCCGCGAAGTTGAGACCAACGGTGGCAATGGCCAGATAATCGACATGCCGCTTTTCGACCCGTTATTTACAGCGCTTGGACCGCATGCGGCGATCCACAGATTGAGCGGCGTGATCCCGCCGCGCACAGGCAGCCGCTCGAACAACTCAGCGCCACGTAACGCTTTCTGCTGCAACGACGGCGCCTATGTCGCGGTCTCCGCCTCTACCGAGAAGATGGCGCACAGACTGCTGCGGGCGATCGGCCGACCCGACATGGTCGACGATCCGCGCTTTGCGACCAACACTGCTCGGCTTGAAAATGTAGGGGATCTTGAGAAACCGATAGCCGCCTTCATAGCGCAGCGCACACTGGCCGAGAATATGGTGTTTTTCGAAGCGGCCGAGGTGACTATCGGGCCTATCTACGACATCGCCCAGATCGTCGAGGATCCGCACGTCCTGGAGCGCGAGGTCATCGCGTCATATCCCGATCCGGAAATGGGTGAGTTGCTCATGCATCACGTCGTCCCGCGCCTGTCGGGGACACCGGGTGCCATCGGCGAACCGGCTCCTGCGCTTGGCCAACACAATTTCGAGATACTGCGTAGACTCGGGGTCGATGAATGTACCTATGCTGAACTGCTGGCGCAGGGCGTGGTTGCAGTGTCGTCTATTAAGGAAGGTCACTGACTATGGATCGTCTGATACGCTCTCTTCTCTATGTGCCAGCCAGCGCCGATCACTTTGTCGCCAGAGCACATGAGCGCGAGGCTGACGCGATAATACTCGACTTGGAAGATTCCGTTGCCGAGCAGGAAAAGGACAGAGCGCGGCAGAAACTGTTGGCATCTGTGCCCGCGGTGGCGCGCAGTGGCGCTTTGGTGTTCGTGCGTATCAATTCGGAGCCGGAACGCGCCTTTGCAGATGCTACCATGGCCTCACTGGCAGGAGCGGACGGCATCTTCATTACCAAGGTGCGCAACGCCATGCAGATCGAAACACTCGCACGTTACCTCGACGAGGTCGAAGCAGGACGCCGGGTCGGCTTACGCTTCGTACCCATGATCGAAGACCCCAGTGCGGCGTTCGATGCCCGCCAAATCGGGCAGGCTTCGCCGCGCAACATGGCGCTTGTTGTCGGTGGCGAAGACATGGCGACGGCGTTAGGTGCCGAGCCGACACCAGAGACGCTTCGCCTACCTAAATTGATGGTCCACATGGCTGCGCGCGCAAGTGGGCTGCTGTCGTTTGGCATGATACGTACTGTTTCGGACTATGCCGATGTGGCTGCGATGGAGGCATCAGCGTTCGAGGCGCGTAGCCTTGGTTTCGACGGTGCCAGTTGCGTTCACCCGAAGGTGGTCCCTATCCTCAACCGAGCTTATGCCCCAAACGTAGTCGAGATCGATCGCGCGCGGCGCATGGTCGCCGCCTATGATACTTCGCTGGCTGAAGGCAGGGGAGCCTGTGAATTCGAAGGCAAGATGATCGACGTGCCGGTTGTCGCGCGCGCGCGCTTACTTCTTTCGAAGGTGGGTGCAATCACTGGAGACACGGAACAATGACCGGCCGCGATGTGCTTGTCATTGGCGCGGGGATGGCCGGATTGTCGGCTGCGCTGGCGGCTGCGCAGGCGGGTGCCTCGGTAGTGGTACTGGAAGCAGACGACGAACCCGGTGGATCAGCGCGTTGGTCCGCCGGAACGATCTGGAGCATGAACAGCTACGAAGAACTACGCACCGCAGTGCCACTGGGCGACGCGGCATTGCAGCGCGTTGTCGCAGACGGCCTTGCAGACGGCCTCGCCTGGCTTCAGGCTGCCGGTCTGCCACTCGAGATCGCCGACCGCGACCAGTCTCGTGGAGGTGGCAAGGTCATGGCGTTGGGCGAGAGGGGCGATAGGCGAGCCTTCATGCAGGCATTTGCCGACGTTGCGGCGCATGCTGGCGCAGAATTTTGCTACCGCCACCGGGTCACCGGCGTTGAGCGTCATGCGGTAGGCTTCATTGTAACAACTAACGCCGTAACATTTGATGCCCGCACGATCGTCATCGCTTCTGGTGGATTCCAGGCGGAACGAACGCTGCTGCGAACCTATCTGGGGCCCGAATCCGACAATGCGATGCTCCGCACCAGCGACAACGCGAAAGGCGACGGTTTCCTTATTGGGCTTAATTCAGGGGGCACCACGAGTCGTGGTCTC
>CALFRN010000326.1 GCA_937919085.1 uncultured Reyranella sp.
CTAGAGCGTGAGGCCGCCGTTGACGTGAACCGTCTGGCCGGTGATGTAGCTCGCCGCCGGCGAGCAGAGAAAGGCGATCAGGGCCGCCACTTCGGCGGGTTTGCCGTAGCGGCCCATCGGAATCGACTGGCTCACCTTCTCCATGCGCTCGCGAGGCACCGCGACGTGGGCCGCGGCGTCCTTTTCGATGAAGCCCGGAGCCACGCAATTGACCGTGGCGCCCGATGGCGCCAGATCGACCGCCAGGGCACGGGCAAGCGCCTCGATACCGGCCTTGGCCGCGGCCGAGGCCGGAAAAGTCATCACCCCGCGCGCAAAAGCATGGGCGACAAAGGACGACACGCCAATCATCCGCCCACCTTGCCCCGCCTTCGTCAGCCATGGCTTGGCCGCCGTCGCGAGTTCGAAGAAGGCCGACGTCATGGTCGCGAGACTGGCATCCCATCCGGCACGGTCGACCTCGCCGATCGGCCGGCGATCGGCAAACCCCGCATTGCTCACCACCACGTCGAGACGTCCGAATTTGGCGGCGGTCTCCTCGACCAGACGTCGGGCAACGCCCGGTTCGGCAAGGTCACCGGCAAGCACCAGCGTCTCGGCACCGGCGTCGCGCACCTGGCCGGCAATCTTGTCCGCGCCCACCCGGTTCTTGTGGGCGTGCAGCACGATCGCGGTGTTCGGGGCCGCCAGCGCGAGCGCGGTTGCGGCGCCGATGCCGGATGACGCACCGGTGATCAGGATGACTCGATGGGGCGATTGCATGATCGAAGCAGTAAAGTCCCGCGCGCCTAGCGGCAAGCCTCGCGCACGGCGGGCGCCAGGTGCTCCGCGAACCGCCGCGCCCCGCGGACCGAGAAGTGGCCATTGTCGATGAAGTCGGCCACGCCGAAGGCCTCCGGCGATATGGCGATATAGACGTCTCCCAGGCTCCGTGCCGTGCGTTCGAGGATCGCGTTGAACCGCTGCTGCAACGGCCATAAGTCGCGGTCGCGCACGAGCGGCAGCCAGCCATAGCGGCCGTCGCCCTTCAATTCCTCGCGATTGAGCAGCTGTCCGACCCAGATCGTGGTCACCCCGCGCCCGCGGTTGATTGCCGAGATCGCGCGGATGTTGCGCTCGTACAGGGCCTCCAGCGTGGCATCGCTGCCGCTCACCGGATCGCGGCCGTAGGGATCGGTGAAGTAGCGCACGGTATCGACGTTGGCGCTCGCGAAGCGCGCCAGCGTCGTGAGCACCGGCGAGATCGTCACATGCGCGCCGCCGATTCTGCGTGCCTTCAAGGAATCGACCTGGCTCGGCAGGTGGAAGTCGGCATATCCGCCATCGAGATGGGGAATGTGGGCATTGCGCAGGTCGTTCCAGCCGACGTAGTAGATCGCGCAGCGCGGCAGCTTGCCGAACTTGACCTGATAGAACGCGGTCTGGATCAGGTGCTCGACGGTCGAATAGCCCGGAACGCCGTGGTTGACGACGAAAGCGCGGTCGCGGCCGAGCGCTTCGGCCAGACGGTCGCTCCAGGTATCGCCCTCGCCCGCGCCGATGTCGTAGGTCGTCGAGCCGCCGAACGTCGCCACGACCGTCCGTCCCTCGAGGCTTCCGGGCGCCGGGTCGCGGCCGCGCGTGCCCTCCGAGCTGTGGCGGATCGACAGGCCGGTCGGGCTGGTGATTTCAAGCGACGGGATCGGAGCGGCCTGCAGGAGCGCGTGCCACCGGAAGCGTTCCGGCTCGGCGATGGCGGCGGGCAACAGCGACGGCGAACCCACCGGCTGCAACGCCCAGGAGCCCACGCCCCAGGCGAAATCGACCAGTGCCAGGACCAGGAGCGCGCCGGCGAACGGCGGCCAGCGCACGACCGCGATCGCCAGGGCAAGCAGCAGCAGGAGATAGAGAAAATAGAAGGCGCGCGGACCGCCGGCGCCCAGTTCACCGATCGCGGCGAACCGGACCGCCACGGCGATGACGACAAACCCCAGACACAGCGCCAGCACGACCGGAATTGCCCGCTCGAACCGGTAGGGCCGGCGGAGGCCGCAGTAGACTAGGGTTTGTTGCAACATCGGCAGGGTGGAAGAATGGCGCGCCCGAAGAGATTCGAACTCCTAGCCTTCTGATTCGTAGTCAGATGCTCTATCCAGTTGAGCTACGGGCGCACGGCCAAACCACCTCCCACGAGGGGTCTGGCAAGAAGGCGGGCACCCTAATGAAACTGTACCGGCGTTGCAAGCCGCCGAAGGCCGGCAATATGGCTGCCAAAAGAATGCACAATGTTGGCCAAGTGTCTCTGCCGCCTGAGAAATCGACGCTTGTCGGTTTCCCTTGCTTTCAAGTAGCATCACGGGCATCTGGATTTGGGGACTGGTGCCCCGGATCGAGCGGGCCCGCAGATGCGGGTCGCCGATGCGGGGGCGCCCAATTGATAACGCCGGGGCAGTTTCGAGACCAATGATGGCACTAAGAGTCCAACGGTCCGCGCTCCTCTTGGTGGCGGTCGTTTTGAGCGGGTGCAACGAGGGCGGTCCTTTTGCGCCCTCGGTCAGCCAGCCATCATCGAACCCGGCGATCAGCCAGACCGGCACTCAGACCGTCCGCCAGCGTATCCAGCAACTGCGCGCCGATCAGGCCGCACTCGCCAACGGTATTTCGCAGCAGCAGGCGGTGCTCAACGCCACGCGCAGCCAGCTCTCCAGCGACGCCGCCGCCTACAGCAGCCTGACCAACGGCATCACCTCGCGCCTGCAGACCGGCACGACGCCGGGCAATCCCGAACTGGTGTCGCAGTGGAACGCCGCCCAGGCCAAGCTTGACGCCGCCACCCTGGGCGTCGGCCAGCTGAATTCCCTGGCGAGCCAGGTGACCACCCAGGCATCGGTCGCGGGCTACCTGCTCGAGAACGTGCGCGCGACCTTCGCGGTCGGCGGCGCGGTCGACGAGGATCACCGCAACCTGCGCGCCATCGAAGGCGAAACCACGCGCTCGATGCAGCAGATCGACCGCCTGATCGCCGACCTCAATTCCCAGATCAGCCGCGAGAACAGCTTTCTTGCCCGCGAGCGCACCAACCTGGCGGCACTGTCGTACGGCGTGAACCTCGGCCGCCTCGGCAATCCCGGCGCCCAGCGCGTCACCGTCACGCAGCGGCGGCCGGTTCCGCTGCAGTAGCCGGCCCGGTCCGGGCCATGGCTCTTCGTTTTCTGGCACTCATCGCACTGATCCTGGGTCTCGCCGTAACGGCGCAGGCACAGCAGCCCGACGTGTCGGCCGCCGACCAGGCGGAGATCCGCCAGATCATCCAGTCCCAGGTCGATGCCTTCCGCCGCGACGACGGCGCCGCGGCCTTCGGCTACGCCTCGCCGGCGATCCAGGGCATGTTCGGCGAGGCCAACAGCTTCATGGAGATGGTGCGCCAGGGTTATAGGCCGGTCTATCGGCCGCAGACCTTCGACTTCCGCGAGATCGTGACCCTGCACGGCGAGATCGCGCAGAAGGTCCATGTCGTCGGCCCCGACGGCCGGCCCGTCACCGCCCTCTATCCGATGACGCAGCTTCCCGACGGCAGCTGGCGCATCAACGGCTGCTACCTGCAGGCGCCGGACGAACACCAGGCCTGACGCGTCAGCCCGAATTCCGATCGTGAACCGCATTTCACCCAAGGTGCTGGCGCTGCTCGGCCTGCTGACCCTCGTGTGGGGCACCAACTGGCCGCTGTTCCGCATCGCCCTCGACGAACTGCCGGTCTGGACATTCCGCACCCTCGTCATGGGCACGGCCGTGCTCATGCTGGCGGCGATCCTGGCGATCCGCGGCGACAGCTTCGCCGTTCCCAAAGGCAAGTGGCCGATCCTGATTGCCGCCTCGGCGATGAACGTCGGCGTGTGGAACATCGCCACGGCGCTGGCCGTGCTCTACATCCCCTCGGGCCATGCCTCGGTGCTGGCCTACACCATGCCGCTGTGGGTGGCGGCGATCGGCTTCGCCGTGTTCGGCCAGCGCCTCACCGGCCGCCTGCTGGCCGCCATCGCGATCGGCGCCGCCGCCGTGGCCGCCCTGATGATGCCGAACTTCCACGATTACGCCCAGGCGCCGCTCGGCCTGTTCTGGGGCCTGCTGGCGGGCTTCTGCTGGGCGATCGGCACCTTCATCGTCAAGCGCACGGCGTGGCCCGGCATGGGCCTCTCCCTCACCTTCTGGCAGGTCGTGATCTGCCTGCCGCCGATCGCGCTGGG
>CALFRN010000327.1 GCA_937919085.1 uncultured Reyranella sp.
GCGATCGCGACCGGGACGGCATCCCGAACTTCATCGACATCCAGAACAACCGCCGCTGAGCCGCAGGCTCCGGCAAAGGGGAAGCGGGCTCGCAGACACGGGACCGCTTTCTTTTGGGTCCCGGCGGCCTATCATAGGGCATGCGCAAGAATCGTTTCGGCCTGTCCGTCGCCCTCGCCACACCGTTCGCCGAGGACCGCTCGATCGACCTGCAGCGCCTGGTGGCGCACGGCCGTCAGTCGCTGGCCGATGGCTGCTCGAGCCTCACGGTGTTTGGCACCACGGGCGAAGGCGCCTCGCTCGGAGTGAATGAACGCAACCGCGCGCTGGGCGCGGTGGCCGGTGCCGGCGTCGATCCCGGTACGCAGCTCGTGGTCGGCATCGCCGCCTCCTCGGTCGAGGAGGCGATCGCCCAGGGCCGCGCCGGGCTGATGCTGGGGTGTCCGAGCTTCCTGCTGGCGCCGCCGTTCTATTTCAAGGGTGCGGGCGAGGAGGGGCTGTTCGACTGGTTCGCCGCGGTGCTGACGGGACTTGGCCCCAAGGCGGGCAACGTCATCCTCTATCACATCCCGCAGGTGACCTCGGTCGGGCTGTCGATGGCGCTGGTCGATCGTCTCAAGAAGGCGTTCCCCCGGCAGGTCACCGGCGTCAAGGATTCGTCCGGCGACTGGGACAATGCCCAGGCGCTCCTGAAGCATCACGGCGAGCTGCACATCCTGATCGGCGACGAACGGCTGCTGGCCAAGGCCATGAACCTCGGGGCTTCGGGCGCCATCACCGGCCTCGCCAACATCGCGCCCGACCTGATGAAGCCGCTGATCGACGGCATCGAGGAGCCGCGCATAAATGCCATGGTCGAGGCAGTCCTGCCCTATGCCGTGACGCCGGCCGTGAAGGCGCTGGTCGGCCATCGCCGCAAGGACGCCATCGCATGGAGCCGCATGCGGGCGCCCTTGAAATCGCTGGGCGAATCGGATTGCCTGAAACTGTTCGCCGCCATCGACGCCATCCGCGCCAGGCGCGCCGCCTGATCCCCCCTGCCGCCGCGAGGACACCATGACCGCACCGCTCACCATCCGCCTGCATCCCGGCGACAACGTCATCGTGGCGCGCATGGACATCCTGCCCGGCACCAGGGTCGAGGGCGAGGTGGCCGCGGCCACGCGCGTGCCACCGGGCCACAAGATCCTGACCCGCGCGGTGAAGAAGGGCGAGGCGCTGCGCAAGTACAACCAGATCATCGGCTTCTCCACCGAGGACATGGCACCGGGCGCGCATATCCACACGCACAATTGCGTCATGGGCGATTTCGAACGCGACTACGCCTTCTGTGTCGATGCCCACCCGACCGACTACGTCGTGCCGCCGGTCACCTTCCAGGGCTATCGCCGCGGCGATGGCCGCGCCGCGACGCGCAACTACATCGGCATCGTCACCACGGTGAACTGTTCGGCCGCCACCAGCCGCATGATCGCCCGCCACCTCGAGCCGCTGCTCGCGCAGTTTCCCAACATCGACGGCGTGGTGCCGCTCACCCACGGCGGCGGCTGTGGCATGGCGGCGTCAGGGCTGGAGATGGATGTGCTGCGCCGTACGCTGGCGGGCTATACGCGCCATCCCAACATGGCGGCGGTGGTCGTGCTCGGGTTGGGCTGCGAGACCAACCAGATTTCGGGCCTGATGAATGCCGAGGGCCTCAAGGAAGGCCCCAAGCTGATTCCGATGGCGATACAGGACGAAGGCGGTGTTTCCAGGACCGTGATGCGCGCCGTCGGTTTCCTGAAAGAGCTTCTGCCCGAGGCCAACAACGTGAAGCGCGAGGCGATCCCCGCCAGCGAGCTGATCCTGGCGTTGCAATGCGGCGGCTCGGACGGCTACTCGGGCATCTCGGCCAACCCGGCGCTGGGCGCGGCGGTCGATCTTCTGGTGCGCAACGGCGGCTCGGCGGTGCTGTCGGAAACGCCGGAAATCTACGGCGCCGAGCATCTGCTGACGCGGCGCGCCGTCACCAAGGAGGTGGGCGAGAAGATCGTCGAGCGCATCAGATGGTGGGAGGATCACTGCGCCAGGACCGGTGGCGAAATGAACAACAACCCCTCGCCCGGCAACAAGGCGGGCGGCCTCACCACCATCCTCGAAAAATCGCTGGGAGCCGTCGCCAAGGGCGGCACCACCAACCTGGTCGATGTCTACAAGTATGCCGAGCCGATCACCGCCAAGGGTTTCGTCTACATGGATTCGCCGGGCTACGATCCGGTCTCGGCCACCGGCCAGGTGGCGGGCGGGGCCAATGTCCTCTGCTTCACCACCGGCCGCGGCAGCGTGTTCGGCTGCAAGCCGACACCGTCGCTCAAGCTTGCAACCAACAGCGCCCTCTATCGTCACATGACCGACGACATGGACATCAACTGCGGCACCATCGTCGATGGCGAGGAGACGATCCAGGAAAACGGCCGGCGAATCTTCGACCTTATTCTTGCCACGGCTTCGGGGCAGAAAACGAAATCAGAGGTGTTGGGCATCGGCGACGACGAGTTCGAACCGTGGAAAATCGGCGCGACGATGTGACAAAACGGCGAGAGGGCGCGTAGCTTGACTTCGAGATCGTGCTTTAGCATACGCGGTCTTACGACTTGCGAACTTGGCCCTGCTTTGGCGGCCCGGCCCTCTGCCGCCTCGAACTCCTCTCACGAGTTCCCCACCAAATTCTTCGAGTTGTCACCGGCGATAGCAGCGAGCGCATCGCCGGCGTATTTGTGTGTGCTCGCCCAACGGAGAGAGAAATGGCTACAGGCACCGTGAAGTGGTTCAACGCCACCAAGGGATTCGGTTTCATCCAGCCCGACGGCGGCGGCAAGGACGTGTTCGTCCATATCAGCGCCGTCGAGCGGGCGGGCATGAACGGTCTGAACGAAGGCCAGAAGATCGGCTACGAAGTGGCCAGCGAGCGCGGCCGCGAAGCGGCCGTGAACCTCAAGGAAGTCGGCTGACCGAATGAAGATCGTCCCGCTCGTCGAACGCCCCGATCTGGCCGTGCAGGTCGCGACCTGGGGGTTCGGCGAGTGGGGACATCTCAATCCCGAGGAGACGCTCGAGAAGCGCATCATCCGGATCCGCGGCAAGATGAATGTCGACCGTGTGCCGGTCGCGTTCGTCGCCCTCGGCGACGATGATGGCATCACGGGCACCGCTTCGCTCATTTTCGACGATCTCGAAGGCGATCCACGCAATCCGTGGCTGGCCAGCGTCTTCGTGCCCTCCGAACATCGCAAGAAGGGTATCGCTTCGGCCCTGGTGCGCACGGTCGAGAGTGCCGCCCGGCGTCTGGGCTATGACCGGCTCTATCTGTTCACCTCCACCGTGCCTGATCTTTATGCGGGTCTCGGCTGGAGGTCGCTTGAGCGGCTCGACTATCGGGGTGAAAATATCCAGGTGATGGACAAGACGCTTTGAGGGAACGCGCATGGCGGCCGATCTGCATTATCTGTCGCTGGGCGAGGTCGCCCGGCGTCTGAGGGCGCGCAAGCTCTCGTCGGTCGAGGCGACCACGGCGATGCTGGATCGTATCGAGACCGTGGATCCCAAGATCCGCTCCTTTGCCACGCTCACGCCCGAACGGGCGCTGGCTGACGCCGCGCGCCTCGACGCCGAGACCGCGGCCGGAAGGTCGCGCGGACCTCTGCATGGCGTGCCGATTGCCGTAAAGGACCTCTGCGATACCAAGGACATCGTGACCGCCGCCGGCATGACGATCCATCGGGACAATGTGCCGGTTCGGGATGCCACCGTCGTCGAGCGCCTCAAGGCGGCCGGCGCGGTGATGCTGGGCAAGCTGCAGATGACCGAAGGGGCCTTCGGCGCTCACCATCCGGCCATTCCCGCGCCGCTCAATCCATGGAATGCGGCCTACTGGACGGGTTCGTCGTCGTCGGGCTCGGGTGCGGCGACCGCGGCGGGGCTCTGCTTTGCCTCGCTGGGCTCCGATACCGGCGGCTCGATTCGCTTTCCATCGACCATGAACGGTCTCACGGGCCTCAAGCCGACCTGGGGCCGGGTCAGTCGCGCTGGAGTCTTCGCGCTTGCCGAATCGCTTGATCATGTCGGGCCGATGACCAGAAGCGCGCTCGATGCCGCCATCGTGCTGGGCGTGATCGCCGGCGCCGATCCCGATGATCCGACCGCGGCCGGCGTGCCGGTCGGCGACTACGCCGCCGCGATCGGCGCCGGCGTGCGGGGCCGCCGCATCGGTGTCCCGAACAACCTGCGCGACATCGATGACGACGCGCGGCGGGCACTCGATGGCGCCGTAGCGGCGATGACGCATGCGGGCGGGGCAATCGTCGACGTCACGTTGCCTTCATCGTTCGCTGCCGCCGCAATCGACTGGGTACCGCTGTGTGCCGCCGAAGCCGCCGTTGCCCACAGAGCGACCTATCCGGCTCGTGCGGCCGAGTACGGGCCGGTGCTGGCCGGTCTCCTCGATACGGGCCTGCGGTTGCGCGCCACCGAGCTCGTTGAAATGCAACTGCGTCGGTCTGCATTGACCGGCCGGCTCAACGCGCTGCTGGCGTCGGTCGATCTGCTGTTGATGCCGGTGATGGGAGTGGCGGCATGGTCGCTTGAGGCGCTGCAGGCGGCGGGGCGGGATCCGGAGACCGTTGCGGCGCGGTTGAAATATACGGCGCCATTCGACATGAGCGGCCATCCAACGCTCACCTTGCCCGGTGGCATGACCCGCGACGGCGTCCCCATCGGATTCCAGATCGTCGGCAGCGCCTTCGACGAGGCGGGGCTCCTCGCGGCCGGACATGCCTATCAGCAATCGACCGACTGGCATCTCAAACGTCCGCCACTCTGAGCCGATTGGCTGCCTGCATGGACGGTGATTCGTCTTTGCTGTAGGATACGATATTCCCTCTCGAGGACGGACCGTGCGCCGGGGCTGCGGCAGAGCCCAACCTCGTCACACTCAAGACGGTTGGCCCATGAGAACTCTCTTCAGGAACAAGCTGCGACTGAAGCCGAGTATTCTGGCGGCGTTTGCGTTTCTCACGGTGCCGGTATTCCTCGCCATTATTATCGTCACCTACATTTCCAACGACAGGATCGCCCGGCTGAATGCCGGCGAGCTCATCGAACGATTCCGCACCGACGCCATCGACGACATCAAGGGCGAATTCGATCCCATAACGTCGCTGGTGAGATCCGCCGCGGCCATCGGCAACGACGTACCCGGCTTCTATGCCGACAATCGCTGCCTGAAGTATTTTCAGAGCATCCTGTTGCACAGCAAGACGATCGTCAGCGTCTATGTCGGTTTGCAGGACGGTGCCTTCCGCCAGTCCCGGCGTGTCGACCCGTCGGTGGAAATCCAGGGCAGGCTGCCGCCCCAGGGCGCCACGTTCGCAGACCGCTCGATCGAGCCGGGGGCAGGCGTGGATCGCGTGGACCGCTACGTCTTCCTCGATCCACAAGGCGTGGAACTCGGTACCTCCGAACGGGTGACGACCTACGATCCGCGGGTCCGGCTCTGGTATCGCAGCGCCGTAGAGGCGGGGTCGACCATGATTTCCGATCCCGATGTTTTTGCAACACTGGGCCTGATCGGCATCACCGTTGCCGCGCCATTCTATGCCGATGGGAAGGTGCTCGGCGTCGCTGCCGCCGACATCACCCTCGACGGCATGTCGAAATATCTTGCCGAGCGCAAGGTCAGCCCGGGCACCCTGAGCTACATCATCGATCACCAGGGCAGGGTCATCTCGGCGTCGGACCTGTCGAAAACCTACGCCAATGTAGATGGGCGACTGGAACTCAATCACATCACCTCTCTCGACAATGACCTGCCGGCCGTTGCCTTCAGCGCACGCCCCCGCCAGCACGAGCAGCAGTACTCCTTCGTCCATGCCGGCAAGGAATATTTTGCCAGCCTCTCCACGTTTCCTCCCGAGCTCGGCAAGCGGTGGCAGCTCTTCATCATCACGCCGGTCGACGATTTCACCGGCGCGTTCCAGGAAAACAACAACCGCCTGTTCGTGTTCGGTCTGATCGCGATCGCGCTGCAGATTGTCATTATTTACTTCCTGACCGGAGCCATCGCCCGCCCGCTCGAGAAACTTGCTTTGAAAGTCGGCAGGATTCAGGAACTCAGGGCGGAGACCTTGCCGGTCATCGTCTCACCGGTACGCGAGATTGCCGTGTTGTCCAAGGCGATCGAAACGCTCGACACGGCGGTGAAATCCTTTTCGGCCTTCGTTCCGGTCGGCCTGGTGACCCAGTTGCTGGAATCGGATCAGAAGCTGGAGCTTGGCGGTCACAGCAGATTCCTGACGATTTTCTTCTCCGACCTCGAATCGTTCTCGACCCTCTCCGAAGAGGTGCCTTCGCAGGAACTTCTGTTGAGGGTGTCGACGTACCTGGAGATCGTCACCAAGGCGGTCAACCAAGAGCACGGCACGATCGACAAGTTCATCGGTGATGGCGTGATGGCCTTCTGGGGCGCACCCGCCCTGCTCGATGACCACGCCTGGCGAGCCTGTGTTGCCGCGCTCCGCATTCAAAAGGCGATGGATGCCCAGAACGATCGTTGGCAGCAGGAAGGTCTCAAGCCGTTGCGGGTCCGGATCGGCATCCATTGCGACGCCGTGCTCGTCGGCAACATTGGGTCCAAGGAGAGAATGAGTTATACCGTCATGGGCGATGGCGTGAACATCGCGTCGCGCCTCGAGGGAATAAACAAGGAATATGGCACCCGTATCTGCGTTAGCCACAGCGTCTTCAAGGAAGCGGGCGAACGTCTGGTCGTCCGGCCGATCGACGATGTCGCGGTCAAGGGACGGCGGTCAAAGATTCCGATCTACGAACTGGTCGGTGTCCTCGGTGTCGCCCCGGAATTCGAACCGGACCCGCAGACAATCGAATTGTGCAGGATGACGCGCCTGGCCTACGAGGCGCTGGTTGCGGAAGACATCTCGCTGGCTTCGGAACGCTACCGCGAGATCGTGGACCGGTTTCCCGGGGACAAAGTTGCTTCCGAACTCGCCAAACGGCTTGTTGCGGTGGCGGAGATCGATCACGCGCCGTCCAGAGGCCGTCTTGCCTGAGTCGAGGCCGATCCCGGTGCGGGCCCCTGACTCTCGCATCGGTGCACCAGTCCGGGCGTTGCGGCCAAGCGAGTATACCGCCTCGCTCATTCAGTTTCTGCGGGCGGATGCCGACCGTGTCCGCAAGACCCACGTCCTCGAAATCGGCTCCGGCAGTGGAGTCGTGCTTGCTTCCCTCGGGGGGCTGGGTGCCGCCGCGCTTTGTGGCGTCGATATCGAGGGTGACGCTGTCGCGTCCAGCCGGCTGCTGCTCCAGGGCCTGGGATACGGTCGTATCGCGGAAATTTATCAGGGGGATGTGTGGCAGCCCGTTGCCGGGCGCCGCTTTGATTTGATCGTCGCCAACCTCCCGCACTTCCCGATGGAACCGGTCGAAGTGGCCGGCCGTCTGCCGACCTGGAGCGCCGGCGGCACCGATGGGCGGCGCCTGCTCGACGTCTTTCTCGAGGGTTTGAAGGATCATCTTGCGCCGGGTGGCCGTTCGGTCATCACTCACAATGCATTTGTCGACGTCGAACGCTCGCGCACGGTGGCAGGCGCGCGGGGCCTTTCTCTCAGCGTTGTCATGACAACCCTGATCCATGTTTCCGAGGAAAAACTTGCCCGCATGACGCCGGCCGTACTTTGTGCCGAAGAGGGACGATCGATATACCGATATGGCCCCTATGCCTTTGCTGAAATGCACATCGTGGAAATTGTTCATTCGAACGCGGCCATCTGAGATGCCGGTGTGGCGGTCCTCGTTGCTCGTTCTGTTCGCCTTTCTGGCAGGTGCAGTGGCGGTGCTTCCCGCCGTCGCGAGAGCAGACACGCCTGACGCCGCTCTCACCAAGCTGATCGAGGATGCGCGGGCGGAGGCTTCGGTGTCGGGTGCCTGCCTCAAACCTGATCTCGACCGACTGGTTCGGGTTTTTTGCGAGAACCGGCTTCGCCCCGGCGTGCGTGAGTACTATCCCCTGTTCGGGACGCGCGATGGCGAAACGCGCAGCGGCTACGATGTCGACGTAGGCCGTGAGCTCGCCAAGCATCTGGGCGTCGAGCCGGTGTTTACCCGTGTCAATGCCGCCAGTCGCGTGCCGCTGCTTGCCGGGGACCGCATCGACGTCATCCTGGCGACGATGGGGCACAACACCCAGCGCGACGGACAGGTTCGCTTCATCCGTCCGCACTATTACCAATCCGAGTCGACGATCGTGGGTCCACGCGCGCTCGCCGTGAAGGGCTGGCCGGACATCGCCGGCCGCACGATCTGCGTCAACATCGGCAACGGCTCCAACGCCCAGATCGTCTCGCACAACGCCCGTCTGATGCTGTTCGACGAGGCGGGCGTTCTGCCGGACCGGCTTCGCGACGAGACCTGCTTCCTGGCCGCCCAGGACGACAGCTTTTTCGACTACTACTTCACCGATCCCGGGTTTGCCGCGCGCTACGACAAGAAGTTCGGCTTCGCCCAGGTGCCCTGGGGCATGGCGGTGGCGCGCATTCCCGCTACCGACCGTCTGGCGCGGGCGTTCGAGCTGATGAGCCAGATATTCCACCGCGACGGCGTCTTCATCGACATTGCGCGCAAGAACCGTGTCGGCACCGGCTTTCTCGAACGCCAGCAGGCTGTCTGGAGCCGCCCGGAGTGCAATGCAGATACCGGGGCCGCGAATCCGGCCTGCGTGCTGCCCGCGCTCAAGGCCGATCTCGAGCCGACGCCATTTGCCGGCCGAGTGGTCGCGTTCGAGAAATGGTTCCGCGCGAACACCGGCTTCGATCTGTCGTTGCCGATGTTCAAGACCATGCCCGCCTGGTCTCTGTTCAAGGCAGGAGTCGTCAATTCACTCATTCTCGTCGCTGGTGCACTTGTTGCGACCGTGATCTTCGCGCTCGTGCTCGGCGCCGTGCAGAGCACCCGCTGGCGCCTGCTTCGATGGCCCGGGCGGGCGGTCACCATCGTCCTGCAATCGTCACCGGTCGTGCTGACGCTTGTCATCGCCGCCGCGGTGGCTCATGCCATTTTCCCCTACTCGTCGTCGGTAGCGCTCGGCGCGGCGATCGTGGCGCTCGGGTTGATGAACGGCAGCAATGCCGGCCAGGCGATCGCCGAGGCGATGCATACCCTGCGAACCGAACGTGGCAGTGCGTCCATTCGGACGAGGACCCTGTTCGGCCGCGCCGTCGGGCGCTCGGCAACGCAGATCGTGTCGTTCCTCATCAATGCCGCCAAGGGTACGCCGATCGCAAGCTTCATCGGCGCACCGGAGCTGCTGAGCGCATTGACCGACATCACCGCCTTCGCAAGTGGCCGCGCCAGCACCTATTCACTGTTGCTGGTGTTCTACGTCGTCGTCGTGATGATCGTGGTCTGGCTTTGCGGCAAGCTGCGCATATTGCTGGAACGGAGGCATGAAGCACCATGATGCCGTTCCTGTCGAAGATTCCGGACGATTTCTTCCAGCAGTTGCTCGCGGGAATGGTTGTCAATTTCGAGATTGCCGCCATCGCGCTTGTGTTGGGTCTGGCGCTGGGCGGATTGCTTGCCTTGGCACGGCTGGGCGGCGGCGTGCCGGGCGCCGTGGCCACGCCGGTTATCGGCCTGATGCGGGCGGCCCCGACTTTCGTCGTCATGTTCTTCCTGCTGAACATCATCCCGCGCGATGCGACATTATTCGGTGTCGGCGTCGCGCCTTCCGGCATCATGACAGTGGCACTGTCACTGGTGCCCTACTCGGCATCCTACGTGGCCGACAACGGTGCCGAGGCCCTGCAGCAGTTCCGCCGCGGCTCGCCTCTGGGTGCGCTGCTGTTTCTGCCCAACATCACCCGTGCCTTCTTCGTGCTGGTGATGTCGTCCAGCGCCGGCGCTGCCATCGGCGTTACCGAAGGCATCGCGGTCATCCTGCGCGAGGCGGCGCTCCTGCACGGACTCGCCGACAAACTCGTCCTGTTCGCGATCGGCATCCTGCTGTTCGGCGTGACGCTCCAGGTCGGGTTCGCGATCATTCGCCTGCTTCAGCGCCATCTCGGTCGCATCGCGACGCGCGATGGCAAGGGCGGCACATGACCTACGACTCCGTCTTCCGTCCTGGCCTGTTCGCGGGGCAGGTCATCATCGTCACGGGTGGCGGTTCCGGCCTCGGCCGCTGCACCGCGCACGAGCTGAAGTCGCTTGGCGCGCGGCTGGCGCTGATCGGGCGCACGCAGGAGAAGCTCGACCAGGTGCGACGGGAGCTGGGCGACGACGATACCTTCACCGTCGCTGCCGACCTGCGCGAGGAGGCCCAGGTAAAGGCGGCGATCGATGGTGTGCTCGCCTGGGGTGGGCGCATCGATGGTCTCGTGAACAATGCCGGCGGCCAGTTTCCGGCGCCCCTCAGGGACATCTCGCTCAACGGCTGGAATGCCGTGGTTGCCAACAACATGACCGCGACCTTCCTGGTGTCGAAAGAAGTCTATCTGCGCTGGATGGATCATAATGGCGGTGCCATCGTGAATGTCGGTGCCGACTTCGAACTCGGCATGCCCGGCATGGGCCACAATGGCGCGGCGCGCGCCGGCCAGACCAACTTTACCTACACCGCGTCGGTCGAATGGGCGCACTCCGGCGTGCGCATCAACTCGGTCATCCCGGGATTCATCGCGTCCTCCGGGCTCGATCGCTATCCCGAGCGCGCCCATGATGTGTTGCGCAACGTGAAGCACCGCATCCCGTTGAAGCGCCATGGCACCGAATCGGAGATCGCCGGCGCCATCGTCTATCTGCTGAGCGATGCCGCGGCCTATGTTACCGGCATCGCGCTTCGCGTCGATGGTGGATTGCACAACACCGCCAAGTCGAGCTTCTACGAAATGCCGGATCATGACCGGTCGAAGCCGTTCAACGGCTTCCCGCTCTACAAGACACCCAAGGTACTGGGGTAGTGGCGGGTTCCTCGCAAGCGGCGAGCCGCACCGAGGTCGGTCTCGTATACGTGGCCGCTGTCATGCAGGGCCTGGCGCTGGTGACGTTTCCGGCCGCCAGTTCGATCTTCACCAGTCCGGACGGGTTCGGCTTCGACAGCACGCGCTACGGCGTGATGTTCGTGCCCCAGGTGGTGTTCGCAATTCTCGCCGCCGGCCTGGCGCCGAAGCTGGCGCGGCGATGGGGCTTGCGCCGGGTGCTGCTGATGGGTTTTGCCGGCGATTTCGCCGCCATGGCCCTGCTGGCGCTGAGCCGCCTGCTCATCGACGTCCCCGACACGGCCTTCGTCGTGCTGCTGATTGCCACTGCATCGTTGGGATTGGGCTTTGGCGCCACCGTCATGGCACTCAACACCTATGCCGAGGCGTTTTTTCCGGAACGTGCCGATCGCGCGGTCCTGGCGCTGAACGCGCTGCTGGGCGTCGGCACCGCCCTGGCGCCGGCGCTGGTCGCGGTCGTCGTTGCCCTGGGGGCGTGGTGGCTGCTGCCTGTTGCCGCGGCAGCCTTCGTGGTTGTGCTCTCAGGCGTCGCCGTGACGCAGCCGCTCGAGGTGGCGGAAGCCGCCGGCGATGGCGATGCACCCCGATCGATCGGTCTGTCCGAGCTGCCGCGGCGGTTCTGGCTCTACGCCGCATCGGTCTTCCTCTACGGTTTCGTCGAGACCATGAACGGCAATTGGGCGATGCTCTATCTTACGACCGAGCGCGGCGTGTCGGTCCAGGGCGCCTCGTTCGCGCTCACCGCCTTCTGGGGAATGGTGACGGTGGGGCGCGTGCTCATTGCGGTGGTCGCTCGTTTTGTACCGCCACGCTGGATCTATCTCGGCCTGCCGCTTGCGCTTGTTGTCGTCTTTCAGATCGCGGCGCGTGTGCCGGGCGAGACGGGTGGCATCCTCATCTTCGGTCTGGCCGGGCTCGCCTGCTCGGGTTTCCTGCCGCTCAGCATCAGTTTCGGCGGCGGCGAGTTCCCGCGTCTGGCCGCGGTCATGGCCGGCGGGCTCATCGCCTTCTATCAATTGGGTTATGGCTTCGCCGCTTTCGGCATCGGGCCGCTGCAGGGCCTGCTTGGGTGGTCATTCGCGACCATATTCGCCGCCGGCAGCCTGATCGCGTTGCCGCTCGCCGTCGTCGCGGCGCTGGTCATCCGGCGGCCTTGATGTTGGATCGCTTGATGCGGTCGAGGTTTGCGCCCTCGATACGCACCAGCTTGGTGAGACCGTCGCGTTTGGGCGAGTGAACGACGCCGACATCGTAGAAATGCGCATCGCCCGGTTTCATCACGTAGGACGTCTCGGGCTCCACAAGGGAGGGGTTCGCCTCGTCGCCCTTCTTGACGATGCGCCAGTCGGTCATTTCGGTGTCGCCGACCGCCAGACCATAGATCGCCCAGCTCGAACCGTGATCGTGCGGTGCGCCATGCGCCGGCTTTTCGTAGACATGACCGCAGATGCAGAAGCCGAGTTCGGGATCCTCGTACAGCACTTTGCGTGGCTTGCACTGCTCGGCGGTCAGATGCCGGGCGGTGAAGTCTTCGTCGCGCAGGACCTTGGAGACCAGATCACAGATCGCCTGCTTGCCGGCGGGTCCGGCATCGGCTTTCAGGGCCGAGCGGATGTCGCTGCTCAGTTGCTCGAGTGTGTAGGTCATGAGGAGTCTCCAGCTGATGTGCCGAACGGAATGCTGTCGGATGCGTTCGTGAGTGTGCCGGGCCGCTCCCCGGCGTCAAGAGGTGCGGCCACAGATCTCCCGTGCGCGTGCCGACGCCGCGTCGGCAGCTTGCGGCCTGCGGGCCGGACGCGCAACATAGTGGCGGAAAATGAAGGGGAAGGTAGTCATGTCTGGAGAATTGACCAAGGTGTTGCGGCGCTTCGAGGAGCGATTGGGCCTTCTTGAGTCGGGCAACCACGAGGGCCCCGCACACTGGAAGATCTTTCACCTGCACAATGCGCTCAACGCACTGAAGAACGATCACGCGGCCGCCGCGCTGCATCTCGACGAATTCGACAAGGTCGACGTTGCCCGCGAATTCCCCGAGATGGAAGCCGACAGGATCCCGACCGTCGAGCAGATCAGGTCCCGCTTCGACACGATCGCCGGCGGAATGCTCTAGCTTCGGGCCTTCACCACGTTCGTCACGGCGCCGCCGGTTGCTGTCCGCCCGCCATCGACCACGAACTGGCCGCCGGTCGTGTTGGCGGCGAGGTCGGAACACAGGAAGAGCACCATGTTGGCGATTTCTTCAGCGGTCGTGTAGCGCCCGGTCGGCTGCGCCGCCTGGTAGCGTTCGCTGACGGCGCCGGCGTTGCCCGGTGCGAGCTGCTCTTCCAGCGCGTGGATCATGCGCGTGTCGACTGGACCGGGACACACCGCGTTCACCCGGATGCCCTGGCGCGCGACCTCGCCTGCGGCGGTCTTGGTGAGCCCGATCACGGCATGCTTTGACGCGACATACGCCGGCATGCCCGGCGTCGCCACCAGGCCGGCAACCGAGGCGGTGTTGACGACCGCGCCGCTGCCCTGGCGGATCATTTCCGGCAGCACGTGGCGCAGTCCCAGGAACACACCCTTCAAATTGACGCCGATCACGGCATCGAACACCGCCTCGTCGTACTCCGCCGTCGGGGTGACCACGCCCTCGATGCCGGCGTTGTTGAAGAAGCAGTCGATCCGCCGGTACTTGTCAATCGCTGCCTTCACATAGGCCTTCACGTCGTCGGACCTGGTAACGTCCGCCGTGACGGCGAGCGCCTCGCCGCCGTTCTGGCGGATGATGCCCGCCGTGGCTTCCGCCGCTGCCCCGTCGCGATCGACGACGACAACCTTGGCGCCACGCTTTGCAAAGCCCGCCGCAGCCGCGCGCCCGATGCCATTGCCACCGCCGGTGATCAGCGCGACTTTCCCCGTGAAATCCATCCTGTTCACCTTCTCTACGTAATGCCCGGTCGGAATGATCGGACAACCTACCATCGCCGCGTCGGTGCGTCCTCCCGGTCCCAACGGCACGGCGTCAGGCCGGGCGGCTGGGTTCGTGTGGCGGCATTGTGGTGAAGGCTCGCCCGGCAGGCGGCGTGAGGGAACTCCCCCGACATCCTGGCCGGAGAATGTGCAAAGGGCATTGTCCAGCCGGTATACTGGCTGCCCGCCGTACTGCGCACTGAAGCAGGAAACCCGTGGCCCACGCCGTCAGCGCGTCCTCATCTCGTTCGGATCACATGTCGCCCGTGGCGCTGGCGTTGGCGATACTGCTGCATATCCTGGTGGTGCTGGCGCTGTGGGCAACGTCGCTCGATCCGTCCCGACGTGAACAGGTTGAACGGGCCATCGAGGTTACGGTCGAACAGATCGAGCAGCCAAAGCCACCTCCTGTACCGGCGCCGCCGCAACCGCCGGCGCCCCTGATCGAACCTGGCCTCCGTCCACCTGCACCCCGGACCGCGGACAAGCCGACGCAGGTACCGCAGGCGCCGGTGAAGCCCGATGATGTGCCGGCACCGGCTCCGCCGGCATCTCGGGAGGTGGCCCGACCCCAACCTCCGGCACCCGAGCCTCCGACGCCGGCACCACAGCCACAACCGCAGCCGTCGCCGCAAGCGCATGCTTCCGCGGCGCCGCCACCGCCCGCTGAGCCAAACCGCCCGCCGCAACGTCCCGCACTTCGCCCTGCACCACACGCGCCGGCCCCGTCGCGACCGCCGGCGGCACCGTCAGCCGAGCAGCCTTCGCCTTCTCCGTTCGTGAACCCAGCCGGCGCCTACAATCATGCTCGGGTCGCCGACAATTATCTCTGGCAGGTCGCGCGCAAGCTGGTGGGATATCAATACGAGGCCAACGTCAGCGTCAGCCGTGGCACTACCGTGGTGCGGGTCGTCATCGCCCGCAATGGCCGGCTGCTGGATGTTTCCATCGCCCGATCGAGCGGGGTGCCGGAGTTCGACAGGGGCGTGCTTGCCGGCGTGCGTGCCGGCTCGCCCTACGCCCCGCTGCCCGATGACATCAAGGGCGCCAGCGCTACTTTCGATCTTCCGCTGGTCTCGATCGCGAACCGGTAAGCAGGTGCCGGGGCCCTCGATCGGCGGCGGCCTGCCGCAGGATCAAGTCTATGAGGAGACGGCTGCGCCGATGGCGCTGCCTGACGTTCCGTCCTAGCCTTTGTAGTCGTGGTCTTCGTTATCGACTCTCGGTCCCTGCGTTCCGAACTGCCACCGCCCGCGGCATGGGCGCTGGCGGCCCTCCTGCATGCGCTGGTGGCCCTGGGTTTGTGGGAGGCGTGGGTGCAGCGCCCGCCGGTGCTGCCAGACGAGAACGCGATAGAAGTCTCGTTCGAGCTGCCGGAACGAGCCGAGATTGGACGTGCCGCCCCGGGGCGCGCCTCGCCAACCCAGGCGCTCCCGGTGACTCGGCCCTCGACGGCGCCGCTCGCGCGACGGGCTCCTCTGGTGCCGCGTCTGGCACTGGACCAGCAGGTCCTGCCACTTCCAGCTCCGGCATTCCTGCCGGCGCCCTCCGAGGTCGCGGCTCTGCCGGATTCCGAGTTGGCACCGATCCCGGCACCGCCGTTGCCGTCTCTGCTGGCGTCGCCGCCACCACCGTCCGAACCGCGCCCTCGGATCGAACCTCGTTCGGCGGCGCTCGCCACCGAGCCGCCGCCCGTCGCCGAGCCCGCCGACGAGCCGCCGGAGCGTCCCGACAGTCCGGCGGAGGCCTACCTCCGCGCCCGCGTCGCCGACGGTTACCTCCGGCAGGTCTTGCGCAAGCTGGAAGGCTACAGCTACCAGGCGGCCGTCGCCGCTAATCGCGGCGTGACCGTGGTGCGCATCGTCATTGCCCGTGACGGCAAGCTGATCGAGGCAGGCATCGCGAGATCGAGTGGCGTCCCCGAGTTCGACCGCGGTGTCCTGGCGGGCGTGCGCGCCGGTTCGCCCTACACCCCTTTGCCACCCGACGTCCGGGGCGACAGTGCCACCTTCGAACTGCCGCTGGCCTCGGTTGCGGGCCGGTGATCGTCACGGAAATCTTCGAGGCCGACGCTACCCTCGTTTCAGGACCGTCGTGTCGTGCGAACTTCAGCATTTCCGATACTCGCGATCCCCGCGGCACGAGCAGGGGATGCGGCGCGCAGACCATCTCCTCAAGCTGCAATCGCCGCTGGCCCGTGCCGCCGGAGACTGTAGTCTGCGACAGCACAATCGGCACGAAAGGCAACATCTTTGCACACCTCTCCGCTGCGCCCACTCGCGGAATCGGAGTTGCGCCATGCCGACGCCGAATGGTCGCGGCATGCCCTGGAAGTGATCCAGAACGATCAACGCCGGTCGGCCGACACTCACCTGTTGCGCCTCGACCTGCCGGCGCTGGCCGGCATCGACTTTTACCTCAAGGATGAATCGACACATCCGACCGGCAGCCTCAAGCATCGTCTGGCGCGCTCGCTCTTCTTGTTCGGCATCTGCAACGGCCGCATTCGCGGCGACACGGCCATCGTCGAGGCATCGTCCGGCTCGACGGCGATTTCGGAAGCCTACTTCGCGCGGCTGCTCGGGCTGCCGTTCCATGCCGTCATGTCGGCGACGACGTCGACGGAGAAGATTCGGGAAATCGAGCGCCAGGCCGGCACCTGTCACCTCGTGGCTGACGGCGGGGGTATTTATGCCGCCGCCGAAGCGCTCGCGGCGGAACTGGGGGGTGTCTACCTCGATCAATTCACCTATGCCGAGCGGGCGACCGACTGGCGCGGCAACAACAACATCGCCGAAACGATCTTCGAGCAGATGAGCCGCGAGCCTCATCCCGTGCCGGCTTGGATCGCGATGAGTGCCGGCACCGGCGGCACCACGGCCACCATTGGCCGCTACATCCGCTACAGGCGCTTCGCCACCCGGCTGTGTGTGGCCGATCCAGAGTATTCGGCCTTCTTCCAGGCCTATGCCGACGGCAATCTCCGCGCGACCTGCGACCGGGCCTCGCGCATCGAAGGCATCGGCCGGCCGCGTGTCGAGCCGTCGTTCGTGCCAAATGTCATCGATCGCATGATGCGCGTGCCTGACGCGGTATCTCTGGCCGCCATGCGCGTGCTCTCGCGGCGGCTCGGCCGCAAGGTCGGCGGATCGACTGGCACCAACTTTTTCGCGCTCTGCGTTCTGGCCTCGCGGATGAGGGCCGAAGGCCTGACAGGTTCGCTGGTGTCGCTGATCTGCGACGGTGGCGAGCGTTATGGCAACACCTACTACGACGACGGCTGGATTGCCGCACAGGATTTCGATCTGGCGCCGCATGAGAGCGCCCTCGAGGCTTTCCTTACGCACGGTCAGCCACTGGGATGAAGGCAGTTTGTCATCGCCGACGAAGCCGCGTATGCCGTGCCCGTTATTCGATCCGTGAATGAATCCAGTATGTGTGAACTCTTCTCCCTGTCCAGCCGCCTGCCGACCCGGGCCACGTTTTCGCTCCGCCATTTCGCTGAACATGGTGCGCCGGCCACCGGCAACGTCGATGGCTGGGGCGTAGCCTTCCACGACGGCTTCGATGCTCGCCTCTACAAGGAGCCCGAGCCGGCAGGCGACAGTCCCTGGCTCGCCTTTATCGAGACCCGCCCTCTGCCGACACGGCTTCTGATCTCGCACATCCGCCGCGCCACCCGTGGCCCCAACACTCACGCCAACACCCAGCCGTTCGCGCACGCGCTGGGCGGGCGCATGCATCTGTTTGCACACAATGGTGGCTTCGACGCGATCGACCGGCATTTCGCTGCTTTGGCGGGGCGCTTCCATCCCGTCGGCCAGACCGATTCGGAGATGGCCTTCTGCGTGCTGCTGGAACGCATGGCGCCGTTGTGGGCTGGCGCTGCTGCTTCGCCGCTGGCCGTACCGTCGCTGGCGGCACGCCTCGCCGCCGTGGAGGCCTTCGCCGCCGACATGCGACCGCTCGGGATCGCCAACTTCCTGTACAGCGACGGCGAGTTCATATTCGGCCACGGTCACCAGCGCACCCAGGCCAATGGTATGGTTTCGTCACCTGGCTTGTGGTGCCGCCATCGCCACCGCCACCGAGCCGTCCACCACAAGCCCGGTGTCATGTTCGACCATCACGGCGAGGACCAGGAGATCACCATGCTCGCCAGCGTTCCCGTGACCGGTGGGAAATGGCGTCCGCTCGACGAAGGTGAGATCGTGGTCGTGGCCGCGGGCGAACTCATCGCCCTGTGACGCGGACGCTGTTGGTGCAGTCGTCCGCGACCGGACATGCGTTGAACGTCCTTGGTGTCCCAGGTCATCGATCGCAGGAAGCGCGTACTGGATGCCTCCGCCTGCACCAATTCGCCTGCAAGACCGGTGCCGAAACTCGGCAATACGCGAGTGCGCCCGCGGGATTTTTCTCGCGCACGTATATCCGCTGGACTGACGCTCGTCCGCATCGAACAGCGGTACAGGGCGGCGGTCGATGCTTGCCCGTTCTGCGTGCCCTGGGCCAAACTTCTTGAAACAGAAAGGTCGAACGCCATGAAGTCCATCACCAGAAGAGCCGTGCTCGCGGGCGGTTCGGTTCTGCCGCTTGTCACTTCGGGTGCCGCTCGTGCCCAGGCGAAATTCCCCGACCGTCCGATCAAGCTGATCATTCCCTGGGCGGCCGGTGGGCCAGCCGATGGCGGCTTTCGCATCCTGGCTGAGTCGGTCGCGCAGAAACTCGGCCAGCCGGTGGTGGTCGAAAACAAGGGCGGTGCCGCCGGCATGCTGGGTGCGCTGGCTCTGCAGGACGCCAAGCCCGACGGCTATACCATCTGCCAGATGCATATGGGCATGCTGCGCCAGCCGCTGCTCAATCCGCAGCTCAAGTACGATCCGATCAAGGACCTTACATATATCCTGCAGCTCACCGGCTTCGTCATGGGCGTTGTGGTACGCGCCGAGGCGCCGTGGAAGACGCTGCCCGAACTTCTGGACTACGCCAAGGCCAACCCCGGCAAACTGAATTGGGGCACCCTGGGCATCGGCTCGACCCAGCATCTGGCGATGGAGCGTATCGGCATGGCCCAGGGCCTCAGCTGGACGCACGCGCCCTATCGCGGCACGTCCGACACGCTGCGCGCCCTGCTGGGTGGCGAGATCGACTTCGCCTCGGAGTCCTCGGGCTGGGCGCCGATGGTGATGGCGGGCAAGCTCCGTCTGCTCGCGGTCTTTACCGCCGAACGCGCCAAGCGCTTTCCCGATGTGCCGACCGTGCGCGAGCTCGGCCTCGAGGTCGTCGTCGACAGCCCCGGCGGCCTCGTCGGACCGCGCGGCATGGATCCCGCCGTGGTGAAGATCCTGGCCGATGCCTTCCGTGCCGCGGCGCAGGAACCGCGCCATCTGGAATTTCTCGCCAGACTCGACCAGCCGCTGATGCTGCTCGACGGTCCCGCCTATCGTGACGAAATGGCGAAGACGATGGAGCAGGAGCGCGCGCTGCTTAAGCGGCTGAAGCTGTTGCCGACATAGGGTCTATCCCCCCTCTTCGCGAAAGCAGGGAAGACAGGGGGGCATCGGCCTGGAGCCGGGCCCGGGCGACGCGATGGTCGTCCTGCCCTCAGTTCGCCTGCAGCTTCACGCCGTCGGCATTGCGCACGTGATCGTAGTTCTGGCTCTGATACCAGGTCATCCACTTGGCGTAGGTCGTCGGCTCGAACATCGGCGGATGGTCGGCGTCGGTGCAGGACGGCAGGCAGACCATTTCGTGATCGATGCTGCAGTCGAAGAAAAATGGAATGGCATAGCGGTCGCCGCCCGATCGGTTGACGACGCGATGGGGCGTGGCGCGAAAGCGTCCATTGCTCCACCGGTTCAGCATCTGGCCGCTGTTGACCAGGAAGGTGCCCTCGACGGCCGGCGCATCGATCCAGCGGCCCGATGCCGTGCGCAGCGAAAGGCCCGGAACCTTGTTTTGCGCCAGCAGGGTCATGAAAGAGGTATCTGCGTGAGGCGCCAGGCCGTACTCGTTCGGGTCGAGATGTGGCGTGTGGGGGTAGTGCGACATGCGCAGCGTATATTGCGGCTCGCGGAAGGCGGGGCCGAAATGGTCGGCCGGCAAGTCGAGCGCCACGGCATAAACCGGCAGCAGCGCCAGCGACAGCTCCTCCATCGCGCGGCAATAATCGACGATGACCTCGCGGAAACCCGGCAGAGCGGCCGGCCACTGATTGGCGCCGCGGAACCGCTTGCCGGCAATGACATCGGGATGGTTGGCCGGCAGATCGCGCTTGACGAAAAAGGCCTCGTTCAGGTTGGGCTTGTTGCCGGTGCTGACGTCGGAATGGCGCGTGGTGGCAGCCTTCATCGCCAGATAGCCGATATTGTGCTCGTTGATCCTGAGTTTGAGCTTTTCCTCGACCGGCTGGGCATGAAAGCGCGCCACTTCCGCGAACACCCGGTCGATCCGGGCCTGCGGTATCCGGTGCCCCGCCAGAAACCAGAACCCGACGTCTTCGTAAGCGTGACGCAATTGCCGGGCACAGTTCGCAAGCGCAGCCGCATCGCCGGCCAGCACACCGGAGATGTCGATCACCGGAATCTCGTCGCTGCCGCCTGGAGCTGCAGCAAGCGGATGCGAGGCCGTCAGTACATCGCCCACGGTCACGGCCTCCTTCGGTATTCTGCGGAACTGCGTGTGCAAACGTAGGTCCGGACCGGAACCAAGGTCAAGGCAGCGTGCCGGCGCGCCGACCGTTCCTGTCGTTGCCCGGCCGGCCCGGCGCTCCTACCATCCCGCGGCAGGAGAATGCCCATGTCCGCAACGCCCATCATCGCGACTGAGTTGAACCAGCTTCTGGCCCGGCAGAAGGCCGCACAATTGCGTGACGGCGCGCCTGCGGCAGCGCTGCGGGTCGACCGGCTGAACCGCTGCATCGGCCTGCTGGTCGATCACCGCACCGAGATCGAAACCGCTGTCGCGGCCGACTTCGGCGCACGCTCGCGTGAAGCCACGGCATTCGCCGACGTAGCCGCCTCGATCGGTCCGCTGAAACATGCGCGCGACCGCGTGGGGCGCTGGATGCGGACCGAACGGCGCGCCACCAGCCCGCGCATCCTGGGCTTCATCGGCGCCCGGGCCGAGATCCGGCCCCAGCCCAAGGGCGTCGTGGGCGTGATCAGCCCGTGGAATTTCCCGGTGAATCTCGCCTTTGCACCCCTGGCCGGCGTGCTGGCCGCCGGCAACCGCGCGATGATCAAGCCGTCGGAGACAACGCCCGCCACCTCGGCACTGCTGAAGAAGATGTTCAGGGCGGCTTTCGATGAGGAGGAGATCGCTGTCGTCATCGGCGGGCCGGAAGTTGGCCAGGCCTTCGCCAGTCTCGCCTTCGACCATCTGGTCTTTACCGGGGCCACCGCGATCGGCCGCCACGTAATGCGAGCCGCCGCCGAGAATCTGGTGCCGGTCACGCTCGAACTGGGTGGCAAGAGTCCCGTCGTCATCGGCCGCTCCGCCGATCTGGCGGTCGCGGCGGCGCGGATCATGAACGGCAAGACGCTGAATGCCGGCCAGATCTGCCTGGCGCCGGACTACGTGCTGGCGCCGGCCGACCGGCTCGACGCCTTTGTGGCCGAAGCGAAGAGCGCCACCGCCCGCCTGTTCCCGACGCTGCGCGACAATCGAGACTACACCGCCATCGTGTCGGACCGTCACTATGCCAGGCTCGCCGGCTACCTCGACGATGCCCGCGCCAAGGGAGCGGAGATTGTCGAGATCAATCCGGCCGGCGAGGATCTGCGCCAGCAGCCGCACCGCCGCATGGCGCCGGTCCTGATCCTGAATCCGACAGACGACATGAAGGTCATGCAGGAGGAGATTTTCGGACCGCTGCTGCCGGTCCGCGCCTATCGCGAGACCGACGAGGCCATCGACTACATCAATGCCCGCGACCGGCCGCTCGGCCTCTATTATTTCGGCACAGACGCCGCCGAGCGCGACCGCGTGATCGACCGCACCACGGCGGGCGGCGTCACCGTGAACGACGTCGTGATGCACGTCGCCCAGGAGGAGCTGCCGTTTGGCGGAATCGGCCCGGCAGGCATGGGCGCCTATCATGGCTACGACGGCTTCCGCGAATTCAGCCATCGCAAGTCGGTGTTCCACCAGATGAAGCGCGACATCGGCCCGTTGCGGATGCTGCGCCCGCCCTACGGCGCTGGCATCGCCAGGTTCCTGGCGGCACAAATCAGGCGCTAGCGGGAGCGGTCGCGAACCATTGATTCCGGCATGCGGCCAGGCGGGCGACTGCCGTGATCTCGCCTGCGCCGCCGTGGCGGTAGTGATAGCCTCAGGCGACGACGGATGACCGACTGAGGAGGCCAATCATGACCGCACCGACCCACAACGCGCCCGAGTTCAAACACCCGGACGACATGGACTGGGAGATGGGCCGATTCCGCAATGTCACCAAGTTCCTGTTCCATCCGACGCCCGAGCGCCCGACCGTGCCCAACGCCGGCTTCCTGCGCTACGAGCCCGGCGCCGGGTTCCCGTTGCACAAGCACGACTTCGCCCAGATCTGGTACGTCATTGAGGGTGAGTTCCGTATGGGTGAAAAGACCTATGGCCCCGGCACGCTGGTCTATATGGAAGATCCGCATGTCGAGTACGAGATGCGTACCGAGACCGGCGGCACCGTTCTGTTCGTGCAGTATCCTGGCCCCAGCACCGGTGCACGGCCGGTCTACGAGGGGCGAATGAACCTCAAGGTTGCCCCGGCGCCGGATCGGCTTGATCTGGAGCACTGAGCGCATGGTCATCGCAATGAACCGCAGGATCGAATCTCGGCACGCCGACTGCGCCTTTGGCACCGGGATCTGGACACTGATTGAGGCGGCATCATCCTGATTTGGCGCGGCACCAACCATGCGATGTCCCTGATAGGCAAACTTCGCACTGCACATTTCCGTCGCTCGGCACCGGGTGTTGGCGTCGGCACGACTGGCTAGTCCCGCACCGAGAGGCGCGCCATCGTCAAACGCACCACGAATTCCGCTCCATGCGGTTTGGCAGGAACGAGCGACAGGCTGCCATTGAATCGTTCGACGATCTGGCGGCTGATGGCCAGGCCGAGACCTGCTCCAGCCGGGCGCGGCATCGGTCCGCGCGCGAACTTGACGAAAATGCGTTCGCGTTCAGCCTCTGGAATTCCCGGGCCATTGTCGACGACCCGAGCTTCATAGACATCCTTGCGGACAGTACTCGACACCGTCACCGTCGGTACGGTGCTCAGGTTGTACTTTATGGCATTCGAAATCAGGTTGATGAAGACCTGCGCGAACCTGTCGCGATCGCCATAGACCCACGCCTTGCGCGCCCGGCCCGATCGTTTGAGCGTGACGCCAGCGGCGCGGGCCAGGGCCTCGCAGCTTTCCATCGCCTGATCGAGCGCCGTTTCGGGGTCGAACGGCGTTTCCTTCCAGGTGGGATCGCCACTCTCCATTTGATTGAGATCGAGAATTCCATCGAGCAGCCGCGTGAGTCGGAGGCTCTCATTCTGGATAATGCCCAGAAACCGCAGTTTCTCCGCCTCGTCGATATCGCGATTGTTGAGCAGGATGTCGCTGAACGAGCGGATCGAGGTCATTGGAGTACGGACTTCGTGGCTCACCTGGCTCAGAAATTCGTCCTTTTGACCGTCGATCTCACGGAGGCGCTGGTTGGCCATGGCCAATTGGGCGGCGGTCGCCTCGATCTGGCGCGATTTGCGTTCCAGTTCGGCCGAGTAGGCACGGATCTGCTCGGCCTCACCGGCGAGCCGCTTCAATTCGTCGACGCTGATCGTCTCGCTGGTGACCACGCTGGATACCAGCGACCGCGCCGACGCCGCGCCGATATTGGCGGCCAGCCGTTGTTCGACCAGGGAAATGAGCTCGTCACTGGCTGTGACGGTGTGCTCTCCGCTCTTGTCGTTGAAAAGCAGCATCGCTTCGGCTGGGCCCAGGATGCGATCGGCGATCCGGTGCAGGTCTGAAACCTTTGCGGTGCGCCGGATGACACGCAACTCGCTTTCCGTCTGGCGGCGAAAGATGTCGATGAACAGGGTCGATTGAAGCCGCGCAAGTGGTGTCGGTTCCGAAAGCAGGGAAACGCCGACGAACAGCGCGAGGTTGATGCTGATACTCCAGAACGTGGCATGCACGAGCGGGTCGTAATCGGCGAGGCCGAACAGAGCATATGGCTTTAGCCACGCCCAGCCGAAGGCGCCGTTTTCGATCACGCTTGCCGGCATCAGGAAAAATCCCTCGAAGCTCGGCAGAAACAGCGCATACGCCCAGACCATGAAGCCTCCGACGAGGCCGGCAATGGCGCCACCATGCGTGGCGGATCTCCAGTAAAGCCCGCCGACCAGACTGGGAAGAAACTGGGCGACGCCGCAAAAGGAGATCAGCCCGATGGCTGCAAGGGCATCGGAGGTTCCGCTCAGCCGGAAATAGAGGAAGCCGAGAAATACGATGAAAACGATGCTCGTTCGGCGCGCACCGAGGATGAAGCGGCGGACGTTCGGCGCGCTCGCCGAAGGCAGGATCGAGAAGCGCAGCGCCAACGGCATGACGATATGATTCGAGATCATTGTTGACAGCGCGATTGACGATACGATGACCATGGACGTCGCCGAAGAGAAGCCGCCGAGGAAGGCGAGCATCGCGATGATGTTCTGCTCGGCGGCCAGCGGCAGCGTCAGCACATAGAGATCGGGGTCGGATCCCGTGGGCAGCCTGTTGAGACCGGCGACCGCAATGGGCACGACGAACAGGCAGATCAGGAACAGATAGAGCGGGAACAGCCAGGATGCGGTGCGGAGCTGGCTTTCGCTGGAATTCTCGACAACGGTGACCTGGAATTGGCGCGGCAGGCAGATCACCGCCGCGCCGGCCAGGAAACACAGCGTGACCCAGCGTGCGCCGAAGGTCTCTTCGGGCGTCAGCAGGCTGACCGGGGCGTTGGCGAAGACCTCGGCCGGCGTTCCCGCGAGTTCGACGACGACCCACAGGCCGACCGCCAGCAAGGCCATCAGCTTGACGATCGCTTCCACGGCAATCGCTGCGATGACACCGTGATGACGCTCGTTCACGTCGATATTGCGCACGCCGAAGATGATCGAGAATGCGCAGAGACCGGCCGCCGCCCAGAAGGCCACGACATAGTCGGGTGCGAGGTTCGAACCGGCGGCGACGACGGCCCCTGCCGGGAAGGTGATGACCTGGAAGCTGGCGGTCAGCGCCTTCAGCTGCAGGGCGATGTAGGGCGCGGTGGCGATGAGGGCCATCAGCGTGACGATCGCACCCAACGTGGGGTTCTTGCCGAAGCGGGCGGAAATCAGGTCGGCAACGGAGGTGATGTTGTGAACGCGCCCGACGGTGACGAGCTTGCGCAGGAACACCCACCATCCGGCGAAGACGATGGTCGGTCCCAGATAGATGGTGACGAATTCCATGCCGTTGGCGGCCGCCGAACCTACCGCGCCGAAGAAGGTCCACGAAGTGCAGTAGATCGAAATCGACAGCGTGTAGACGAGTGGCGACGATAGCCACCCGCCCGGGTCCTTGCGCGCGCGGCGGTCGCCGGCGAAGGCAACGCCGAACAGGATGGCGACATAGATGAGACAGACCGCGACGACGAGATTGGCGTGCAGCATCAGTGCTGCTCCGGCTCGGTCACTTCTGCCTCAGGCTTCGAAGGGATGCTCTCGTCGGCCGGCTCCCGACCGTGGCAGCGCGACAATAGCCATGCAGCCAGGATGACGGCGGCCCAGACGCCGAACACGTAGATGACGATGAGCGGGACTCCGGCGACGAGCACCGGAGCGGCAAAGACCAGGATGAAAGGCGGCAGGAGGAGCGCCGCGGCGGCGACGGGAAGAAGCGTCGCGGCGTCACGCGTGGCCTGGGCGTTGGCCCACCAGCGGTTCATCGCCCGCCGACACCTCCGGCGAGACGGGAGACATGTGCCACCACCTCGGCGTTGGAGAATGGCTTGGTGATGAAGGCGCTGGCGCCGATCGCCTCCGCCATCCGGCGGTCGCCGGCCTGGCCCTTGGCGGTCAGCACGATGACGGGCAGGGCCGCCAGCTTCTGGTCCGACCGGATTGCCCTCAGCACGTCAAAACCGTTCATGCCGGGCAGCATGATGTCCAGCACCAGGGCCGAAAAGGGCAGGCGTCGCACCCGGTCGAGCGCCTCCGTGCCGTCGGTCGCCGTGTCGACATCGAAGCCGGCACGATTCAGGATGAAACTCAGCGACTCGACGATGTTCTGCTCGTCTTCGGCGATGAGTATGCGCGCTTTGCCCATGTGATCCGCTTCCCGCCAGAGCTTTTTCTGCAGCCTATAGGGTTTGGGTCGGGGCACACACAGGCTTTTTGACCGGCGTCGGTCAGGTGATCAGCGGTGCTTCCTGACGATGTCCGCAAGCTTCCCTTGGGCACAGGCGGCAGATCGTGCCGATCGGCGCCATCGCTTTGCCGAGGTCGATGCCGTCGCCGTAGACGACGCGGCCGGCGTCTTCTGCGGCACAGGCAAGCATCACCGACAGAAGGTGACGCGGCGCAGCCGCCGACGACGGTCGCTTCTCCACGGCGCGCGCGAAGAACAGGAACTGCTCGCCCGACGGCAATTCGCCGAAGCCGCGTGCGCTCACGCCCGGGTTCTGGAAAGCCGCGTGGATCGCCCACAACGGGCAGGCGTTGCCGTAGCGCGGCAGCGGAAGGCGCGGCAGCGGCAGCCGCTTGGTGACGTACCCTGAGGCATCGGTTCGCATGAAGGCGAAGCGCACGCCCTCGGCGCCCGGCCGGTGCAGCGTCGCCAGCCGATGCGCCGCCTGCTCGTACGAGACGCCGAACAGCCGGGACAGTGCGTCGAGGTCGTAGCGCCAGCGTTCGGCGGCTTCCAGGAAGTGTTCGTAGGGCATCAGCACGGCGGCGGCGGCATAGGCTGCCAGCGCCGCCGTGGCCAGAGTCCGGGACTCCTCCGAGACCAGCGCGGCATGGCTCTGGACGAGCGCCTGGATGGGTTCGGCGACGACAGGCTGCAACGCTTGCTTGAGCAGCCGAAAGCGCCGCGTCTCGAACCGCTCGGCGACCGTCGCCTCGGGCGGGAAGCGGCTGGATGCGTCCGGGAGTTTCTCCTTCGCGGCATCGGGCGTTCGGTCGGCGGCAAGAAAGTCCGCCGCCACCGCCTCGAGTTCGGGGAAGTAGTTGTCGGTGGCGAGGATGAAGGCATCGACGTGCTCGGCCGGCGTCGCCGAGCGCACGCGCATGTGTGCGCTGTTGAAGAATTCGAGCAAGGCATGGGCGGTACCCGAAAGCTTCTGGGCGTCGGTTGCCACGATGGACCGGAAGCGCCGGCGGTCGGCGGGCGTCAGTGCATCGTCGGCTTCGAGGATCTCGGCTGCGGCCCGGATCGAGGTGACGTTGGTCAACATGCGATGCACGCTGTCGCCGAGGAAGGGATCGCGATTGAGGCGGTCGGCGAGTGCGAGCACTGCCTGGTTCTGGTCGAGCCACGCCTGGTACAGCCGCAGTACGAGCGCCGCCCAGGCGGGATTGCGGCCGACCAGGTCCTCCGCCGGGCCGGGATGGCCACCGCCGCTGGCGAGCTCCGGATCGGCCGCGATCTCCTCGAGGCTGGCAACCACGCGTCGTTCGGCCACGCCGTCGAGATCGGAGCGCTCGACGCCCAGCTCCGCGGCGATGCGGTCGACGAGCCCTCCGGCGATTGCCCGTTTGTCGCGCTCGATGAGGTTGAGATAGGACGCCGAAATCCCGACCCGGCGGGCAAGTTCGCCTTGCGCCAGTTTGCGATCCCGGCGCAGCGCCCTGATTTTCAGACCGGTCAAGTTTCTGGCCATCTGTCCTCGTCGACATATCCGTGTATCAAGAATTTACAACAACTACACATAATCATCTAATAAATTTACTAAATTATCTATCTAGACCAAGGTCTTATGGAAATATGAACAGAATAGTGAACAATGACGTCGGCAGCGAACGCCTTCAATCGGCGGCGTGCCAAACAGCATCCATGGGAGGATCATATGAAATTCGACAGCTTCAACCGTCGCCGCTTCCTCGGGGCCAGTGCCGTGGCCGGCGTGGGCCTTGCCGCCCCGATGCACTTCGTCCGCGGCGCCTACGCCGCCGACATGTCCTGCAACATGCCCACGGGCAAGACCGTCACTTTCGGCTGGAACATCCCGCTGACCGGCGCCTATGCCGATGAAGGCAACGACGAACTCAAGGCGTTCAAGCTCGCGGTCAAGCACCTCAATGGCGAGGGCGACGGCGGCATGCTCAAGACGATGAAGCCGACGGCGCTCAAGGGCAACGGCGTGCTCGGCAAGAAGGTCGCCTTCGTGCAGAGCGATTCGCAGACCAAGTCGGACGCCTCGCGCGATGGCGCCAAGCGCATGATCGAGCGCGACGGCGCCATCATGATCTCCGGCGGCTCCTCGTCGGGCGTCGCTGTCGCCGTGCAGGGCCTTTGCCAGGAACTCGGCGTCATCTTCATGGCCGGCCTGACCCATTCCAACGACACCACCGGCAAGGACAAGAAGCGTTACGGCTTCCGTCACTTCTTCAACGCCTACCAGTCGGGTCTGGCGCTCGCCCCCGTGCTCGCGCAGGAATACGGCAAGGACCGCACGGCCTACCACCTCACCGCCGACTACACCTGGGGCTGGACCCAGGAGGAGTCGATCAAGAACGCCACCGAGAAGCTCGGCTGGAAGACGGCCAAGGCCGTCCGCACGCCGCTCGGTGCCGGCGACTTCTCGCAGTACATCACGCCGGTGCTCAATTCCGGCGCAGACGTGCTGATTCTCAACCACTACGGCAAGGACATGGTCAACTCGCTGACCCAGGCGGTGCAGTTCGGCCTGCGCGACAAGATGGTCAACGGCAAGAAGGTCGAGATCGTCGTGCCGCTGTTCTCCGAACTGATGGCGCAGGGCGCCGGCGATGCCGTCAAGGGCATCCTCGGCACCAGCAACTGGGACTGGAAGCTGCCCGACGAGGCGACCAAGAACTTCACCAAGTCGTTCGGCACCGAATACGGCACGCCGCCGTCGCAGGCGGCGCAGACCTGCTACGTCCAGGCGCTGCTCTATGCCGACGCCTGCGAACGCGCCGGCACCTTCTACGCGCCCGCCGTCATCAAGGCCTTGGAAGGCTTCGAGTTCGATGGCATGGGCAACGGCAAGACATTGTACCGTGCCGCCGACCACCAGTGCTTCAAGTCCTGCCTTGTCGTGCGCGGCAAGGAGAAGCCGAAGGACAAGTTCGACCTCATGGAAATCGTGAAGGTCGTGCCGCGCGAGGATCTCATGTACGACCCCAAGATCTTCGGCGGGGATCTGGGACCTTCGACCGCCAAGCAGTGCTGAGCCGATGATCTGGTGGCCGACCGCCGGTTCGGGCGGTCGGCTTCCGCTCACCGGCATGAACGACCAGTTGTAGGCCGACGAAGATGGATGCGATTCTCCTGCAGGTGCTGAACGGCCTGGACAAGGGCGGTGCCTATGCGTTGATTGCGCTCGGCCTCACCCTGGTTTTCGGCACGCTCGGCGTGGTGAACTTCGCGCATGGTGCGCTGTTCATGCTGGGCGCCTTTTGCGCCGTTACCTTCGACAAGCTGCTCAAGCTCGAAAGCGTCGTCGTCGATCCCGAAAAGACCACGGCCTGGGGAAGCAAGCTCGAGATCCGCACGCCCTATGTCGAGGCCTGGCTGGGTGATTTCGGCAGGTTCCTGCACGACTATTCGGTTCCGGCGTCGATCCTGCTCGCCATTCCCGTCATGCTGGTCATCGGCATCGTCATGGAGCGCGGACTGATCCGCCACTTCTACAAGCGTCCCCATGCCGACCAGATCCTGGTGACCTTCGGCCTGGCGATCGTCATCCAGGAAGTCATAAAGCACTTCTTCGGCGCCAACCCGATCCCCCAGCCGGCACCGCCGGCCTTTGCCGGCACCGCCTATGTCGGTGCGCTCTTCGGCATGGGCCAGACCCTGGCCTACCCGTGGTGGCGCATCATCTACATGTTCTTTTCGCTCGCGGTGATCGGCGCCGTGTTCGCCTTCCTGCAGTTCACCACCTACGGCATGGTGGTGCGCGCCGGCATGCACGACCGTCAGACCGTCGGCTTCCTCGGCATCGACATCCAGCGCCGCTTCACCGTCGTCTTCGGCCTCGCTGCCGTGGTCGCCGGTGTGGCCGGTGTCATGTACACGCCGATCCTGCCGCCCGATTACCACATGGGCATGGACTTTCTGGTGCTGTCCTTCGTGGTGGTGGTGGTCGGCGGCATGGGCTCGCTGGGGGGCGCGGTGGCGGCCGGCTTCCTGCTCGGCATCCTGCAGTCCTTCGCCTCCATGAACGAGGTCAAATCAATCGTGCCCGGCATCGACCACATCATCATCTACCTGGTCGCGGTCGTCGTTCTTCTGACGCTTCCGCGCGGCCTGTTCGGCCGCAAGGGCGTCATGGAGGAATGAGACCATGTGGAACAACCCTGCCCGCAATGACTGGTTTCTGCTCGCCGGCTTCAGCCTCGTCGTTCTTTGCCTCCCGCTTATCCTCGAGCCGATCGGTGCCGCCTATCCTGCGCTGATGCAGAAGTTCTGCATCTTCGGAATCTTCGCCATCGGCTTCAACATCCTGTTCGGCCTGACCGGTTATCTCTCCTTCGGCCACGCCGCCTTCCTCGGCGTCGGCTCCTACGCCGCGGTGTGGTCGTTCAAGCTCCTCACCATGAACGCCATCCCGGCCATCGTCTTCGCCATCGTCTGCGCCGCCGCCTTCGCGCTGGTCATCGGCTACGTCAGCCTGAAGCGCTCGGGTATCTATTTCTCGATCCTGACGCTGGCTTTCGCCCAGATGAGCTACAACCTTGCCTATTCGGTGCTGACGCCGCTCACCAACGGCGAAACCGGCCTTCAGCTCTCGCTCCAGGATCCGCGCATCATCGACGCGCTGTTCGTCGCGCCGCAGGCCGGGCTGCCGCGGGTCAATCTCTTCGGCACCTACACCAGCGGCGGCGGCTACGCCGGCTTCTATCTCTGCGCGGCCGCGCTGATCGTCTGCTTCTTCATCGCCCTGCGCATCTTCCGCTCGCCCTTCGGCCTGATGCTGCGCGCGATCAAGTCCAACCAGAACCGCATGCGCTACACCGGCTTCAACACCCGGCCCTACCTGCTCGCCGCCTTCGTCATCTCCGGCATGTATGCCGGGCTGGCCGGCGGCCTCATGGCCGTCACCGACCCGCTGGTCGGTGCCGAACGCATGCAGTGGACGGCGTCGGGCGAGGTCGTGTTGATGACCATCCTGGGCGGCGCCGGCACGCTGGTCGGCCCGGTGCTCGGTGCGGCGGTCATCAAGTATTTCGAGAACATCTTCTCCTCGTTCAGCGTCACGACCCTGCAGGGCGTGTTCGGCTTCCTGCCGGATGCCATCGAGCGGCCGCTGGTCTCCTTCCTGTCGCTGTTCGTCGGCGACGGCTGGAACCTCACCCTTGGCGTCGTCTTCATGCTGATCGTGATCTTCCTGCCCGGCGGCCTCATGGAGGGGCTGCGCCGCATCTGGAGCCTGTTCGATCGCCGCCCCGGCGGCGGCGACAAGGTTCCGGCCGCCCAGACCCAGCCGGCGGAGTAGCGGCATGACCGCGCGCAATGTCGTCCTCCACGTCGCCGACGTGCACAAGAGTTTCGGCGGTCTGCACGCCCTGGCCGATGTCGACCTGCAGGTCGAGGAGGGGACAACCCATGCCATCATCGGGCCCAACGGTGCTGGCAAGTCGACGTTGCTGAACGTCTGCATCGGCCGGCTGGCGCCCGACATCGGCGCCGTCGTTTTCGACGGCCAGGTGATCACCGGCAAGCAGCCGCACGAGATCAACCAGATGGGCGTCGTGCGCGTATTCCAGACGCCGGAGATCTTCTCCGACCTCGATCTGCTGCAGAACGTCATGGTCCCGGCATTCGCCAAGCGCGACGGCGCCTTCCGGCTGAACGCCATGAGGTCGGTCGCGACGCGTACCGACATTCGCGACGAGGCCCTGCATAGCCTGGAGGAAGTCGGGCTTCTTGGCCAGAAGGGCGCCATTGCCGGCAGCCTGTCGCGCGGCGACAAGCGCCGCCTCGAGCTTGCCATGGGCCTGGTCCAGAAGCCGCGGCTGTTGCTGCTCGACGAGCCGACCGCCGGCATGTCGCGTCACGACACCAATTCGACCATCGACCTTCTCAAGAAATTCAAGGGCCGCGGCATGACCAAGGTCATCATCGAGCACGACATGCACGTCGTGTTTTCCCTGGCCGACCGCGTCACGGTGCTGGCGCAGGGCCGCATCATCGCCGAGGGTTCACCCGACGAGGTCAGGGGCAACGCCAGGGTCCAGGAGGCCTACTTGGGGGGAGCACATCCATGAATGCGATGGCCAAGCCGATGCATGGCTCCGGGCCCGGTCCGGCATCCAGCCCTTCCCCGGCGGCGGGCGCCTTTTTCAGCGTCAGCGACGTCCACGCCTATTATGGCGAGAGCTACATCGTCCAGGGCGTCAGTTTCGAGGTCGCCGAAGGCGACGTGGTGGCCCTGCTGGGCCGCAACGGCGCCGGCAAGACCTCGACCCTGCGCACGCTGGCGCGCGCTCTTGATCCGGAACTCAAGCGGGGCGAGATCTGGCTGAATGGCGAAGCGCTGCACAAGCTCAAGGATTTCCAGGCCGCACGCCTCGGTGTCCAGCTTGTCCAGGAGGATCGCCGCATCATTCCCGGCCTCACCGTCGAGGAAAACCTCCTGCTCGCCCGGATCGCCGAGCCCCGGGGCTGGCCGCTTGAACAGATCTACCAGCACTTCCCGCGGCTGGCCGAACGCCGGCGGCAGGAGGGCGTTACCCTGTCGGGCGGCGAGCAGCAGATGCTTGCGGTCGCCCGGGCGCTGGCGCGCGATATCAAGCTGCTGCTGCTCGACGAGCCCTACGAGGGACTGGCGCCGGTGATCGTGCGCGAGATCGAGAGCATCGTGCGCGAGATCAAGAAGCTCGGCATCACCACCATCATCGTCGAGCAGAACGCGGTGGCCGCGCTCGAACTCGCCAACCGCGCCCTGATCCTCGACATGGGCCATATCGTCTTCGACGGGACGGCCCAGGCCGTGCTCGACGACGCCGACCTGCGCAACGAGTACCTGGCGATCTGAGGCGCGGCCGCGGTATGGTGCGGAGCCCATGATGCATCCAGCCATGACCCGCGGGATCGAGAGCCTGCTCGCCGCCCGGCCCGTGATCGACGACGGCGACATGCTGCTCTTCCGCGCGCTGCCGGCGCCACAGCGGCCGGCCGTCGGCCCCTTCGTCTTCGTCGATCACTACCGTCACAGGAGTCGTCGTGGCATCGGCGACAGGCCGCATCCCCATGCCGGCATCGAGGTGCTGAGCTATCTCCTCGAAGGTGGCGTGGAGCATCGCGACAGCATGGGCTTCCGCGACCGCCTGGGCCCCGGCGACGCGCAATGGATCCGCGCCGGGCGTGGCATCCTGCACGCGGAACAGCCGCAGGGCGGCCGTCACGGGTTGCAACTGTGGACCAGCCTGCCGCCGGCCGAGAAATTCGCCGAACCGGCCTATGCCTCTTGGCGCGCCGCCGATATCCCCCTGCTCGAACGCCCCGGTGCGCGCGTGCGCGTGGTCGCCGGCAGCATCGAGGGCGCCACTGGCCCAATGGTGCTGACGACGCCGACCATATTCGCGCACGTGCGGCTCGATGCCGGTGCTTCCGTAACGCTCGACGTCGATGCCGCCGCCGAGCTCTGCCTCTACGTTCTCGATGGTGAAATGGCAGGTGAGGGGGCGCCGCTCGGCGCCGGCACGATGGCCATCCTCACGCCTGGCACGCGCGTGGCGCTGGCGGCCACTGCCGGCGGCCCGGCCAACGTGGCACTGCTGGGTGGCGCACCGGTCGAGGGGCCGTTCCTGTTTGCCGGTCCCTTCGTGATGGACACGCCCGAGCGCCTCGCCCAGGCCGAACGCGACTACGCCAGCGGCCGCATGGGCCGTCTCGAAGGGGTACCCTTCTAGAAGGACGTATCGCAGGGCGAGAGCGGTTTTCGTCCCCTGTCGGCGCCGGCCGGTATAGGCTGCGCGCCGGCAAGGGAGAGAAGACATGAACATCGATTTCACCGGCAGGAAGGCCATCGTCTGCGGCGGCTCCAGGGGCATCGGCCGCGCCATTGCGCTGGGCTTCGCGGCGGCCGGCGGCGACGTCTCGATCTGCGCCCGCGAGCCTGCGGCGCTCGAGGCGACGCGGGCAGAGATCGCGAAACTCGGCCGCAATTCCCACGCCGCCAGCGTCGATCTTTCCAGGGGCGACCTGGTGCGCGGCTATGTGCGCGACGCCGTCGCGGCTCTCGGCGGTGTCGATCTGCTGGTCAACAATGCTTCGGCCTTCGGGTCGTCGGACGATGACGCGGGTTGGACCGGCAGCCTCGCCGTCGACATGATGGCGATCGTCCACGCCACCCAGGAGGCGCATCCGGCGCTGAAGAAATCCCAGGGCAGCGTCGTCAACATCTCCTCGATCTCGGCTCTTCATCCCGCCGTACGGCAGCCGCCCTACGGTGCGATCAAGGCAGCGGCGATTCACTACACGATCACGCAGGCGGCGATGTATGCCAAGGACAGGATCCGCGTGAACTGCATCGCCCCCGGCTCGGTCGATTTTCCCGGCAGCGTCTGGGATCGCCGCAGGACTGACAATCCCGCGCTCTACAACGGCACGCTGGCCTCGATCCCGTTCGGCCGTTTCGGTACGCCCGAGGAGATCGCCAACGTGGCACTGTTCCTGGCCTCGCCGCTTGCTTCCTGGGTGACCGGTCAGGCGATCGCGGTGGCGGGCGCGCAAGGACTTTGACGGGGCCTGCAGCGACGGGTCCCGCAGAAACGGGCCCCGCGGAATCGGGCCCCGCAGAAACGGGCCCCGCCGCCAGGCCGTCCAGGCTGCGGCGCCAGGCGCTGGTGATCGTGGCCACCCTGGCCACCGCCTACGTCGCCAGTCATTTCTTTCGGGCGTCCAACGTCACCATCGGCCTCGAGCTGATGCACGACCTGCACATCGGCCCCGAGGCGCTGGGCGCGCTCACCGGCGCCTTCTTCTTCGGCTTCGCCGCCATGCAGATCCCCTGCGGCTTCTTCTTCGACCGCTTCGGTCCCCGCCGCACGATCTGCGGCATGCTGCTGCTGGCGGTGACGGGCGCCGCCGTCTTCACCCTGGCGCCGAGCTGGGAGATCCTGCTCACCGGCCGCGCCCTGATGGGGGCGGGCTTCGGCGTCATGCTGATCGGCAGCATGGTGGTGATCTCGCGCTGGTTTCCGCCCGACCGGTTTTCCACCATGGCGGCCATGGTTCTGTCGATCGGCCTGGTCGGAAACCTGCTCGCCACCACGCCGCTCGGCTGGGGCACCGAGGTGATCGGCTGGCGCGGCGTGTTCGCCATTGTCGTGGCCTTCACCGCACTCGCCACCGTCGCCGTCTGGCTGGTGGTGCGCGACGCGCCGCCCGGCCATGCCTTCCATGGGCGCAAGGCCGAGAGTCCGCGCGAACTGCTGGCGGGCCTGGCCGAAGTCCTGCGCAATCCGCGGCTGCCCTACATCCTCACCCTCAATTTCTGCAACTACGCCTGCACCTTCACCGTGCAGGGCCTGTGGGGCGGGCCGTTCCTGCGCGAGGTCCATGGCCTCACCATCATCCAGTCGGGCAACGTCCTGCTGTCGGCGGTGGTGGCCTACCAGATCGGCATGCTGACTTTCGGCCCGCTCGATCGCCTGCTCGACACCCGCAAGTGGATCGCCATCGGCGGCACCGTGGTGATCGCCCTCATCCTCGGCACCCTGGCGCTGGCCGGCGAGGCGCCGCTGTGGCTGGCGATCGCCGCCATCGTCGGCATCGGCTTCTTCAGCGCGTCGAGCACCATGGTGATGACCCACGGCCGCGCGATCTTTCCCGACCGGCTGATTGGCCGCGGCATGGCGACCATGAACACCTGCGTGATGCTGGGCGTTGCCTGCATGCAGACCCTGTCGGGCGTCATCCTGGGCGCCTTCGCGCCGCTGGCCGACGGCGCCCGCTCCGAACTGGCCTATCGCACGCTGTTCGGTTTCATGTGCCTGGTGCTGCTGGTGGCGGTCGCCATCTACAGCCGCGTGCTCGACGTGCGGCCGAGCGACGAGCTGCGCGATGCCCTGAAGGAACGTGGCGCCTGAGCGCGCACGGCCCCATCAGTTGGGCAGATGCTGCATCGCGCCCGTCGTTTCCATCACGGTCTGCCAGTTCTGGCCATCATGGCGTACCACCCAGACGACGGCGCTCTGGATGCCGGCATGCGGCCCGCCGTTCAGCACCACCTTCAGCACGTCAGGATGCTTCATCAGCCTTCGCAGCCGCGCATCCGCCGACTCGCGCGTCGACGTGCGGTGAAACACCCACTTGGCCTCGTTCGGAAGGTAGTGGCAGACCGCGAACGTGCCCGCGCTGCCGCGCGGGTAACGCTGGCCCTCGTCGCACAGGACCGAGCTCGCATCGAAGCTCCGGCCCTTGAAGGAAATCGGCCTGACCGCCGGTGCCGCACGCGTGGTCGAGGGCATGCGGATCGCGGACTTGCGCTTCACGCCGGATTTCACGGCGG